>NZ_JBBPEV010000004.1 GCF_038069945.1 Aquabacterium sp. A3 | reverse complement strand
GGACAGTGAAACGACTCAGCGCCGATGATAGTGCGGATTCCCGTGTGAAAGTAGGTCATCGTCAGGCTAATTACCCCCAAAAGGCCCTCACCTCACGGTGGGGGCCTTTTGCTTTGCTCGGCCCAAGTTCTTCACGGGCCGTCTGAGTCGTGTTGCTGCGCTTGCAGCAACAAGTAAAGCGCTGATTGATCCAGCTCTGACCATCCCTGGTCGGCGGCTTGGGCATACAACCCTTGAAGCGCACCAGTGATGGGGGCCTTGAAACCCAGTTGCTTGGCGGTGGTCAAGGCGTTGTTCAGGTCTTTGAGTTGTATGCCCAGCGATCCACGTTTGCTGAAGTCTTGATCGATCATTCGTTGGCCATGCACGTCGAGAATACGGCTCTCGGCGAAGCCTCCTCTCAGTGCTTCGCGCACTTTGTCTGGTCGCGCTCCGCCACGTTCGGCCATCAGCAGCGCTTCAGCGACCGCCCCAATGGTGATGCCAACGATCATCTGGTTGGCCAGCTTGCTCGTCTGACCTGCGCCGATGGGTCCTACATGCGTTGGGCGGCCCAAACAGGACAGCACAGGTCGCGCCAGCTCGAACGTGTCATCCTCGCCGCCAACCATGATGGCCAATGTCCCGGCTTCGGCGCCCAAGGTGCCGCCAGACACCGGGGCGTCGAGGTAAGCCATGCCATGCGTGGCCAGCTGTGCGCCGTGTGCTTGGGCCTGTTCTGGCAGCACCGAGCTCATGTCGATGAGCAGGCTGCCCTGCTTCATGCCACCCAGCGCCCCATGGGTGCCGAAAACCACCTCTTCGACGATGCCGCCGTGTTCGAGCATCGTGATGATGATGTTGGCGTCGTGCACCGCTTCTGCCGGCGTGGCTGCAACACGGGCGCCGTGTGGGGACAGCGCCTGCGCCTTGGCGCGCGTTCTGTTCCAGACGGTCAACTCATGGCCAGCGAGGAGCAGTCGTTTGGCCATGGGTGTCCCCATGAGGCCACAGCCAAGTAAACAGATTGTCGTCATGAGGTGATGTCCGGAAGCTCAGGATGTGTCAAATGGCGCAGTTGTCACGTAAAGTCACCTCTCCTCCCTTGTTTGAAGGACAGGCAAGGCTGTTATTTTCAGCGAACATGCCCAAAACGGGATGGGGGCGCGGCACTGATCGACGCCCGATGGTTGGGAATAACAAACGAACAGTGACATGGCCAACTCTCAATTGACCGATGCGCCGCAACTGGATGCTGTGTCTGACGCCTTGTTCGAGGCGCTGGACCAGCTCGGACTGGCCGCCACGCTCAAACACGCCGAGGGAAGTCAGTACCTTGCGTGCAACCAGACTGCCAGGGACTGGCTGGGGCGAGAGCCCGTGGGGGCGGTGGATCCTGACCTCATGGACGGCGCTCAAGCCGCTGTGCTGAGGGCTGCCGATCAGCAGGCGCTGGCGGCTGGACATGGCGTGAGGGCTGAGCACAAGCTGGAGTTCGCGACAGGCCGCCGGGAGTGCGTCGCATGGCGACGGGCGCTGATGCTGTCACAAGGGCCGGCCTTGCTGACGGTGTGGCAGGACGTGGGCGATGATCGTCGCCGAGAAGGCCAGCTACAGGCAGCATTGCAGCAACTTGAGCAGCAACAGCAGGCCAATGCCGCCTTGCGGCGCGAGCTGGAAGGCAATCAGGTTCGTGATGCCGTGTCTGGCTTGTATCAGCGCGCCCACTTTGAGGAACAACTCCGGCGAGAGGCTGATCTGTCCAGCCGTGAGCAGCGTGAGTTTGCGCTGGTGTCTGTGGCGGTGGATGCCATGGACGAGATATTGAAACACCACGGTGCTGAAGGCTGTGAGCGCGTGGTGGAGGCTCTGGGGCGCTTGTTGAGGGCGAACACCCGTGCGATGGACTCGCCATGTCGCCTGGGCGGGGACCGCTTCGTGGTGCTCTTGTCGGGCGTGGGCCTGGCGACAGCGCATTCACGGATGGAGCAATTGCGGCGGCAGTGCGCGCAGCATGTGGTGCCCTTCAATGGTCAGCAGATCCCCTTCTCGGTGAGCATGGGTGTGGCCAGTTTCCCGCACACGGCAGGCATTGTGGAGGAGTTGATGCGCAGCGCAGACCGCGCGCTTGCCGCGGCGAAGGACAAGGGCGGCAACCGGATCGTGCTGGCCAGCATACAGTTCGCACCGGCGGGTTGAATGCCCATCCACACTGGATGGGCAGACAAGAAAAAACAGCCTCCTGATGGAGGCTGTTTTTCTGTGTAAGGGTCCGTTGCAGACCGGTTGCCGCATTCCTGAACCCAGGGGATTCAGGTGGGCGAGGTCAGTGAGACTTCGGGTTCATCTGACGCGAGACGATCACACCAGCTTCACGATGTTCCAAGCCCTGGCTCAATGAGCATCGGTTCAAGGAAATAAAAACAACCGCGAACGCAACGGACAGGCCATTGTAGTTCGGGTGTTTGTGCTGTGGTCAGAAACTGGTGACGGAAAGCGGGCTATTTCGGGCGTGAGGCATCTGCTCACAGCAGTTGGCCATCTTTGGCCAGTGCCTGGTCCAGTCGAGCGATCAGGGCTTCCAGATGCTGAGGGTCTGTCGACTCGGTGGGGATGGCGCGCTCGGTCGCTGGTCCATGGCTTGGGCGCTCGTTCTGCTGTCCGTAAGCCAGGTTCAGTGCCGCCAGGACGGCGATGCGCTCACGTGCCTTGAGTTTGCCGGCATCGCGGATCGCGCACATTTCGCGGTCGACTTGCGCCACGGCTTCTCTCAAACGGGCCTCTCCGCCTTCTGGGCATCCCAGGAGGTAGCTCTGCCCCATGATCGACACTTCAATTTGTTTCATGCGGATGGTTGGTCATCGTTGTCCTGGGAAGAGCTCGCCGGGCCAAGAGGCCCTCCCTCTTCGCGCAAGGCCGGGAGTTTGTCAATCAGTGCGTCGATGCGTGCACGGGCAGCGGCAAGACGGGCTCGCAGCGAGTCTCGTTCTTGGGTGAGTGTGTTGACCTGTTCGCTGAGCAGTTGATTGACGCGTTGAAGTTCTTCGTGACGAACCAACAGTCGTTCAACGCGGTCGGTGAGTTGTTCGATTCTGGACATGCTGGCCACGCGAATGGGCAAGAAGTGGGCCTGTCGCTGATTGTAGGACGCTTACAATCCGGAGCGTTGGTGCTCGTGCCGAACATTCGTTTGGTGCAGTTAAACGGGAAGCAAGAGGGTCACGGCGTCACCGACGCCCGCCTGACTTGCGCTGCCCCCGCAACGGTCGGCGGTCGACCACGCTCCATGAGAGTGTGGTCCGCTTGCGTTCTTCAGCCACTGGGCCCTTGCGGCCTGGGAAGGTTTCGCAGGTTGCACCGCCCAGCCCGGATACCGGCCGACAGGTGGTTTCGCCTCAGTGCGCTGAGGCGGGACTTTTCGTCCGTGACCTGCGGGGACGCTGGTTGGGACTCTTGTCTGTGTTTTCTCATCATGTTGTTCAAAAACTCGACGCGCAAGGCGTCTGGGGTGGGTTTGGCCGTGTGCTCGGTCGTGAGCGGTGCATGGGTGCCAGCCGTGTGGGCGACGCCGTCGGTGGATCCGGTGGTTGTCACAGCCATCCGACAGCCCGAGCGTTTGTCAGCTTCCCTGGCGGATGTGACCGTGATTTCCAGGGATGACATCGAGCGCTCCGGCGCTTCGACGCTGGAAGAATTGCTGGCCCGTCAGTCGGGGATGTCGTATTCGTCGTTTGGTGGACCAGGTGCCACCTCAAGCGTATTTGTGCGCGGCACCAACTCAAGCCATGTTTTGCTGTTGGTGGATGGTGTTCGCGTGGGCTCTGTGTCTGCCGGGACACCGAACTGGTCCAGGCTGCCCTTGGGGCAGATCGATCGAGTGGAGGTGGTGCGTGGCCCGCTGTCGTCGCTGTATGGCAGCGATGCGATCGGCGGGGTTGTGCAGGTGTTTACTCGGCAGGCTGGCGATCGGTCTGCATTCGAGGCAGAGTTGGCTGCTGGGACGCAAGGTACGTTGCGCGGCCATGTGTCATCGAGTGGTGTGAATGATCGCTTTCGTTATGCGTTGACATCTTCTTACGAGCGAACGCATGGTATTGATGCGACGCGAGGCGTGGACGATGGTGATGATCTGGATGGCTTCGAGCAGGGGGCTGTCAATGCTCATGTGGGATACCAGTTATCGGCCCAACATGGGTTGGCGCTGAACTATCTGTTCGGTCGCGGAGAGAGTGGTTATGACGGCTACGCGGCGCCTGATGCGACCAGCCGCACCAACACGTCCAACCTGTCGGCCACGTGGTCTGCGCAATGGACTCCTCAGTGGCGCGCTGTGCTCCACATGGGCCAGGGCGTGGACGACGCGCAAGAGCGCAGCATGGGCGCAGCCATGTCGCGGGCGCGCTCAACGCAGCGTCAGCTTTCCTGGCAGCACGATATGACCACGTCCATGGGCAACTGGACGTTGGGTTTTGAGCGCCTGGAGCAGCGGTTGGTCGCGACGTCCAGTTATGACCAGACTGGGCGTGACAACGTCGCCACCTTTGCCGCGTGGCAGTGGAGCCCTGGTTCTCATTCGATTCAGGTGAGCGCCCGCCGAGAGCGCAACAGCCAGTACGGGGGGCAGCAAACGGGATCGATGGCGTATGGTTACCGTTGGAACACGAACTGGCGCGGCAGCCTGTCCTACGGTACGGCGTTCAAGGCTCCCGCTTTCAGCGATCTGTACTTTCCGCAGGAGTGTTATCCGGGGTATGGCTGCTTTGGTGGTAATCCCGATTTGCGACCAGAACGCGCGCGCAACCGAGAAGCAGCGTTGCACTATGAGCGTGGGCAGCATCAGCTGTCATTACGCTGGTACCTCAATCAAGTCCGCGACCTCATCGTGTGGGGCAACACGCCTTCGAACGTCGGGCAGGCACGCCTGGAAGGTTGGACGCTGACGTACAAGACGGTTGTCGCGGGCGTGGATCTGGCCGCGCAAGTGGATCAACTGAGCGCCGTGGACGAGGCCACAGGGCAAATGTTGCTGAAGCGAGCCGGGCACTCCGGGACCGTCTCGGCGGCTCGTCGCTGGGGCGGCTGGGACTGGCGCCTGGAGTTGCACGGGCAAGGTGCTCGGCAGGACTTTGGCGGAGAACGCATGGGCGGATATGGCCTGCTGAATGCCTACGTGAGCAAGCGACTGGCCACGCCCGGCTGGTCCGTCTTTGCAAAGGCTGACAATCTGGGCGACCGCACGTATGAGCTGTCTCGCGGGTATCGCACCATGGGCTTGAGCGCCCTGGTGGGTCTCAGGTACACCATGCCTTGAAGGCATTGGTTGAGATGATGCACGCTGGCGCAGCCGCAAGGCGTCCCCGGGTGGTGGCCCAGGTGTTGGGGCTGGTGCTGAGTTGCGCGCTGACGTCTGCCTGTGCCGAGGCGCCACGACGGGTGATCTCGTTGGACTTGTGTACCGACTGGATGCTGGCTCGCCACCTGCCGAGGGTGCAGGTGGCGGCTTTGTCTCCGTTGCATCGGCGGTATCCGGTGGCCTGGGTCGGTTCGGATTGGCCCCACCACGACGGTAGCCTGGAGCAGGTGCTGGCCCGCAAGCCAGATCTGGTGATCACCGGGCAATACAACGCGCTGACCTTGCGCCGACGCCTGGCTGCGCTGGGGGTGCGGGTGGTGGTCTTGCCACTGCCCCAAAGGCTGGGCGAAGTGTCTTCTTACGAAAACGCCCTGCTCGCCGCTGTAGGGCAGGCGCCGCGTCCACCAAAGGCGATTCCAAGACCGGTAACGCTGGGCGACCATCCTCGCCTCTTGTTGTTGGGGGCCAATGCCATTGGCACTGGCCGTGGCACGCTGGAAGATGACGTCATCACGCAAGCTGGCTGGGCCAATGCAGTCAACAGAAGAGGGCATGTGGCTTTGGACATGGAGCAGTTGGTGCGGCGACCTCCAGATGCCGTGCTGTGGGCAGCGCCGCGTCACGCGGCACAGGCCAATCGGTTCGGTGAGCACCCGGTGCTGAGGCAAGTGATACCGTCGCAACGGTGGTTGAGTTCGGATTACTGGCCTTGGCAATGCCCGGGGCCGTGGACCTGGGATCTGGTGGAGCAATTGTCAGCATGGCGTCAACAACTGCGCTGAAGTTCTTGGCTGGCATGGCCATGCTCTTGGTTGTGGCCAGCGTGTCCCTGCACGTGGGGTCAGAGCCGGTGGCCGTGCTGGATGGCTTGTGTGCGTGGTGGCGCGGCGACCTGGTGGCCGAGGCCTTGATCGTGGGCGAGGTGCGTTTGCCGCGCACGCTGCTGGCGTTGGGCGTGGGCGCCGCCTTGGGTGCGGCAGGCGCAGCCTTGCAAGGTTTGCTTCGCAACCCTTTGGCGGAGCCAGGATTGACCGGCGCCAGTCAGGGGGCTGCCTTGGGGGCTGCGGCGGTTTTCTACCATGGGTGGTGGGCTTGGGCGGGACCGTTGGCGGTGCCCATGGCCGCCATGCTGGGGGCTGCGTTGACCTTGTTGTTCATGTTGGTGCTGGCTGGTTCAGCGCGGGCCAGCATGGTGATCATGGCAGGCTTGGCGGTGTCCACGGTGAGTGGGGCGTTGTTGGCCCTGGTCTTGAATTACGCTCCCAACCCTTTTGCCATGCAGGAACTGGTGTATTGGCTGATGGGCTCGGTGGCCGATCGTGGCATGACGGAGGTAGGCTGGCTGGCGGCAGCTTTGCTGCTGGGCATGGGGCTGTTGTGGTCGCAGAGGCGTTTGTTGGCAGCCTTGAGCTTGGGCGACGTCGTGGCGGGCACTCTGGGCGTGAACGTGCGCTGGGGATCTCGCCTGGTGGTGGTTGGGGCAGCGATTCTGGTGGGAGCCTCGGTGGCGGTGGCCGGCAGCGTGGGCTTTGTGGGCCTGATCGTGCCGCATGTGGTACGGCCCTGGGTGGGGCACCGCCCTGATCGCCTGTTGTGGTCATCCGCCGCGCTGGGGGCGGGGCTGGTGTGCGTGGCGGACATGGTGGTTCGGTCCCTGCCGGGTTTGCAGGAGTTGAAGTTGGGTGTGCTGACATCTTTGCTCGGGGCCCCCGTTTTCATTTGGCTGGTCTGGCGCGAGCGGGTGAGGTGGTGATGGCCGACGTCTTGTTGAGGGCCGAGCAGTTGCAGGTTCCTGGGCGCTTGCACGGGGTGGATCTGGTGGTGCGCGTTGGCGAGATGGTGGGGGTGCTGGGGCCCAATGGTGCGGGCAAGTCCACCTTGCTGACTCGGCTGTCGGGTGTCTTGCCGGCGTCAAGGGCGGGGCTGGGCATCTGGGGGGGGCGTCGTGCAGCTCCCGATCGAGTGTTTTGGCGTGGTCGGGCCCTGTCGGATTGTTCTGCCTTGCAGCGCGCACGTGCCTTGGGTTATTTGCCCCAACAGACGGTCTCGGCGTGGGATTTGTGTGTGCGTGACGTGGTTAACTTGGGCCGTTTACCTTGGGGGGATGAAAGACAAGCGCATGCGCCGGTGGATGACGCCATGCGGCAGGCCGATGTATGGCACTTGCAAGACCGTGGTGTGCGGAGTCTGTCGGGCGGGGAGTGGGCCCGGGTGTGCCTGGCCCGGTTGCTGGCGGGGCAGCCGGAGGTGTTGCTGGTGGACGAGCCCACCTCTCATCTTGATATGGCGCATCAGCTGCAAGTGATGGCACTGCTTCGGACGCAAGCGCAGGCGGGCGGTGCCGTGGTGGTGGCCTTGCACGACCTGGGCCTGGCCGCCCGCTACTGCCAGCGTTTGGTGTTGCTGGAGGCTGGACGTGTGGTGATGGATGGGCCGGTGGCTGAAGTTCTGCGTCCAGATCTGCTCAGGGCGGTGTATGGGGTGGATGTGCATGTGGACCTGCAAGCGGCGCCTCCGGTGGTGTTGCCGTGTGAGGCTGGAGACCTGCGATGAAAGCCAGCAAGAACCTGGATGAGCTGTGTTATCCCTTCATCCACGAGACCTCGGCGCTGTGCGACTTCGAGGTGGTCACGGATGAGCTGTGCGGTCTGGTGGGCGCCATCCTGAGCGAGCTGGACGATGACACGTGGGCCGATCTCCGCGCAGACCTGGCCGACTTGCAGCCGCTGGTGTTCCATGTCAATGGGTCAATCCGAGGGCGCATGGCCCTGTCGGAGGCAGATCTTCAGTGGCTGCAGGACCGCTTAACTCACCATCGTGCGCGCTTGCGTCAACCCCCTTTGGGATTTGTGCTGCCGCGTGGTCGCGCGCCCGTGCCGCAACTGCATCTGGCGCGCTCGGCGGCCAAGAAGGCCATTCGCTGGATGGTGCGCGTGGAGCAGGAGGGAAAGACCGTAGACCCCCTTTTGCCCCGGTTTTGCAACATGATGTGCAACTACTTCTTTGTGTTGACCCTCACGATCAATGAACGGCGAGGTGTGGCCGAAGTGCCATTCCACAGCCGCAGTTATGGTTGAACATGGACATTCAAGCCCCACCCACCGAAGCCCCCCAACAACGCGAAAAGGCAGAGCGCCGCGGCCTGCTCATCGTCAACACCGGCGATGGCAAGGGCAAGAGCACGGCGGCGTTCGGCCTGGCGATGCGTGCGCATGGCCGAGGCAAGCCGGTGCGCATCTTTCAGTTCATGAAGGTGCCCAGCGCCCGGTTTGGTGAACACCGTGCGTTTGAAGCCTTGGGGGTGCCCATCGAAGGTTTGGGCGATGGCTTCAGCTGGAAGAGCAAGGACCTGGAGCATTCGGCGCAACTGGCGCGCGAAGGCTGGGCCCGGGCCCGTGCGGTGATCGAGGCCGGAGAGACCTTTCTGGTGGTGCTCGACGAGATGACCTACCCATTGATTTACGGGTGGATCGAATTGCAGGAGGTGGTGGAGGCCTTGCGCCACCGGCCTCGTGACGTGCACGTGGTCATCACCGGGCGCGATTGCCCGCCGGAGGTGATGGAGATCGCGGACACGGTCAGCGAGGTGCGCAAGATCAAGCACGCGTATGAGGCGGGCATCCCGGCGCAGCGCGGCATCGAGGACTGAGTGACCTCCATGACCACGTTGCAGCGCTTGCTGGAATCGGTCGATGACCGGGCGGATGCCTTGTTGGCAGCACGCTTGCAGCGCCTGATCGATGGCAAGACCAAGCCCCTGGGGGCGCTTGGCCGGCTGGAGGCGCTGGCCGTGCAGTTGGGGCTGATCCTGGGCACGGAGCAACCATGGCTGTGCGAGCCGCAGGTGGTGATCTTTGCCGGCGACCACGGTCTGGCCAAACAGGGCGTGTCGGCCTATCCGCAAGAGGTGACGACGCAGATGGTGGCCAATTTTCTGGCGGGGGGCGCTGCGGTGAATGTGCTGGCGCGTCAGCATGGTCTGGCGATGACCGTGGTGGATGCGGGTGTTGCCGTGCCGCAGCCGGCTGCGCACCCGCACCTGCAGGTGCGCACGGTGGCGTTGGGCACGGCCGATTGCACCCAGGGGCCCGCGATGACGGCAGACCAGTGTGCGCAGGCCCTGGGGCACGGGGCCGAGCTGGTGCGACAACTGCCGGGCAATGCCGTGCTGTTTGGCGAAATGGGCATCGGCAACACCTCCAGTGCGACCTTGTTGATGTCGCGGCTCACGGGCCTGCCGCTGGATGAATGCCTGGGGCGGGGCACCGGGCTTGACGACCAGGCCTTACAGCACAAGCGCCAGGTGTTGGCCCGCGCGCTGGAAGCCAACCCTGGGGCCTTGGCCCCTCTGGACGTGTTGCAAGCGTTCGGTGGTTTCGAGATGGCCATGATGTGTGGGGCCATCCTGGCTGCGGCAGCCCAGAACCGCGTGATCGTGGTGGATGGGTTCATCGCCACCAGCGTGGTGCTGGTGGCGCAGGCCTTGCAGCCGCGTGTGTTGCAGCGTTGTGTGTTCGCCCATCAGTCCGATGAGCGCGGGCACGCCGCGATGTTGTCGCACCTGGGTGTGCAGCCTTTGGTGCGTTTGGACTTGCGGCTGGGCGAGGGCTCGGGCGCGGTGGTGGTGTGGCCTCTGTTGGTCTCGGCCAGCCGCTTGCTGTGCGAGATGGCCAGCTTTGACGGGGCGGGTGTCAGCACCGCCCACGCGAGGGCCTGATGTTCAAGGCGCTGGTTCACGAGATCCGTTTGTTTCTGGTGGCCGTGCAGTTTTTGACCCGCGTGTCGGTGCCGGCCTGGGTGGGGTGGCGCGAGGCCTGGATGCCTGCGAGCATGCGGCACTTTCCGCTGGTGGGGGCGCTGGTGGGGCTGTGGGGCACCCTGGTGCTGGTGCTCGCATCCTGGTGGTGGCCGCCCGTGGTGGCCGTGATCTTGAGCATCGCGGCCACGGTCTGGCTGACCGGAGGCTTTCATGAAGACGGCTGGGCGGACACGTGCGACGGTCTGGGGGGCGCGGTGACGCGCGACAAAGCCTTGCTCATCATGAAGGACTCGCGGCTGGGCACCTACGGCGCCTTGGGTTTGGTGCTCTTGCTGGGTTTGAAGGCGGCGGTGCTGACGTCCTTGCTGACGCAGCGGATGAGTGGCCTGGACAGCGCCACGGCCAGCCATGTGCAGCGCGTCTTGCTGATGTGGGCAGGGGTGGGGCTGGTGTGGGCCCACGCCATCTCGAGGTTGTTGCCGGTCGTGCTGACGCGGGTGCTGCCCTATGCGGGCGACGCCGAGCATGCCAAGGCCAAGCCCTTGGCGCTGTCGGTGGCGCGGCCTCAGGTGTGGGCGGCCGTGCTCAGCCTGACCGTGGTGGCCGCGGGGGTGGTGGCGTGGTTCTGGCTGGGCGATTGGCCGCTCGGCACCTTGGCCAAGGCCATGGGGGCGTCGGTGCTGGGGGTGGTGCTGGTCGGGCTGTGGACTGCGGGCTGGTTGAAGCGGCGGCTGGGCGGGTTCACGGGAGACACCTTGGGCGCCAGCCAGCAGTTGAGCGAGGTGGCTTCGCTGCTGGCGTGGCTGGCGGTGGTGCACCCGGTGTACCTGTGATGACGAACGTCTGGCTGTGGCGCCATCCCAGGCCCACCGGGCATGAGGGCCGTTGCATCGGCCGCACGGACGTGCCGGTGGACCCTCGCAAGGCGCGCCGCCTGGCCCGGCGCATACAAGCCCACGCCCAACGACGAGGTCTGCCGACGGTGGTGGTGACGTCGCCTCAGCGCCGGGCCATGGCCGTGGGGCGCTGGTTGCGTCGCCTGGGTTGGGTGCACCTGGTGGACGATGCGCTGCGTGAAATGGATTTTGGTGATTGGGACGGCCATCGGTGGGCCACCATTCCCAAGACCGAGCTTGATGCCTGGGTGGCCGACTTCGCCCATCACGCACCGGGTGGTGGAGAACCCCTGGCCCACTTGATGCAACGAGCCGCTGCCTGGGCGGCGCCGCAGGCTGGTGTTTCGGTGGTGGGGCACGCAGGCTGGATCGTGGCGCGGTGCTGGATCGAACAGCACGGCGGGGGGCGCTGGCCCGCTGCCGCTGAGTGGCCCATGTCGCCGGGCTATGGCGCCGTGTGCGTCACCGGCCCGGCATCGTTGGCAAGCTCGTCTCCATAGTCCGTCTGCATCGCCTCGGCTTCCAGGCCCTGTTGTTGCAGCCAGCGCACCAGCACGCCCTCGTGACCATGGGTGACGATGACGCGCTGAGCGCCGGTGGCCGCGATGGCTTGAATCAACCCGGGCCAGTCGGCGTGGTCCGACAGCACAAAGCCGCGGTCTACGCTGGCGCGCCGCCGCGCGCCGCGCAACTGCATCCAGCCGCTGGCCAGGCCATCGCTGGCATGCTGCAGGGCGCGCGACATTGGCCCACGTGTCGCGCTGGGCGGGGCCACCACCAGCGCTCCCTGCCAAAGCGATTTGTCTTTGACGTCGCCAAAGCGCAGGGTGTCTGGCAGCGCCACGCCTTCGGCCCGATAGGCTTCATTCAGGGGCTCGACGGCGTGGTGCACAACGATGGGACCGATGCCCGCATCCACACCTGCCAGCAGACGCTGGGCCTTGCCAAAGCTGTAGCCCAGCAACAGCGATGGTCGCCCAGCCGCCGCATTGGTCTGCCACCAGCTGTTGACCTCTGCCATGACCTCTTGTGCCGGACGCCAGCGGTAGATGGGCAGCCCGAAGGTGCATTCGGTGATGAACACGTCGCAGCGCACTGGCTCGAATGGGGTGCAGGTCGGATCTGGCTCGGTCTTGTAATCGCCAGACACCACCCAGACACGCTCTCGATGCTCCAGACGCACCTGCGCCGAGCCCAGCACATGACCTGCCGGGTGCATGGACACCATCACCTCGCCCAGGCGCAGCCGATGCCCATAGGGCAGTCCTTGCAGGGAGATGGGCCCCAAGCGCGCCCGCAGCACCCCCATGCCCGGAGCGCTGCACAGGTAGTGCGCGTGCCCCGTGCGGGCGTGGTCTGCGTGGGCATGAGTGATCACAGCACGCTCGACGGGGCGCCAGGGGTCGATGTAGAAGTCGCCGGGGGGGCAGTACAGCCCCTGTGGTCGGCGTATCACGAGGTCATCGTTGCGCGGCATGGTGCAAGACGGGGACAAGACGGGGGCAAGACGGGGGCAAAGGCGCGAGCCATCGTGTCAGTAGCGACCGGTGGCCCCCGCCAGTCGCAGGTAAGTTTTGGCCAGCCATGACACCATGGCCCGTCCGATCCGGCGACGCCATCGCGAGGGCTGCGTGGGGTCATGGGGCTGGATCTCATGGCTGTGCGCAAAATCCTGCTCCAGGCGCTGGGTGAGCAGTTGCACGAAGCCGCGGTCCCTCACCACCAGATTGGCCTCCAGGTTGAGCACCAAGGACAGAGGGTCCAGATTGGATGACCCCACGCTGGCCCAGTCGTCGTCCACGACCAGCACCTTGGCATGCAGGAAGGCCGACTGGTATTCGTGGATGCGCACGCCATCGCGCTGGAGCTCGGCGTACAAGACCCGCGCAGCCATGGCGGCGATGCGGTAGTCAGGTTTGCCTTGCAACAGCAGGCGCACCTGCACACCACGTGCCGCAGCTTGCCTCAGGGCCAGGCGTATGCGGCGTCGCGGGTAGAAGTAGGGCGTCACGATGTCGATGCGGTGACGAGCCTGCTGGATGGACGACAGTGCCGTGCGCTCGATGGTGCGCCGCTGTCGCAAGTTGTCGCGCAACACGAAAGCGGCGCGCATGGGTTGCTGGGAGCTTTGACCGGCTTGCAGCCGACCTTGCTCTCTGGGCGTCAGTTTCAGGCGGGCCTGCTGCCACAAGGTTCGCAGCGATCGCAGCTTGTTCGGGTCACGACTCCACTGAACCAGATCGTCGCGCCAGTCTCTGCCCACCCGGGCGCGGGTCCACATGGCGCGCACCGTGTGGATCACCGGTGTGACGGCCGGCCCGCGCACCGACACCGCGTAGTCCAGCCTGGGCAGGGCGCTCCAGCCATGCCCCAGGTCAAAACGGTCGTCGATCAGGTTGATGCCGCCGATGAAGGCCACGGCATGATCGATGGCGCACAGCTTCACGTGCATGCGCCGCCACTGGCTGGCGTCCAGAAGGCCCCACAAGCGATGGACCGGGCGATACACCTCCAGCTGTACCCGGGCGGCGCGCAGGTCTTGCCACACGGTGGCGGGGGCATCCCTGGAGCCCAGTCCATCGACCACCAGGTGCACCGCCACCCCCCGACGCGCTGCGCGCATCAGGGCCTGCAGCACCATGCCGGATTGCCCGTGGGGGTTGATCATGTAGAAGGCCATCCAGACCACGCCCCTGGCCTGGTCGATCGCATCGCGCAGCGCCGGAAACAGCTCATCGCCGCCCTTGTGCAGACTGACATGGTTGCCGCCGGTGTAGACCGGCTTGCGCTGCGCATACCAGGCCAGTTGACTGACGCCTTCGCTGTCAGGGCCGTCTTGCGTGGTGGGTTCTTGCACCTGGATCAGCCCTGCAAGTCCAACTCGACAACCAGGGGCAGGTGGTCCGACAAGCGCGCCCAGGTGCTGCCTCTTGGCACCATCACCGACTCGCACCGCAGGCCCCGCATGTAGACGCGGTCCAGGGCCAGCACGGGGATCAGCGAGGGGTAGGTGGCCACCCGCGCCTGGTCCGCCGGGCCTGCGCGATGCAGGCCCACCGAGGCCAGGATGTGATCGAGCTTTTCGTTCCAGTCATTGAAGTCGCCAGCCACCACCACCGGTGCCCCGGCCGGAATTTGCTCGGCCACCAGTTGTGCCACGCGTTCGGCTTGACGTACGCGGCTGGCGTGTATCAGTCCCAGGTGCACCACCACCACGTGCACCTCGGTCTGTCGCCAACGCACGGGCACGTGCAGCAACCCCCGTTGCTCGAATCGGTGGTCTGACACATCATGGTGGCCCACGTCACCAATGGGCCAGCGCGCCAGCAGTGCATTGCCATGCTCGCCATGGCGGGTGACCGCATTCGTGCGGTAAGCCACCTCATACCCCTCGGGCGCGAGGTACTCGGCCTGGGGCAGGCTGGGCCAACTCTGCACGCCAAAGCGGGTTGGTGAAAAGGTGCGGGCTTCCTGGTGGTTGAAGCGCCGCACTTCTTGCAAACAGACGATGTCGGCGTCGAGGGCTTCCACAGCCAGGCCCAGGTTGTGGATCTCGAGGCGCTTGGTGGGCCCCATCCCACGCACGCCCTTGTGGATGTTGTAGGTGGCCACCCTCAGGTGGCGGGTGCCCAGGGTGGTGGGCGGCAACAGGGATGATTGCAGCGGATTGAGCACGGCAAGACGGTGATGAAAGTCCGTTCAGACCCAACGATAACGCCTGTTGCCCCGGCTGAAACCGAGGGTGTGCGCCGTTTCTCAGCGCTGTTTGGGGGCGATGCGGTCTGGCAGTTGCAAAATGGCCTCGGCGTTTGACGGCGAAAAACACCGGTCTGCGGCTTCTTGCCAGGGCAGCCAGACCCATTGGGTGTGTTCGTTTGGGGCGATATGAACGGGCGTGCCGTGAGGCACACACAGGCCGAACACCCGTTCGGTGTTGTGGGTGACCCCTGGCGCGTACCGGTGGCGCCACACCGGATAGATCTCATAGACGTTTTCCAGCGCCCAGTCCGTCAGGGCGCCATCGGGAACGGCTGGGCCGCCGACCTGGATGCCGGTTTCTTCAGCCACCTCGCGGATGGCGGTGGCTCTCCAGGGTTCGTCCGTCTGGTCTTTCGATCCGGTGACGCTTTGCCAGAAGCCAGGCTGCTTGGCCCGCTCAAGCAGCAGCACATCGAGGCCGGGGGTGTGGATCACGACCAGGACGGATTCGGGAATCTTGTGGGCAGACGATGGCATCGGGTCGCTCAGGCAAGCAAACTCACAGCTTACCCGAGCCCGTGTCCTGGTCTGAGGGCAGTGCCCGGTCATCGCCGGCGGTAGAGGCCTCGCCAGACTGGTTGGGGTCCAGCAGCCGGTCGCGCCAAGCCATGGTGAGTTGGTCCAGCATGGCGTCATTGCGCGTGAACGTTCGGCAGCGTCGGCACATGAGCCGGTGCTGCCCCGCTTGCGCCCGAGTGAGCCAACCGGCCTCTTCGAGCTGTCCGGAGGTGAGCACGAACAGGTACTGCTGGCAGCTCATCATCATGCTCATGCCGGTCTCCTTGATGCGGGCGGGTGTTCGTCAAACCAGTGCTGGCTCAGGCACATTTGCAATTGCTTTCGCGCTCGACTCATGCATTGCCAGTAATCGGTTTTGGTCAAACCCAGGGTGTCGCAGATCTCGTCGGTGTCGCACTCCAGAAAGGCCTTCATGCTGAACACCCGGGCAGGTTTGGTCGGCAGCCGGTTCACGCACAAGTCCACCATCGCAAAGAACTGGTCGTTTTGCAGCTGGGTCTCGGGGGGCGCCCAGGTGGCCAGCTCCACGCCATCAGCCCAGTGCCCACGCTCATTGAACAAGGCCGCGTCCAGCGCATCGTCCAGGGGCTCATCCAAGGTCGTTGTTTCCCGCCGGTAGCGCTGCCGAAGGCGGTCGGTGATCTTGTGCTTGAGGATGCCGAAGAGGTATCGCCGGGGATCCATCCCCGACAGGCTGGCCAGCGGCACCGACAGCAACGCCGTCAGTGCATCCTGAACGGCGTCTTCGGCATCTTCGCGGGGCTGAATGTGCAGCATGGCAAAGCGCAGCATGGCCGCCCGCCATTGGGCAGCCCGCTCGGGTTGCCAGGTGTTGGCGACCACTGGATCTGGGGTGCCCCCGTCGATCGACACCGCCGACATCACCGACGTCGCAGCCAGGCATCCAGGGACAGCCGCCCGCCGCCCTGCGTGACGATGGTCAGCAGCATCAGGCCCATGATCAGCGGCACCTTGAACCCCTGGCCCTCGTCGCTGTCAATCTGGTTCCAGCCGGCCCACCCGAGGTCGAAATGCACGGTGTAGACCGCCACCCAGGTGATGAACATCAAACCCAGTCCGGACAGGCGCGACAGCAGCCCCACGGCCAGCAGGGTGCCCAGCGCGATCTCGCCCGCACCGGCCGCCAGCCAGTTGGCATCCACCGGCAGCAGCGACACCGGAAACGGAAAATCCAGCCCGGCAAACCACTCCGGGGCGCTCAGGCCACCCGACAGCTTGCGCCAGCCGGCCATGACGAACTCCTGTCCGAGCCACAAGCGCAAGCCCAGCAGGCCCAGGCCGCTGAGGTGCTCAAGCGCTCGTTCGAGCGAGGAAAGCAGTGAACTCATCCTTGAGGTCTCCGTAGTAGTGAGAGGTCCATGCCGAATCACGCACGAAGGCCTCGATCAGGGCGCGCCAGTGCTCTTCGCCCAGTTGCTGTCGAACCTGTGGGAAGTGCGTCTCCACCATCTGGCTGGCGCCCAGGTAGACCAGGTGCCGATAAACGCGCATCCCGGCCAGCGAGTAGCCCTCGGGCACGTCATCGCTCAAGCCCCTCACGTAGTCGTAAAACGCGGGCGCAGGCATGCCAGCTCCTGGTTGAGGGTGAGCAGCTCGGGCAGGTCGTTGTCCCATTCCAGCAGGATGGGCAGCCCGTGCTCCGACTGCAGGCGACGTGCCATGGCCGCCGTGGGTGGCTCCACAGGCTGGCTGTGCGTGTCGATGTACAGATCGAAACGCTCGTCGAACTCATGTCCGGCCACGTGCATGTACGTCACACGTCGCAAGTCGATGCGTGCGATGAAATCATCCAGGCCGTCGGTGCCATGGTTCTTCTGGTTGACGGTGATGTTGTTCAAGTCCAGCAGGATCTGGCAGTCGGCGTGTTCTGCGACCGCCGCCAGAAAGTCGGCCTCGGACATCGTGCCGATGTTGGTGTACCAGGTGCTGTTTTCAACCGCGATGCGGCGGCCCAGCACATCCTGCACCGCACGGATGCGATCGCCCACGCGGCGTACCTCATCCACGGTGAAAGGAATGGGAAACAGATCATGAAGCTGGTGTGCGTCGCCACTGGCCGCCAGATGGTCGGAATAGTGACGCGCACCCAGGTCATCGATCAGGTCGCTGATGTCTTTCAGGAACACCCGGTCCAGCGCAGAGGTGCCGCCCAGGTTGAGTGAGACACCATGCAGGTGAACGGGCCGACCGCCCGCGATGAGCTGGTGCAACGGCGCCCGATCGCGCCGCACCCAGTTCTCGGGCACGACCTCGAAAAAGTCGGCCTCAATGGCCGACATGTCCCAGTCGGCCATGTCGCGTCGGTAGCCCAGGCCCAGCATGGTGTTCACACTCCAGGCTCAGCTCACTTCTTGCCGCAAGAAGCTTCCTTGTCGTCCTTCTTGCTGCAAGAGGCTTCCTTGTCATCCTTCTTGCCGCAGGAGGCTTCCTTGTCCTTCTTGCCGCATCCGGCGTCCTTGGTGGTGGTTTCCTTCTTGCCGCAGGTGCCAGCGCCACATTTCTGCTCGCCATGGTGACCGGCCCAGGCAGAGGTGGCAATGATGGTGGCGGCCGCAGCGGCCAGGGTCTTGATGTTCATGAGTGTGCTCCTTGGTGCGCCAGCTTGGCGCGTGGGTTGAGGGCGTCAAGGTCTGTGCTTGCCGCCACACCAGCTATGTCGTGCGGCCCGCTCATTCCTGACAGCTTTTTTACGGCGCTCGGATGACTTTGGATGCAAGAGCGTTCAAGCACCAAGGTCATCTGCTGGCAGTGGGCCACAAAAAAGCCGCCCGAAGGCGGCTTGGCAGATCAGGACAAGCCCGAGGTTGGCCGTGTTCACTCAGCCGCGGGCGGCTGGCCCGCCTGTGGATTGCGCAGCCGGATGTGCAGTTCGCGCAACTGCTTTTCGTCCACATAAGACGGTGCACCGGTCAGCAGGCACTGGGCGCGCTGGGTTTTGGGGAAGGCAATCACATCACGGATGGACTCGGCCTTGGTCATCAGGGTGACCAGGCGGTCCAGACCGAAGGCCAGGCCACCGTGCGGGGGCGCGCCGTATTGCAGGGCATCCAGCAGGAAGCCGAACTTCACCTTGGCGTCTTCTTCGGTGATGTTCAAGGCGCTGAACACCTTGGATTGCACCTCGGCGCGGTGGATGCGGATCGAGCCGCCACCCAGCTCCCAGCCGTTGAGCACCATGTCGTACGCCTTGGCAATGCACTGGCCAGGGTCGGTGTCCATGTAATCCTCGTGGCCATCCTTCGGCGCGGTGAAGGGGTGGTGCACCGCGTTCCAGCGGTCGCCCTCTTCATCGTGCTCGAACATCGGGAAGTCCACCACCCACAGCGGTGCCCAGCGGTCTTCGAACAGGCCGTTGGCCTTGCCGAAATCCGAGTGGCCCACCTTCAGGCGCAGCGCGCCGATGGCGTCGTTGACCACCTTGGCTTTGTCCGCGCCAAAGAAGATCAGGTCGCCGTTCTGGGCTTCGGTGCGCTTGAGCACCTCGGCAATGGCGGCATCGTGCAGGTTCTTGACGATGGGGGATTGCAGACCTTCGCGGCCAGCGGCCACGTCGTTGACCTTGATCCAGGCCAGGCCCTTGGCACCGTAGATCTTGACGAACTCGGTGTAGGCGTCGATCTCGCCACGCGACATGGCGCCACCGCCTGGCACGCGCAGGGCCACCACGCGGCCGCCCTTGGTGGTGGCCGGGGTGGAGAACACCTTGAAGTCGACGTCGGTCATGACGTCGGTCAGTTCGGTGAACTCAAGTTTGACCCGCAGGTCGGGCTTGTCCGAGCCGTACCGGTGCATGGCGTCGGCGTACTTCATGACCGGGTAGGCGCCCAGGTCCACGTCCAGCGCCTTCTTGAAGACGTGGCGGATCATGCCCTCGAACATGTCACGGATTTCCTGCTCGGTCAGGAAGCTCGTTTCAATATCGATCTGGGTGAATTCGGGCTGGCGATCAGCGCGCAGGTCTTCGTCGCGGAAGCACTTGGTGATCTGGTAGTAACGGTCAAAGCCGGCCACCATCAACAGTTGCTTGAACAGCTGGGGCGATTGGGGCAGCGCAAAGAAAGTGCCGTCGTGCACGCGCGAGGGCACGAGGTAGTCGCGCGCGCCTTCGGGCGTGGATTTGGTCAGCATCGGGGTTTCGATGTCGACAAAACCGTGTTCGTCCAGGTACTTGCGAACCTCCATGGCCACGCGGTAGCGCAGCATCAGGTTCTTTTGCATGGCGGGACGACGCAGGTCCAGCACGCGGTGCGTCAGGCGCACGGTCTCGGACAGGTTTTCGTCGTCCAGCAGGAAGGGCGGCGTCACGGAGGGGTTGAGCACCTCCAGTGTGTGGCCCAGCACTTCGATCTTGCCGCTGGTCAGGTTGGCGTTCTCTGTGCCTGCGGGCCGGGCGCGCACGACACCGGTGACCTTCAGGCAAAACTCATTGCGCACATCTTCAGCGATCTTGAACGAATCGGCGCGATCGGGGTCAAACACCACCTGCACCAGGCCTTCGCGGTCACGCAGATCGATGAAGATCACGCCGCCGTGGTCGCGGCGACGGTGGGCCCAGCCCATCAGCGTCACGGTCTGGCCCATCAGCGCTTCGCTGACCAGTCCGCAGTAAGTGGTGCGCATTCTTGTGCTCTCCAGAAATGAAAGGGGCCCGAGGCTGGTGGCACCAGCGTCGGAACCCGCTATTGTCGTTCAGGTTTGGGATCGCGCCACCGAGGTGGCCCGCGCCGGGAATCAGTGGCAGGCGCAGGACGTGCCACAGCCGGCCGCGGGCGCGTCGCCACCAGCGTTGCTGGCGCTGCTGGCCTCGGTGGCCGGGGCACTGGCTGCTTCAGCCGTGCCTGTCCCAGCGGCGGCTGCGGCAGCAGGGGCTGCAGCCGTCTGGCTTCCGCCCCTGAAATCGGTCACGTACCACCCTGAGCCTTTGAGCTGAAAGCCCGCGGCGGTGAGTTGTTTTTTGAACGATTCGGCGCCACAGGCCGGGCAGGTGGTCAGCGGCGCGTCCGACATCTTCTGCAAGACGTCCTTGGCGTGACCGCAAGACTCACAACGGTAAGCGTAGATGGGCATGGTGAACCTCGAAAGTACCCGTCTGATTCAATCAGTGCATTTTAGCGGAGGTCACCACCTCAGACATCACCAATGTGCTTGGGGTGCCCCTGATGCGGTGCCATCCACTGTGGCCCCAGCGAGCCCAGGAACATGCCCAGCAGGGCAGCCAGCAAGCCGGCGAGCTGCCCCGGGAAGGCTTCTCCCGCAGTGGGGTGGAACGTGAACCAGATCAGCGTGCCCAGGCCCAGCGCAATCGACAGCACCGCGCCCTGGGTGGTGGCGCGCTTCCAGTACAGGCCGAAGACCAGCGGCACGAACGCACCGACTAAGGGCACCTGGTACGCGCCGGACACCAGCTCATAGATCGATGTGCCCTCCATGGCCACGGCGTACGTCAGCACCGAGCCGGTGAACACCAGCACCGAAATGCGCAGGGCCAGCAGCACCTGCTTGTCTGTGAGGTGCGGATAGATGTTGCGCAGGATGTTCTCGACGAAGCTGGTCGAGGGCGCCAGCAGTGTGGCCGACGACGTGGACATGATGGCCGACAGCAGTGCCCCGAAGAACAGGATCTGCGCGATCATGGGCATGTGGTTGAGGATCAGCGTGGGCAGGATCTTTTGCGAATCGTCGCTGAGCAGTGCGGCCGTCTCGTCGGGCATGATCACCATGGCCGCCGTGGCGATGAACATGGGCACAAACGCAAACAGCAGGTAGCTGAAGCCGCCGATCATGGTGCCGGTGCGGGCTGTGTTGGCGTCCTTGGCCGACATCACCCGCTGAAACACGTCTTGTTGCGGAATGGAGCCCAGCATCATCGTGATGGCCGCGGCAATGAAGAACAGCCAGTCGTGGGTCGTGTTGTCGGGCAGGAAGTTCAGCCAGTCACGCTGCTGGGCCAGCGCCAACACCTGTTCGCTGCCGCCGGCTTGCTCGCCGGCCAGGTAGGCAATGAAACTCAGGCCGCACACCAGCACGATCATCTGCACAAAATCGGTCCAGGCCACGGCCATCATGCCGCCCACCAGCACGTAGGCCAGCACCAGCCCAGTGCCCATCACCATGCCCTGCGTGGGGGTGATCCAGCCGCCCGTCAGCAGGCTGAACACCAGGCCCAGCGCGGTGATCTGTGCGGCCACCCAGCCCAGATAGCTCAGGATGATGGCAATCGAGCAAAAAATCTCGACACCCTTGCCGTACCGTTGCCGGTAGTAGTCGCCGATGGTCAGCAGGTCCATCTTGTAGAGGCGCGCGGCAAAAAACGCCCCGACCAGCACCAGGCACATCGAGGCGCCGAATGGATCTTCGACCACGCCGCCCAGACCGTCTTCCATGAAGGTGGCCGGGATGCCCATCACGGTTTCCGCGCCGAACCAGGTGGCGAAGGTCGTCGTGATCACCATGGCCAGTGGCAGGCTGCGGCCGGCCACCGCGAAGTCGGTGGTGTTGTGCACGCGGGTGCCCGCAAAAACGCCGATGCCCAGCGTCAGCACCAGATACCCAGCCACGAACCAGATCAAAGTGGAGTCCATGTTCGGCAAACCTTTCCGAATAGAGCCGACCAAGAAGAGGCAGCGCCACCGTGGCGGTGACGTATCGCACGGGGGCGCAGTGTAGACCGTGTCAGCGCGCGTTTGTCGGGCCAGCCCTGAAAGCAGGGGTGACCCGCGACCACGCGTCGTCTTTACAAGACGCCCATCACATCAAGCCGCAGCAAAAGCTGGGCCATGACCAGTCCGATGATGAACCCCAGCAAAATGAACAGCACCGCAGACAAGGTGCGGTTGGTTTGGCGTTGTTCGCGCAAGATGGCCAGCAGATCGCGGCGCAGGGCACTGTCACCCTGGCTGAGGTTGTGGTGCACCAGCCGGGGCAGTTCGGGCAAGAGCTTGGCGTAGCGCGGCGCCTCTCGCTTGAACTGGCGCAGCAGGGCGCGCCAGCCCACTTGTTCCTGCATCCAGCGCGCCAGGAAGGGCTTGGCCGTGCTCCAGAGGTCCAGGTCCGGGTCCAGGTCTCGGCCCAGGCCTTCGACGTTCAGCAGGGTTTTTTGCAACAGCACGAGCTGGGGCTGAATTTCGACGTGAAAACGCCGCGAGATCTGGAACAGCCGCATCAGCACCTGGCCCAGTGAGATTTCTTTCAAGGGCCGGTCGAAGTAGGGCTCGCACACGGTGCGCACGGCGGCTTCCAGCTCATCTACCCGGGTGGCAGGGGGCACCCAGCCCGACTCGATGTGCAGCTCGGCCACGCGCTTGTAATCGCGGTGGAAAAACGCGATGAAGTTCTGCGCCAGGTAGTCTTTGTCCACCTCGGTCAGCGTGCCGATGATGCCGAAGTCCAGGGCGATGTAGCGACCGAAGCTGCCCGGGTCCAGGCTGACCTGGATGTTTCCCGGGTGCATGTCGGCATGAAAAAAACCATCCCGGAAGACTTGGGTGAAGAAGATCGTGACCCCGTCTCGGGCCAGCTTCTTGATGTCCACGCCGGCATCGCGAAGGCGCTGGATCTGGCTGATGGGCACGCCTTTCATGCGCTCCATCACCATGACCGTGGGGGTGCAGTAATCCCACACCATTTCGGGGACGATGACCAGATCGAGGCCCTGCATGTTGCGGCGCAACTGCGCTGCGTTGGCCGCTTCACGCACCAGGTCCAGCTCGTCGTGCAGGTACTTGTTGAACTCGGCCACCACCTCGCGCGGCTTGAGGCGTTTGCCGTCGGCCCACAAGCGCTCCACCCAGCCCGCCAGGGTGTGCATCAGGGCCAGATCGTCATCAATGACCGACAGCATGCCAGGGCGCAGCACTTTGACCGCCACCTCGCGGCCGTCATGCAGCACTGCAAAGTGAACCTGAGCGATGGAGGCACTGGCGATGGGCTCGGTGTCGAAGCTGCGAAACACCGCACTCAATGGTTTGCCCAGGGCTTTCTCAACAAGGGCTTCGGCCTGTTTGCCAGGAAATGGCGGCACGCGGTCTTGCAGGCGCGCCAGTTCGTCGGCCACGTCCGGTGGCAGCAGGTCGCGCCGGGTCGAGAGCATCTGGCCAAACTTGACGAAGATGGGCCCCAGGTGCTCCAGGGCCTCGCGCAGGCGCTGGCCGCGCGGGGCATCCAGCCGCCGTCCGAATGACAGGATGCGCGCCAGCAGGCTCCATCCTGGGCTGCGCAGGCTGTCCAGCGCCAGGCCGTCCAGGCCATAGCGCACCACGATCCAGAAAATGTAGGCAGAGCGTAACAAGCGCGGCACCCTGTGTCAGCGGCCCGTTGACCCTGTCGTCGCCCCTGGGCGCCGTGACTGGAGGTTGTCCCAGCCTCGTCCCAAGGCTTCGCGGGCCGATTCGGCGGTCCGCCTCAGCAATTCCGTGGGGGCCGCGCCCAGCGCCCGCGCCAGGTCGTCTTCCAGATCCCAGCGCAGGTTCTTCATCAGCCAGGCTGCCACCTCGGCCATTTGCGCATCGCCCTCGATCTTGACGTCGGGGCGCTGCCCCCGCATGGCCTGCCACGCCATCTGCCAGGGGTGATCCAGGGTCACGGTCAGGGTCAGCGATGGCGCAATGCCGTCAGGATGGGGCTGATCGTGCCATTCAAGCAGGCCCGCCGGCGTGACGGACCAGTTCAGTGCGGGCGGCAGCCCGTCGCGCAATGACAGCAAGCGGCCCACCCATTCCGGGGGGCGCACGCCCGGCGCCGGCACCCACTGAACCGACAGGCGCTGGCCGCTGTGGGGCTTGAGCTTGGCGCAGGCCACGGGCTCGCTGGACAGAACGTGGTTGAGCGCCAGCGTCAGTCGATCGAAAGCCCAGGGCGCAGCATAGGTCAATGGATTCTTCAGCATGGCGCCATTGTAGGTGGGGGACAACCCGAGAGGCTTGTCCGACGCTGACGGGAACTCTTGAGGCGAATTGGCGTCATCCTGTCACGAAAATTGATCCACAATCAACGGCATCTGCCACCCTGGCGCGATTCCTGCCTGGGGTGGCTTTTCAAATTCACCGGTGTTTTGCGCGTCTGAGTGGCTGCCAACCGTCCTGGGTGGCAGACGGCAGCGTGGCCTGCAGTTGTTCATGTTCAATAACCGAAACTACAACCGAACGTTCTTCAACGCGCCCCAATCGGTGACCTCTTTCGTGGCGGCTTTTCTCGAGCCCGCCATCACGGTGGTGACGCTGTTGTTGGCCATGGCCTTTTTTGAAGAGCCCATGTCCCGGGCGCCGATGGCGCTGTGCCTGCTGGTCTTCGCCTTGACCTTCCCGGGACGCAACCGCTTCACGGTGTCTCGGCTGGAGGCCGGGATCGACATCGTCGGTTCCTGGGTGTCGATGCTGGCCATCTTGTGGCTGTGCGGCTACGCCACCAACAGCCTCATGTTCTTCAACGCCGACGTCATGCTGGCCTGGGCGGTGGTCACGCCGCTGATTCAGTGGCTGGCGGTGTGGGTGGGCAAGGCCATCCTCAAGCAGCGTGCCTCGCTGCCCGGGGCTCGCCGTCGCGCCATCGTCGTGGGGGCAGGGCCTCTGGGCGGCAAGGTGGCGCGTGCGCTGCAAAGTCACCCCGACCAGGGCACCGAGTTCGTCGGCTACTTCGATGACCGCACCGACAGCCGCGTGCTGCCCGAGGCCGTCAGCATGCGGCTTGGTGGCCTGCGCGACGTGGCCAATCATGTGTATGCCCATGGCATCCATGAGGTTTACATCACGCTGCCCCTGGGCTCTCAGCCCCGCATCGTGGAACTGATGGAGGCCGTGCAGGGCACCACCGCATCGCTGTACTTTGTGCCCGATGTGTTCGGCATCAGCATCATCCAGGGGCGATTGCAGGACATGAACGGCGTGCCCGTGGTCGGCATCTGCGAGACGCCCTTCACCGGCACCAACGCCCTGGTCAAGCGCCTGTCGGATGTCATCCTGGCCTGCATCATCCTGGTGCTGATCTCGCCCCTGTTGCTGGCCGTGGCCATCGGGGTGAAGATGTCCTCGCCGGGGCCCATCATCTTCAAGCAGCGACGCAACGGCCTGGATGGTGAGGAAATCATCGTCTACAAGTTCAGATCGATGCGCACGCAGGACAACGGCCCCGTGGTCAAACAGGCCACCAAGGGCGACCCCCGCATCACCCCATTCGGTGCGTTCATCCGCAAAACCTCGCTGGACGAGCTGCCTCAGTTCATCAACGTGCTGCAAGGCCGCATGAGCATCGTCGGGCCACGCCCGCACGCGGTGGCGCACAACGAAGAGTATCGGCGCCTGATCAAGGCCTACATGGTGCGCCACAAGGTCAAGCCCGGCATCACGGGCTGGGCGCAGGTCAATGGCCACCGTGGGGAAACCGACACCCTGGACAAGATGCAGGCTCGTGTTGAATACGATCTGGAATACCTGCGCAACTGGACGCTCGGCCTGGACCTTCAGATCATCGTGCGCACGGTGCGCCTGATGGTCTTTGACCGCAACGCCTATTGAGACCCTGCCTGTCAGCAGAGGAGATGAACATGCCCCAACCATTGCCCACGGACGAGCGCTCCGTGATGCCCCGTGTTTGCAGCCTGGCGGTCGTGGCCGCGGCCGTGTGTGCCCTGGTCAGCCCTGTGGCGCACGCCCAGGAAGATGACCTGCCTTTGTTCCTGACCGTCAGCCAGAGCTTCACCAGAGACAGCAACCTGCTGAAGGTGACGGACAACGAAGAAGCAGACACGCTGTCCACCACCGCGGTGCGCGCTGGCTTGAACAAGGCCTATGGCCGCCAGAACTACCGCCTGGACGTCACGGCCAGCCGCAACAACTACTCGAAGTTCGATCAGTTCAATTACAACGGTCTGGTCAGCAGTGGTGAGTTCGTGACCGATATTGGCTCGAACTTCAGGTTGACGGCGAATGCTGACGTGTCTGAAACACTGCCCAAGTTTGAAGACAGCACAGTGAACCGCACCGGACGAAACACGCTTACCACCAAGCGAGCCGCGCTTGACTTGCGCTACGGTTTGTACGGGCGCATGTCCGTAAATGCGGGGTTTACGCGTTCAGACGTGGATTACCGGCTGACCGAGTTCGATAACCGCGAATCGGACACATGGCAGGTCGGGGTCAGGTACCAGCCGCACGAGCTGATGTACTACGGGCTGAATTACGCTCAAACCAACTCCGATTTGCCTGACCGCAGTTTGCCTGAGGAAGTCAAGCGCCGTAATTTGAGCCTGGTGGCCAACTGGCGCGTGACCGGGTTCAGTTTGCTGAGCGGGAGTGTGGGTTACTCCCGAGAACGCTACAAAGAAGAACCGGCACGGGACTTTAACGGTGTGACGGGCTCTGCCGCCTGGACGTTCACGCCTGCCGGCAAGGTGACCTACAGGCTGAACTGGCGGCGTGAGACCAACAATGAAGGTGGCTCGTCTGCAACGGGGTCGCTGTTTGGAATTCCGTTCACGGTTGACCGAAGCGCCAACAGGGTCACCAATCAGTACTCTGCCTCGGCAACGTGGCAGGCGACGTCCAAGATCGCAGCCACGGCCCAGGTGACGCATGTGCGTTATGACGAGGAACTGGAAACCACCAGCACCTCCGTTGGGCAAGAGGTGACGTCATCCAACAACCAGGCAGGGCGACTCAATGTTTTTGTGTTGGGGGTCGATTACCAGCCCATGCGCAGCCTTGCGCTGGGTTGCGATCTTCAGCGCTATGACCGCACGGAGTCGGTGTTCTCGCGCGCTTACAGCGGCCGCATGGTGTCTTGCTCACTCGGCTTCACCCTCGATTGATTCGTGCACGCCCGATGGCCACACCTGATTGCATCCTCCTGACCGGCGCGGCCGGCTACATCGCGTCGCACACCTGGCTGGCCCTGCAAGACGCTGGCTACACGGTGGTGGGGGTGGACAGCTTTGTCAACAGCTCGCCCGTGGTGCTGGACCGGTTGCGCGAGATTGGTGGCCAGCCCATTCATTTCGTACAGGGCGATGTGCGTGACCCTGCTGTGCTGGACCGCTGTTTTGAACTGGGGCAGACCGTCGGGGGCATCAAGGCCGTGGTGCACTTTGCGGCCTTGAAGGCCGTGGGTGAGTCGGTCGAGCGCCCGCTGGATTACTTCGAGAACAACCTGGGCAGCCTGCTGGCCGTGAGCCAAGCCATGCAGCGTCATGGTGTGTTTGACCTGGTGTTCAGTTCATCGGCCACGGTCTATGGCGAACCCGAGCGTTTGCCCATCACCGAAGACGCGCCTCTGAGGGCCACCAACCCCTACGGCCAGACCAAGCTGGTGGGTGAAGAGCTACTGCGCAGCCTGGTGGCGTGCGATGCCCGCTGGCATGTGGCGTGTCTGCGCTACTTCAATCCAGTCGGTGCGCACCCCAGTGGCCGCATTGGCGAAGACCCGCGCGGCATCCCCAACAACCTGATGCCCTATGTGGCCCAGGTGGCGGTGGGCAAGCGGCCGCACCTCAACGTGTTTGGCAACGATTACGACACGCCGGATGGCACGGGCGTGCGCGACTACATCCACGTGTGCGATCTGGCCGAAGGCCATGTGGCGGCGGTGCGCTACCTGGGTGAGCAGCAGCGCTCGGTGACGGTGAACCTGGGCACCGGCCAGGGCTACAGCGTGGTGCAGCTGGCGCAGGCGTATGGCCGCGCCGCGGGGCGTGAGATCCCGCTGGTGTTTGCCCCCCGGCGCACTGGCGACGTGGCGGCCTGCTATGCCGACCCTGCCCTGGCACAGCGCCTGCTGGGCTGGAGCGCCCGCCGCGGGCTGGATGACATGTGTGTGGATTCCTGGCGCTGGCAATCCACCAATCCGGGTGGGTTTGAGGGCTGATGCCATTTGTTAAGGTTTGAACCATGAAATACGACATCCTTCCCGTGATCATGGCCGGCGGCTCAGGGACCCGCCTGTGGCCCCTGTCTCGTGCGCTGTACCCCAAGCAGTTTCTGGTCTTGCAAGACGACAACCAGAGCCTGTTCCAGCAAGCCCACCTGCGTCTGCAGGCCCTGGGCGCCGACGACATCACGGTGCTCAAGCCCTGCGTGGTGGGCAATGAAGAACACCGCTTCCTGGTGCTGGACCAGTTGCGCGAGTTGAAGGGCGAGCCCTCGTCGCTGCTGCTGGAGCCCGCTGGGCGCAACACCGCCCCGGCTGTCACGCTGGCGGCCCTGCAGGCCACGGCCGATGGCAGTGACCCCATCCTGGTCGTCACCCCGGCCGACCAGACGGTCACCAACCCCCAGGCCTACACGGCCGCGCTGCAGTCGGCCATCCGCGCCGCAGCCAATGGCGACATCGTCATCCTGGGCATCACGCCCGACAAGCCCGAAACCGGCTTTGGCTACATCCGCACCAGCGGGGCCGATGCCCAGGGCGTGCGCAACGTGGCCGCTTTTGTCGAAAAGCCCAACCTGGAGACCGCCAAAGCCTACCTGGCCGACGGTGGCTACTTCTGGAACAGCGGCATGTTCGTCATGAAGGCCTCGCGCTGGCTGGCCGCGCTGGCGCACTTCCGCCCCGACATTGCCGAGGCCACGACAAAGTCCTTCGAGGTGCGCAGCACCGACGCACAGTTTGTGCGCCCAGGCAAAGAAGAGTTCAAGGCCGTGCCGTCTGAATCGGTGGACTACGCCGTGATGGAGCAATGCCCTGCCCAGCCCAACAGCGGCTTTGTGGTGCGCATGGTGCCGCTGGACGCCGGCTGGTCGGACCTGGGCGCCTGGGATGCCGTGTGGCAGGTCAGCCCGCACGATGCCCAAGGCAACGCCGCCCATGGCGACGTGCTGATGCAAGACAGCAAAGACACCCTGGTGCATGCCACCAGCCGCCTGGTGGCGGCCGTGGGCCTGGACAACGTGGTGGTGGTGGAGACGCCGGATGCCGTGTTGGTGGCCGACCGCAGCAAGAGCCAGGATGTGAAGAAGATCGTGGCCAAGCTGGAAGGCGCCTCGCGCACCGAAGGCACGCTGCACCGCCGCGTGCACCGCCCCTGGGGCTGGTACGACTCGATCGACATGGGCCCGCGCTTCCAGGTCAAGCGCATCATGGTCAAGCCCAAGGCCTCTTTGAGTCTGCAGATGCACCACCACCGTGCCGAACACTGGATCGTGGTCAGCGGCACGGCCGAGGTCACCGTGGGCGACAAGGTGGTGCTGCTGTCCGAGAACCAGTCCACCTACATCCCGCTGGGCACGGTGCACCGGCTGATCAACCCCGGGGCCATCCCGCTGGAGATCATCGAGGTGCAATCGGGCAGCTACCTGGGCGAAGACGACATCGTGCGCTTCCAGGACAACTACGGGCGTTCGGCCTGAGATCAGCCTGACATCAGTGCCGTGAGCAGGTCGAGGGGTTGGTCGGCGATGACGTCGGCGCCCCAGGCCTCGACCTCACCGTTGTGCCCGATGTAGCCCCAGCCGGCGGCTGCACTGGGCATGCCGGCCGCCTGCGCCGCCTGGATGTCGCGCAGGTCGTCGCCCACGTACAGCACGCTGCCTGGTGGCACCCCCAGCTCAGACGCTGCGGTCAGCAAGGGCAGGGGATGGGGCTTGGCGTGGGCGGTGGTGTCGCCGCTGATGGTGGTGCCTGAGCGATGCGTCAGGCCCAGGCCCTGCATCACCGGCACGGTGAAGCGGTGTGGCTTGTTGGTGACCACGCCCCACCGCAGCCCCCGAGCTTCCAAGGCCTCCAGCAGGCGGTCCATGCCGTCAAAAAGACGGGTGGTTTCGCTCAGGCAGGCCGTGTAGTGCGCCAGAAAGCGTGTGCGCAGCGACTCGAATTCTGCATGCTCCGGGCCGATGCCCAGCCCCACACCGATCAGGCCCCGCGCACCGGCCGATGCGTAGGCACGCAACTGTGCCAGGGGCAGTGGGGGCAGGCCTTGGTCGGCCCGCAGGCGGTTCAGGGCGCCGCCCAGGTCGCCGGCCGTGTCGGCCAGGGTGCCGTCCAGGTCGAACAACACGGCGGTGGGCGCTTGCGCCCAGTCGATCTTGCCTGTCAGTGCCATCTCAGGCCTGCAGCGGCTTGCGACAGGCCACCAGGTAGTTCACGCTGGTGTCGCCTGACAGCCAGTATCGGCCTGTCAAGGGGTTGTATTCCATGCCCTTGAACTGGTTCAGGTCCAGGTGCGCTTCGCGGATCCAGCGGGCCAGTTCGGCGGGACGGATGAAACGGCCGTATTCATGCGTGCCCTTGGGCAGCAGCTTGAGCACGTACTCGGCGCCCACGATGGCAAACAAGAAGGACTTGGGGTTGCGGTTGATGGTGGAGAAAAACACCCAACCACCCGGTTTGACCAGGTTGGCGCAGGCCTGCACCACCGACGACGGATCGGGCACGTGCTCCATCATCTCCATGCAGGTGACCACGTCGAATTGCCCGGCTTGCTCTGCAGCAAGTTCTTCGACCGCCACGCTGCGGTAATCCAGGTTGGCCACGCCGGCCTCCATGGCGTGCAGCTGGGCCACCTTCAAGGGCTTGTCGGCCAGGTCGATGCCAAGCACGTTCGCACCACGGCGGGCCATGGATTCGGCCAGGATGCCGCCGCCGCAGCCCACGTCCACCACGCGCTTGCCCTTGACGTTGGCCAACTGGTCAATCCAGTCCAGGCGCAAAGGATTGATCTGGTGCAGGGGCTTGAATTCGCTTTCCGGGTCCCACCATTTGTGGGCCAGGTCGCTGAATTTGGCGAGTTCTTGGGGGTCGACGTTGGTGGCGGTGCTCATGCCTGTAATGCTACCGCCATTCAGATGCTGCATCCCGAGGCTGTTTGGCGGCAAGCGGGGTGTTCACGCCTCGTCTTCGGCCTCGCGCAGTTGCTTGAGGCGGCGGTACAGGGTGTTGCGGCTGATGCCCAGCCGCCGTGCCGCCTGCGACATGTTGCCCTGGCTGGCCCGAATCGCCCGCTCGATGGCGGTGTGCGACAGGCGCTTCAGGTTGGTTTCGGGCTGCACGTCGTCCGTGGGCTGCAAGGCCAGGGTCTGGCGGGGAGCGGCCACCTCGGACACCAGAGGCACGTCGTCATCCCGATAGGGCTTGGAGAACACGTCGTCCCAGAGGTCTTCGCCGAAGTGCTCCCAGTGCAGCAAGTTTTCGTGCGGTGACAAGAGCGCACACGCGGTGCGCAACACGGCGTGCAACTGCCTCAGGTTGCCTGGCCAGGGGTGCTGCATCAGTGCCTCGACCACCTCATCGGCCATGTCCGGAATGCGCCCATGCTTCATGTCATGGCCCAGCGTGTGCAACATGTCCGAGATCAATGGGATGAGGTCATCACGCTCGCGCAGCGCGGGCATTTGCACGGTCAGGCCAGCGATGCGCCAGTACAGGTCTTCGCGGAAGCGCCCTTGGGCCACGGCTTCTTTGAGTTGGTGGTGGGTGGCGCACACCAGCACAAAATCGACTGCAATCGGGTGGGTGCCACCCACCGGCACCACAGCCTTGTCTTGCAGCACGCGCAACAGGCGGGCCTGGAGCGACAGCGGCATGTCGCCGATCTCGTCCAGAAACAGCGTGCCCCCATCGGCCATGCGAATCTGGCCAGGCGAGCCTTCCCGGCGCGCCCCGGTGAAGGCACCGCCCACGTAGCCGAACAACTCGGATTCGATCAGCCCTTCGGGCAGTGCGGCACAGTTCACGGCCACAAACGGTTTGTCTTGGCGAGGGCCTTGTTTGTGGAGCGTGCGCGCAAAGACCTCTTTGCCGGTGCCTGACTCGCCCTGGATCAGCAGGGGAATGCCCTGGGCCTGCACCTTCAATGCACGTTGGGTGGACAGGTGAACCCTGGCGTCCACCCCATGGCTGCGACGCACCAGGGTGCGCAGTGGCACGCTGGCATTCGGGTTGGCGCGAGGCTTGGGCGCGGCCCCCGAGGCCCACACACGCCGGCGGCGTTCGGGCTCGTCACGCACAAACAGCGTGTCGCCGCGCATGGTCGTGATGCGGGTGGCCTGGCCATTGCCAGGCAGGTTCTGCAGCCGCACGGCGTGGGGCCCCAGCACGCGGTCCAGCGTGATCGATCCGATCTGGGTGTTGGTCAGGCCCAGCCAATCCTGGGCAATGGCGTTGGCGCCCATGATCCAGCCGTCTTCTGACAGCGCGATGAGTCCTTCGCCAACGGCACCGAGGCCTTCGGCGCGGGGGTGCAGTCGCAGCAGCAGGTCTCGGGTGTGGCGGGCGTGGAAGAGCTTGTCTTCGATCATGCGGCTGGCTGAACGAACCAGCGCGCTGGTGTGCGGGTGGTAGCCGCGCTGGTCTCCGGAGATGTCGATCACGCCGCACAGGCGTCCGTCTGGCGCCCGCACAGGGGCGGCCGAGCAGGTCAGAAAGCCATTGCGCTCCAGGTAGTGCTCGGCGCCATGCACAACCACCGGCTGCCCTTCGACCAAGGCGGTGCCGATGGCGTTGGTGCCGCGCAGTTCTTCTTTCCACAGGGCGCCAGGGCGCAGAGACACCCGTTCGGCGCGGCTGAGAAACTCGGGGTCGCCCAGGCTGTGCAGCAGCAGGCCCTGTGCATTGGCCAAGACCACCATGCTGCCGGAATCCCGCATCTGGTCAAACACGAACTCCATGACGGGCCGGGCGTGGTCCAGGAATTCGGACTCTTGCTCGACCGCCGCCTTCAGCGTGCTGGCATTGACCAGTGGCGGGCCGCTGATCAGCTCCATCGGTGACAGCCCGGCCTGGCGACTGCGCTGCCATGAGCGCGCCACGACCTCGCTGACCAGTTCGGGCGACACGTCGCCCGACTCCAGCAGGCGTTGGCGCGCTTCAACGAGGCGGTCCTGGGAGAGGGAGGGGCGCAGGTGCATGGGTGTGTCACGAGATGGAACAGCTTGAGTATGCGCGCCCATCCCCCCTGTGGCACTCGGGTTCCCCCTGTGTCAGTCTGGCGCACCGTCACTTTTTGGCGCGCTGTTTGACACAGCGCATGTCACGGCCAGTGGGCCGGGTTCCCTGGGACAAGGCCAGTCAGCTCCGGGGCAACCCGGATGGCACAGCTTGTGCGCAAGAAGGTCAGCCCATCTCGGGTGAGACCGCCGCCCAACACCGTGCGCGACGTTCCCGATCGTCAAGGACTTTTCCACAGGAGACTTTCATGCGCTACCCTCATCCCGGCCAGGCCGGTGCTCCGCTGAGCTTCAAGGCCCGTTATGACAATTTCATCAATGGGCAGTTCCAGCCGCCCGTCGGTGGGCAGTATTTCGAGGTGATCACGCCCATCAGCGGCAAGGTGTTCACGCAGGCCGCCCGGTCTACCGAAGCGGACATCGAACTGGCCCTGGACGCCGCCCACGCCGCCAAGGACAAGTGGGCGGCCACCTCGCCCACCGAGCGCTCCAACATCCTGCTCAAGATCGCCGACCGCATCGAGCAAAACGCCGAGAAGCTGGCGTATGCCGAAACGGTGGACAACGGCAAGCCCATCCGCGAAACGCTCAACGCCGACATTCCGCTGTCGGCCGATCACTTCCGCTACTTCGCCGGCTGCCTGCGTGCGCAGGAAGGCGCACTGAGCGAGATCGATAGCAACACCATCGCCTATCACTTCCACGAGCCCTTGGGCGTGGTGGGCCAGATCATTCCCTGGAACTTTCCCATCCTGATGGCCGCCTGGAAACTGGCCCCCGCCCTGGGTGCGGGCAACTGCGTGGTGCTCAAGCCCGCCGAGTCGACGCCCGTGTCGATCCTCGTGCTGGCCGAACTGATCGCCGACCTGCTGCCCCCCGGTGTGCTCAACATCGTCAACGGCTACGGGCGCGAGGCGGGCATGCCGCTGGCCACCAGCAAGCGCATCGCCAAGATCGCCTTCACCGGCTCGACCGCCACGGGCAAGATCATCGGGCAGGCTGCGGCCGCCAACCTGATCCCGGCCACGCTGGAGCTGGGTGGCAAGAGCCCCAACATCTTCTTTGACGACGTGATGGCCCAGGACGATGCCTTTCTGGACAAGGCCATCGAGGGCATGGTGCTGTTTGCCTTCAACCAGGGGGAGGTGTGTACCTGCCCCAGCCGCGCCCTGATTCAGGAATCGATGTACGACCGATTCATCGAGCGTGCTGTGAAGCGTGTGGCGGCCATCAAGCAGGGCTGCCCGCTGGACACGGACACCATGATGGGCGCGCAGGCCTCGTCCATGCAGATGGACAAGATCATGTCCTACATGGCGCTGGGCAAGGAAGAGGGTGCCCAGGTGCTGATCGGCGGCGACCGGGCCCAACTGGGCGGCGAGCTGGCCGATGGCTACTACATCCAGCCCACGCTGTTCAAGGGCCACAACGGCATGCGCATCTTCCGTGAAGAGATTTTTGGCCCGGTGCTGGCCGTGACCACCTTCAAGGACGAGGCCGAGGCCCTGCAGATCGCCAACGACACGCCCTATGGCCTGGGCGCGGGCGTGTGGACCCGCGACATCAGCCGTGCGTACCGCTTTGGCCGGGGCATCCAGGCCGGGCGCGTGTGGACCAACTGCTACCACCACTACCCGGCGCACGCCACCTTCGGTGGCTACAAGGAGTCGGGCATCGGGCGCGAGACCCACAAGATGATGCTGGACCACTACCAGCAGACCAAGAACATCCTGGTCAGCTACGACCCCAACAAGCTGGGCTTCTTCTGATCCTGGTTTTTGCCGAGTGACTTGCCTGACCCGGGCGAGTGCTCTGGCCGGGGCCACAAGCCCCGCTTTGTATCGCGGTGATCTCCGCTCGCGCCGGTCGGTGTTCCTTGTGGCACCGACCGGCTTTTTCGTGCTTCGGGATAATCGCCCCAAAGGAGTAGTGCCATGAACCTGACGGTATACGGAATCCCCAACTGCACCACGGTGAAAAAGGCTCGCGCCTGGCTGGACGCGCGTGGGCTGGCTTACCAGTTTCACGACTACAAGAAGATGGGCGTGCCGGCCGACCGTCTGCCCCAGTGGGTGGACGCCCTGGGGTGGGAAAAGTTGATCAACCGCCAGGGAACCACCTGGCGCAAGCTGGATCCAGCCATTCAGGCGGGCGTTGTCGATGCCACCACGGCCCAGGCCTTGATGCAGGACCACCCCAGTGTGATCAAGCGTCCGCTGCTGGAGCGCGATGGCGTGCCGCTGGCGATCGGTTTTGACGAGCCTGCGTGGCTGGCTGTCGTGAGTGAATGAACCAAGCCTGAATTGGCCGCAATGCCCGCAGCGACCCTCAAACGGGGTGAATGTGCGACGGCGTTCGGGAAAATGCCTGCGGATTCCTCCGGAGGGGCTGCCTACCATCAGACCATGAAACTCAACAAGTTCCTCTCCTTGCGTCAGGCTGCGCTGGCGTTGGTGGCGTCCGCAGGCCTGTGGTCGTGCGCGCAGGCGGCCGAGCCCGCCAAGGTGTGCGTGTTCGACCCCATCGGCACCAGTGGTGACGTGCACCGCGCGCTGGAAGACTACCGCTTGCAGATGGCCAAAGCGGGCTATTCGCTGGTGGTGCGCACCTATGTGGATGAAAACGTGGCCGTGGAGGACTTTCGCACCAACCAGTGCGATGCCCTGATGGCCACGGGCATCCGCACCCGCCATTTCGTGCCGGTGTCGGCGGCGCTCGATTCGCCTGGCGCCTCCAGCATCCTGCGCAATGGCCGCATTGACATGGATGCCAGCTTCGACGTGGTGCGCAAGTTCATTGGCATCCTCAGTTCGCCGAAAGCCGCTTCCATGGTCAAGGTGAACCAGTACGAGGTGGCGGGCATCATTCCGCTGGGCGCAGCCTATGCGTTCGTGAACGACAAGCAGTTGAAGACCTTGCAAGCCGCCGCAGGCAAGCGGGTGGCCGCGCTGGACCATGACCGCTCGCAGGCCGAGTTGATCATGCGTGCGGGCGCGCGTCCGGTGGCGGCCAACATCACCAACTTCGCCACGATGTTCAACAACGGCAGCGTGGACGTGATCATCGCCCCGGCCATCATTTACCGGCCATTCGAGTTGCAAAAGGGCATTGGAACGAAGGGCGGCGTGGCGCGCTTTCCGATCACCATCCTGAGCTACCAGATGATCATTCGCTCTTCGGCCTTTCCCGAGGGGTTCGGGCAGGTTTCCCGCTCTCACTTTGCCAAGAACGTGGAAGAGGCGATTCGCATCGCGCGCAAGGCCGATCTGGACATCCCGCCCAAGCTGTGGCTGGACCCCACCCAGGAAGAAAACGACCAGTACATGGTGCTGATGCGTCAAGGGCGCGTGCTCATGGCCAACAAGGGCCTGTTCGACAAGACGGGCTTGAAGATTCTCAAGCGGATTCGATGCAGTGTGGAGCCCGCTTCGGCCGAATGCAGCGAGCGCACCGAGGAGTGGAAATGATGGTGGCACGACGCTCAGGACGCGGGGCCCGCACGGGTGCCTGGTGCATGGCTGTGTGCATGTTGGCGGCCATGCCCGCCGCGTGGGCCCAGGCCGGCACTCAGTCGGCGCTGCGCGCCGTCAGGATGTGTGTGTTCGACCCCTCGGGCACGGCGGGAGACGCCTGGCGGGCCGCCACCGATCACCGGCTGGAAATGCAGCAGCATGGCGTGGACCTTCAGGCCCAGCCCTACACCAACGAACGGGTGGCTGTCGAAGACTATCGCACGGGACGCTGCGATGCCTTGATGGCCACGGCCCTGCGCACGCGGGCATTCAACGGCATGGCCGCCGCGCTGGATTCCATGGGGGCGGCCACCGTGGTGCGTGGCGACAAGGTGGACCTCAATGCCAGCTTCGAGGTGGTGCGGCGGTTTGTCGAGGTGCTCAGCGAGCCCAAGGCGGCCGAACTGATGAGCTCTGGCGAGCACGAGGTGGGTGGGATCCTGCCGATGGGCGCCGCGTACGCCTTCAGCCGCGACCGCAGCCTGAACGTGCTGGGGGGTCTGCAAGGGCGCAAGGTGGCCACGCTGGAGCACGACCAGGCTCAGGCCGAATGGGTGCGCCGCCTCGGGGGCACCCCCGTGTCCGCTGATTCGCTGAACTTTGGCGCCATGTTCAACAATGCCCATGTGGACGTGCTGATCGCCCCCACCATCGCCTACAAACCGCTGGAGTTGCAGCGCGGCCTGGGCACCCAAGGGGGCGTCAGCCGCTTTCCGCTGACCATCTACACCTACCAGTTGGTGCTGCGCAAGGCGGCGGTGCCCGCTGGGTTTGCCCAACTCTCACGCAGCTACATGGCCCAGAACTTTGACCTGGCGATCGCCTCCTTGCGCCTGGCAGACCGTGGTGTGCCGGCCAGCTACTGGGTGGACGTGCCGCCGGCGTCCGTGCAACCCGCCGTGGGCTTGTTGCGCGAGGTGCGCAAGACGCTGGTGGAGCAGGGCGTTTACGACGCCAAAGGCTTGCGTCTGGCCAAGCGCTTGCGCTGTGAGCAGGCCCCCACGGCGGCCGAGTGCGCCAGCAACGACCCCTGGTGATCAAGCCAGCAGCTCAAACCAGTAGCTCGAATGGGCTGCCGGCAACCACCTGTCCGTTGATTTGCAACTCCAGGCGGTGCCGCCCGGGGTAGAGCGTGCGCGTGGTGACGGGCCGAAACGACAGCTTTTTGCGCCAAGGCCAGGTGCCGCCGGCCTCCAGGGTGATTTGTTGGCCCTTGAACACCTTGGGCGCCAGGCTGCCATCGGCCTTGCGGTAGTGCACGCGCAGATCGATCTCCAGTGCCTGGGGCTGAGCGGTGGTCGAGGCCAGCGTCACTGACAAGCCCAGCACACCGCCCACGTGCACCTGCATGATGTCGAGTGCCAGCGTGGCCTGCCCATGGAATGGCTGTCCCAGGCCCCAGGCCGCCATCACCCCTGGATGCCCCTGTTTGATGAGTGTTCGGCAGGCGTGGCGCAGCAGCCGCTGGCGAGTCTTGGGCGCCTCGGGCAAATGGGTCTTCAACCAGTGCAGCAGCAGCTGCGGGTGGTCTTTGGCGATGTCGTTGAGGTGATTGGCCACGCTGCGGCGCACGTACTCGCTGGGGTCGTCTTGCAGCAACGACAGCAGGGGCAGCATGGGCGTCGGGTCGGCCACCAAGGACTGAAGGCGCAGCCCCCAGGGCAGCCGGGGCCGGCTGCCTTCGCTGACCAGCCGACGCACGTGCGCGCTGGGGTCGTGCACCCAGGTGTGCAGCGTGCGCAAGGTCAGCTCAGGGTGATGCACCCAAAAGGGCCGGATGGCAAATTCGGCCGTGAAGCGCTGCGTGAGCGCATGCAGCGCACGCAAGGCCCTGTCCGGGTGGGCCAGGCCGTGGGTGGCGATGTACTCGCCCAGGCCCCACAGGGGCCAGCCGGCCAGCCCCGTCTCGTCGGTTCGCAGCGTGCCCAGCTCTTGATCGGGGTCGTGATCATGGCGTGGCGCGCCGATGCGCTTGAGGCTGGCCTCCAGCACGTCGGCCGCCGCATGAAAGTCGCTGGGCAGGGTGGTGCCCAGCGCCTGGGCCAGTTGTTGGGCGCGGGCTTTGAACGCCAGCCCACCCAAGCCCTGCAGGGCCTGGTCTTCAAAGTGCTGGCGAGGAAATGCGGGCCACACCCGCTGCAGGTGGTGCCCCACCTGGCGCATGACCTCGGCGTTGATCAGTTCCTTGAAGGCCTCGGCCATGGCGACAGCGGTGAGCGTGGCGTCGCCGTTCAGGCGGCCAGCAACTGACGCAGCACAAAGGGCAGGATGCCACCGTGCTGGTAGTAGGCCACCTCGATGGGCGTGTCGATGCGCAGCAGCACGGTCACGGTCTGCCGGCTGCCATCAGCGCGCTCGATGATGAGTTGCGCATCGGCCTGCGGTTTGATCTCGGTGCCCAGGTCGATGCTGATCACTTCATCACCCTTGAGGCCCAGCGATTCCCAGCTGTCGCTGCTTTTGAACTGCAGCGGCAGCACCCCCATGCCCACGAGGTTGCTGCGGTGGATGCGCTCGAAGCTGCGCGCCACCACGGCCTGGATGCCCAGCAGTTGTGTGCCCTTGGCCGCCCAGTCGCGGCTGGAGCCGGTGCCGTACTCTTCGCCGCCAAAGATCACAGTGGGCACGCCCGCGTCCATGTACTTCATGGCAGCGTCATAGATGTAGAGCTTCTCGCCCTTCTGGGCCCCGTCCAGCTGGAACAGGGTCAGACCACCTTCTTCGCGTGAGCCGTCGGCCTGGGGTGGCAGCATCAGGTTCTTGATGCGCACATTGGCGAAGGTGCCGCGCATCATCACCTCGTGGTTGCCCCGGCGCGAGCCATAGCTGTTGAAGTCGGCCTTCTGCACGCCATGGGCGTTCAGGTATTGCCCTGCGGGTGAGGACTCCTTGATCGACCCGGCGGGCGAGATGTGGTCGGTGGTGATCGAATCCCCGAACAGGGCCATGATGCGCGCGCCCTTCACGCCCAGCCCAGCGGCTGGGGGCTGCATCTCGAACCGGTCAAAGAAGGGCGGCTTGGCGATGTAGGTGCTCGTGGGCCAGTTGTAGACCTGGCCACTCACGCCCTTGGTGGCTTCCCACAGCTTGCCAGGTTTGGTCTTGACCTTGGCGTAGTTCTCTTTGAAAGCCTTGCCATTCATGGCGTACTTGAGCAGGGCGTAGATTTCATCGCTGCTGGGCCAGATGTCGCCCAGGTACACCGGTTGGCCCTTTTTGCCGATGCCCACGGGCTCGGTCATCAGGTCTTTGGTGACGTTGCCCGCGATGGCATAGGCCACCACCAGGGGTGGGCTGGCCAGGAAGTTGGCCTTCAGGTTGGGGTGGATGCGGGCCTCGAAATTGCGGTTGCCCGACAGCACGGCCGCACACACCAAGTCGTTGTCGGTGATGGTCTGGTTCAGCTCAGGCGCCAGGTCACCCGCGTTGCCGATGCAGGTGGTGCAGCCATAGGCCGCCACGGCAAAGCCCAGTTGCTCCAGGTAGGGCAGCAGGCCGGCTTTCTTCAGGTATTCGGTGACGATGCGCGAGCCCGGGGCCAGCGAGGTCTTGACGTGCGGCTGCACCGTCAGGCCCGCCTTGACCGCCTTTTTGGCCAGCAGGCCTGCTGCCAGCAGCACACTGGGGTTCGAGGTGTTGGTGCACGAGGTGATGGCCGCGATCAGCACATCGCCGTTGCGGATGCCCACCGTCTTGCCGCCCAAGGCCGTGGGATAGACCTCGCTCAGTTTGTCGGCGGGCTGATTGAAGCCATTCTCGGTCACGGGCTTGCTGAAGAGCTCGGTGAAGGTGCGGCTGAGGTGCGTGATCTCGATGCGGTCTTGCGGGCGCTTGGGGCCGGCCAGCGAGGGGGCCACGGTGCCCAGGTCCAGCTTGACCACCTTGGTGTAGTCGATCTCGCCGGCCTTGGGCACGCCGAAGAGCTTTTGAGCTTTGAAGTAGGCCTCGAAAGCGTCGATCTCGGCCTTGGTGCGTCCGGTGCCCTTGAAGTAGGCGATGGTCTTGTCATCCACCGGGAAGAAGCCCATCGTGGCGCCGTACTCGGGCGCCATGTTGGCGATGGTTGCCCGGTCGGGCAGGGCCAGCGATGCTGTGCCCTCGCCAAAAAACTCAACGAACTTGCCCACCACCTTTTCTTTGCGCAGGATTTCGGTGATGGTCAGCACCAGGTCGGTGGCGGTCACGCCTTCGCGCAGTTGTCCGCTGAGCTCAAAGCCCACCACATCGGGCGTCAGGAAGTACACCGGCTGGCCCAGCATGCCGGCCTCGGCTTCGATGCCGCCCACGCCCCAGCCCACCACGCCGATGCCGTTGATCATGGTGGTGTGGCTGTCGGTGCCCACTAGGGTGTCGGGGTAGGCCACGCCATCCTTCACGTGCACACCGCGGGCCAGGTATTCCAGGTTCACCTGGTGCACGATGCCAAAGCCCGGTGGCACCACGCCAAAGGTGTCAAAGGCCTGCATGCCCCACTTCATGAACTCGTAGCGCTCGGCATTGCGCTCGAACTCGATCTTCATGTTCAGGTCCAGCGCCTTCTTGTCGCCGTAGTGGTCGATCATCACCGAGTGGTCCACCACCAGATCGACCGGTACCAGGGGCTCGATGCGCTTGGGGTTGCGGCCCAGGCCCTCGGCCACGTTGCGCATGGCGGCCAGGTCGGCCAGCAGGGGCACCCCGGTGAAGTCTTGCAACACCACGCGCGCCACCACAAAGGGGATCTCGTCCGTGCGCTCGGCCTGCGGCTTCCAGCCGGCCAGTTGCGCCACATGCTCTGGCGTGACCTTCTGCCCATCGCAATTGCGCAGCACCGATTCCAGCACGATGCGCAGCGACACCGGCAGTCGCTGCAGTCCCGGCTGGTTTTTGGCCAGGGCAGGCAACGAAAAATACTTGAGCGACTTGCCCGAGGCCGTCTTGAACGACTTGAGCGTGTGGGCGAAAGGGTGGGCAGAGGAAGACGATGCCATGAGGACTCCTTGAACTTGAACGAAACACAAGACAGAAGGCGCATGCCGGGACGGCCATCGCCAATCATTCTGGCAGCACCTGACGCACCCGTGGTGACGCGCACAGAGCCCCTGCATGCGCTAGGCTCTTGGTTTTGCCCGACCGCCCCGCATGTCTGCTCTGCATCATCCTCCAGATCGTGCTTCACTGCCTCGACGCCGCCAGTCTGGCGTGGTGGATTGGTTTCTGCTGGCCATGGTGGCGGCCGTGGCCGTGGCGTCGTTCATGCCCGAGCTGGGGCGCAGCGAAGGCATGCTGCACCTGGGCAAGGTCACCGACGTGGGCGTGTTCCTGCTGTTTTTCCTGCATGGCATGGGCCTGTCGACCGACAGCCTCAAAACGGGTGCGGCCAAATGGCGCCTGCACCTGCTGGTGCAGGCCTGCACTTATGTGGTTTTTCCATTGTGGTGGGCGCTGGGCGCATTGGCGCTGGGCCCATGGATCTCGCACGACCTGCTGATGGGTTTTTTCTACCTGGCGGTGCTGCCGTCCACGGTGTCGTCTTCCGTGGCCATGACGGCCCTGGCCAAGGGTGATGTGGCCGCCGCCGTGTTGAACGCCACCTTGTCGACCTTGCTGGGCGTGTTCTTGACCCCCTTGCTGGTGAGCCTGGTCATGGGCAGCCAAGGCGCGGCGATGGACGTGGGCGACACCATGCTGAAGGTGGCGCAGATGCTGCTGCTGCCCTTTGTGATCGGGCACGCCTTGCGCCCCTGGCTGGCCGGCCTCTTTGCCCGCATCAAGCCATGGACCACGGTGTTTGATCGGGGTGTGATCGTCATGCTGGTGTGGGTGGCGTTCAGTGATTCGGTGGCCGACGGCCTGTGGCGCGATCATGGCCTGGGCTTGCTGGCGCAGGCCGCCCTGGGGGCCTTGCTGTTCCTCTTCCCGATGCTGTGGTTCACGCGGAAGGTGTCGCGCCTCATGGGGTTCAGCCGCGAGGACGAAATCGTGGCGGTGTTTTGCGGCTCCAAGAAGACCTTGGCCTCGGGCATGCCCATGGCCAAACTGCTGTTTGGTGGGCAGGCGGCCATGGGGGTGCTGGTGCTGCCCATCTTGCTGTATCACCAGGTGCAATTGCTGGTGTGTGCGGTCATGGCGCGTCGTTATGCGGCCCGGGTGCGGCGCAGGGTGGTGTGATGGTCTCTGTCGACGTGGTGACGCCGCCATCCCTGGAGCCAGACATCCCCTACTGCCCGCCACCCGATGAGGGCGTGCGGATCCATCACCATGACGACGCCTTGCTGGTGGTGGACAAGCCGGCAGGCCTGTTGACCGTGCCTGGGCGTGGGCCGGACCGGCAGGATTGCCTGCTCAGCCGGGTGGCGCGGCAGTTTGGCGATGCGCTGATCGTGCACCGGCTGGACATGGCCACTTCAGGGCTGGTGGTGATGGCCCGCGGCGCAGACATGCAGCGCCGATTGAGCCACCTGTTCCAGTCACGGCAGGTGGGCAAGCGTTATGAGGCGTGGGTGCATGGCCTGCCCCGCGACGACGCCGGCGACATCGATCTGCCCCTGATCACCGATTGGCCCCGCCGCCCGCGCCAGATGGTGTGCCACGAGCGCGGCAAACCATCGCTCACCCGCTGGCAGGTGCTGGCACGGGACGAACGGCGCGGCTTGACGCGCATGTCGCTGGAGCCGGTGACGGGACGGTCTCATCAATTGCGCGTGCACCTGTTGGCCCAGGGGCATCCCATCGTCGGCGATCCGCTCTATGGTGATCCGGCGGTGCAGCGGCCATGGCCACGCATGATGTTGCATGCTTGCGAGGTCTCATTGCCGCACCCGGTGACAGGCCCGCAGGCCCGGGTGCAGGTGTGCAGTCCTGCCTTGTTCCCCATCTAGCGCCGCCCGGTGCAGCGGGGCGCGGGGCGGGATCGGTGGCAAAATCCACCTTTTCCATCTGACCCTGGTTGCCATGAGCGCAGTTGTCATCAGCGGAACCGGCCTCTACACGCCGCCGCACACCATCACGAACGCCGAACTGGTGGCGTCGTTCAACGCCTACGTCGATCTCTTCAACGCGGAACATGCGGCCGAGATCGAAGCGGGCACCGTTCAACCGCTGGCCCATTCCAGCGTCGAGTTCATCGAAAAGGCGTCCGGCATCAAGAGCCGTTACGTCATGGAGAAGACCGGCATCCTCGACCCGACGCGCATGTACCCGCGCTTCCAGGAACGCAGCGATGACCAGCTCTCCATGCTGGCCGAGATCGGTGTCGAGGCCGCCAAGCAGGCCCTGGCCGCGGCCGGCAAGACTGGCGCCGATGTGGACGGCGTGATCTGCGCGTGCTCCAACCTGCAGCGCGCCTACCCGGCCATTGCCATCGAGATCCAGAACGCCATTGGCGCCGGTGGTTATGCCTTCGACATGAACGTGGCCTGTTCGGCCGCCACCTTCGGCCTGGAGCAGGCGGTCAACGCCGTGCGCCACGGCTCCGCCAAATGCGTGCTGGTGATCAACCCCGAAATCACCTCGGGCCACCAGGAGTGGAAAGACCGCGACTGCCACTTCATCTTTGGCGACGTGGCCACTGCCACCGTGGTTGAGCGCGCCGATACGGCCACCTCGGCCGAACAGTGGGAAGTGCTGGGCTCGAAGCTGGCCACGGTGTTCTCCAACAACATCCGCAACAACTTCGGCTACCTCAACCGCAGCGAAGACAGCGATCCTGCCGCCCGCGACAAGACCTTCCGCCAGGAAGGCCGCAAGGTGTTCAAGGAAGTGGTGCCCATCGCTGCGGCCCACATCGAGTCGCAACTGGACGCCTTGGGGCTGGCTGCGTCGGACGTGCGGCGCTTCTGGCTGCACCAGGCCAACCTGTCGATGAACCAGTTGATCGTGAAGAAGCTGATCGGTGCCGAAGTGACACCCGAGATTGCTCCGCTCATCCTGGACGAATACGCCAACACCTCGTCGGCCGGCTCCATCATTGCCTTCCACAAGTCCCGCAGCGATCTGCCCTCCGGCAGCCTGGGCGTGATTTGCTCGTTCGGGGCCGGATACTCGGTGGGCAGCGTGGTGGCGCGCAAGCGCTGAGCGGCCCATGGCCGGCGATTTCACCTTCTACTGGCACGACTACGAGACCTTCGGTCGCGTGCCGCGCCGGGACCGGCCTTCTCAGTTCGCCGGCATTCGCACGGATGCCGAGCTGAACGAGGTGGGTGCACCCTTGATGGTGTACTGCCAGCCGGCGCCTGATTTTTTGCCCGACCCTGAGGCCTGCCTGCTCACAGGCATCGTGCCTCAGACCTGTCTGGCCCAAGGCCTGGCCGAGCATGCCTTTGCCGAGGCCATCGAGCGCGAACTGGCCCAGCCCAACACCGTGGGCCTGGGCTACAACACCATCCGCTTCGACGACGAGGTCACGCGCCACCTGTTCTGGCGCAACCTGATCGACCCTTACGGCCGCGAGTGGCAAAACGGCTGCGGCCGCTGGGACCTGCTGGACGTGGTGCGCTGCACCTGGGCCCTGCGCCCCGAGGGCATCAACTGGCCCAAGCACGACGATGGTCGCCCCTCGTTCAAGCTGGAGCACCTCAGCGCCGCCAACGGCCTGGCCCACGAAGCGGCGCACGATGCGCTGTCCGATGTGCGCGCCACCATCGCCCTGGCGCGACTGATCCGGCTGGCTCAGCCCCGGCTGTGGGAGCACTGCCTCAAGCTGCGCAAGAAAGACGCCGTCATGGCCGAGGCCGGGCTGGACAAGCCGCGCGCGGAGTGGAAGCCCTTCCTGCACATCTCGGGCATGTTCGGGCACGAGCGCGGTTGCATGGCCCTGGTGTGGCCCTTGGCCCAGCACCCCAGCAACAAGAACGAGGTGCTGGTGTGGGATCTGGCGCACGACCCGTCGGCCCTGGGCGGGCTGAGCGCCGAGGATATCCGCCTGCGCATGTTCACCAAGGCGGCTGACTTGCCCGAGGGCGTGGAGCGCTTGCCCATCAAGAGCGTGCACATCAACAAGTCGCCCGTGGTGGTGGGCAATTTGAAGATCCTCACGCCCGAGCTGCAGCAAAAGTGGTCCATCGACCTGACCCAGGCGCACGAGCGTGCCGAGGCCCTGCGGGCGCTGGGGCCGCGCATGGATGGCATCTGGGCCGAGGTGTTCAGCCGGCCTGAAGGGCGCGCCGACGTGGACGTGGACGAAGACCTCTATGGCGGCTTCATCGGCAATGACGACCGCCGATTGCTGACCCGCTTGCGTGGCATGACGGGCGAACAACTGGCCCAGCAGTACGGCGACCGCGCGCCCGCGTTCGCGGACGAGCGCCTGGGCGAGCTGTTCTTCCGCTACCGCGCGCGCAACTTCCCCGACACCTTGAGTGAGGCCGAGCAGGCGCGCTGGCAGGCCCTGCGCACGGCCAGGCTGCATGAAGGGCAGGGCGGTGGTTTGTCGCTGCAAGCCTTCTTCGAGCGCATTGATCAATTGGGCGAGCAGCTGGCGGACGATGACGAACGCGGTCAGGACATCCTGGGCGCTTTGTACGATTACGCCGAGCAGATCGCGCCGTGAGCGCCACGGCGGCCGCCGGGGGCTTGTGTACCCCTGTGTTGAAGTACCTGGGTGCTTATCCGGCGAATGTGTTGCTGCAGGTTCAGTCCCTGGTTGATCAAGGCCGCCTGGCCAGCGTCCTGCAGCAGCGCTACCCCGAGCGCCATGCCGTGCAGTCGGACACGGCGCTGTACGGCTACGTCAGTGAACTCAAAGCCCAGCACCTGCGAGGGGCTGATCCCGTGAGCAAGGTGGTCTACGACAGCAAGCTCAAGGTGATCCAGCATGCCCTGGGTACTCACACCATGGTGTCACGTGTGCAGGGCGGCAAGCTCAAGGCCAAGCGTGAAATCCGCGTGGCCAGCCTGTTTCGTGAGGGACCGCCGGAGTTCCTGCGCATGATCGTGGCGCACGAGCTGGCCCATTTCAAAGAGCGCGAGCACAACAAGGCCTTCTACGCCTTGTGCGCTCACATCGACCCCGACTATCACCAGCACGAATTCGACTTGCGTCTGTGGCTGGTGTCACGCGCCCTGGGCGCGCCGCCGGGCTAGGTCATCGGCGCTCTTTCAGCGCCTCGATGTCGGCTTTCAAGCCGGCGCGACGCTCGTCATCGTCGCTCAGGCGCTTGAGCAACAGCTCCATGTGGTGCACCTGGCGAGCGGTGTCGCCACGCTGTTGCGCGCGCTCGATCAGCCAGCCGAGTTCTTGCTCATTGACCACATCCTGGCGCACCAGGTCGCTGTCAGTGACCGTGCCCACCAGGGCCGCCACCGAGGTGGTGATGGTGAAGGCCAGGGCGGCCAGCCCCCCCACGATGTAGAAGCCTCGGCGCCGCGTGTGGTTCTCTGTGAATGCGGCCATCACGGCGAAGAAGACGATCATCGCGGCCAGCGCGGTCATCGAGATCGTGTAGCCCGTGAAGGCGAAATCCAGGCGCACCGAGCGCACGTCCAGCGTGGACAGCAGCCCCCCGATGAAGCCGCCCATGATCAGCATCCACAGGGCCTGCCGTCCTCGCGCGTGCTGTGGGAACACATCAAAGGCTTGGATGGCGAAGCCGAACAGCGAGGCCAGGCCGGTGATGATGGTGAAGGCGTCCATGGTCAGGTGGGGAGCGAGTCAGGCGAAGTCATGCCAGGGGTGGATTGTGAGGGCGACCGTGTCAGGCGCCACGCGTCAGCGCCAGAATCAAGGGGGTTGTCAACGACGACAAGGCGGTGGACAGCACGAGGCTGCTGGCCACGGGTGCCTCCAGCACCTTGAACTGCCGCGACATCAGGTAGACGTTGGCGCCCACGGCGATGGACCCCAAGAGCACCACGGCGCGGGTTTCCATCTCCGGCAAGCCCAGCCACACGGCGATCAGCCACACCACCAGGGGCTGCAACAGCAGCTTCAAGGCCGTCATGGCGGTGGTGATCTTCCATTGTTCGCGCAGCCGGTGCCCCGCCAGGCTCAAGCCCAGCGAAAACAAGGCCAATGGGGCGGCCAGTTCGCCCAGCCAGCGCAGGGGCGTGAGCACCATGTCGGGCAGCGTCCAGCCGCTCAAGCCGATGGCCGTACCACTGAGGATGCCGATGATCAGCGGGTTCTTCAAGACGCTGACCAAGGTCTTGCCAAAGCCTTTGGGGGTGGGGCTGCCGTGTTTTGCCCATTCCACCGACACCGTCACCAAGGTCCACAGCGTCAGTGAGTTGAACACCAGCACCAGGGCCACCGTGGGCAACGCCGCCTCACCCAGGGCAATGCGCGCCAGTGGAATGCCCAGCATGGCGTTGTTGGAGAAGATGCCCGCCAGCGCAAAGACCGACTGGCTGACACCGTCCAGCCGGAACACCCGCCAGGCCAGCAGCCGCCCGATGACGAACACGATGAGGCAACTGCCAAAAAAGGCGATCAGGGCGCGGCTGTCGACTGGGGGCAGTTGTGACAGCCCGCACATCATCACGAACAGCAGGGCCGGCAAGGCCGCCGAGAACACGAAGCGCGCCAACCAGATGTTGACCTTGTTCGGCCATTTCAGCAGGCGTTGAAGCACCCAACCCAGCCCGATGACGCTGAACATCGGTGCGCAGATCTGAACGTAATGCAGGAAGGCCGACATGAGCGCGACAGCGATGAAAAAAGCCCGGGGCGAACCCGGGCTTTGTGGCTTCAGGAAGCGTTGGCCGATCAGGCGGCCGTCACACCCTTGGCGGTCTCCACGTACTCTTCAATCTGGTTGAAGTTCATGTACTTGTAGACGTTGTCGGCGTCCTTGGCCACCACGCCGATTTCAGCCATGTACTCGGCAGGCGTGGGCAGCTTGCCCAGCTTCGATGCGACGGCGGTCAGCTCGGCCGAGCCCAGGAACACGTTGGTGTTCTTGCCCAGGCGGTTCGGGAAGTTGCGGGTGGACGTCGAGATGCAGGTGGAGCCTTCCTTGATCTGCGCCTGGTTGCCCATGCACAGCGAGCAGCCGGGCATTTCGGTGCGGGCACCGGCCTGGCCGAAGGTGTTGTAGTAGCCTTCCTTGGTCAGCTCGGCGGCGTCCATCTTGGTGGGCGGGGCCACCCACAGGCGCACCGGGATGTCCTTCTTGCCTTCCAGCAGCTTGCCGGCGGCGCGGAAGTGACCGATGTTGGTCATGCACGAACCGATGAAGGCTTCGTCGATCTTGGTGCCAGCGACTTCGGACAGGAACTTGGCGTCGTCCGGGTCGTTCGGGCAGCAGACGATCGGCTCCTTGATGTCGTCGAGGTTGATCTCGATGACTGCAGCGTATTCGGCGTCGGCGTCGGCTTCCAGCAGGTTGGGGTTGGCCAGCCAGGCTTCTTGCGCCTCGATGCGGCGCTGCAGGGTGCGGGCATCGGCGTAACCGTCGGCGATCATGTTCTTCATCAGAACGATGTTCGACTTCAGGTACTCGGCGACCGGCTCCTTGTTCAGCTTGATGGTGCAACCAGCGGCGGAACGTTCAGCCGAAGCGTCGGACAGTTCGAACGCTTGCTCAACCTTCAGGTCAGGCAGGCCTTCGATTTCGAGGATGCGGCCCGAGAAGATGTTCTTCTTGCCGGCCTTGGCCACGGTCAGCAGACCGGCCTTGATGGCGTACAGGGGGATGGCATGCACCAGGTCACGCAGGGTGACACCGGGTTGCATCTTGCCCTTGAAGCGCACCAGCACGGATTCGGGCATGTCCAGGGGCATCACGCCAGTGGCAGCGCCGAAAGCGACCAGGCCCGAGCCAGCTGGGAAGGAGATGCCGATGGGGAAGCGGGTGTGCGAGTCGCCACCGGTGCCGACGGTGTCGGGCAGCAGCAGGCGGTTCAGCCACGAGTGGATCACGCCGTCGCCCGGACGCAGGGCCACGCCGCCGCGGTTGCTGATGAAGGCGGGCAGCTCGCGGTGCATCTTCACGTCCACGGGCTTGGGGTAAGCGGCCGTGTGGCAGAAGGATTGCATGACCAGGTCAGCGCTGAAGCCCAGGCAAGCCAGGTCCTTCAGCTCGTCGCGGGTCATCGGGCCGGTGGTGTCTTGCGAACCCACGGTGGTCATCTTCGGCTCGCAGTAGGTGCCGGGACGCACGCCTTGGCCTTCGGGCAGGCCCACAGCGCGGCCGACCATCTTCTGGGCCAGGGTGAAGCCCTTGCCACTGTCCTTGGGGGCCACGGGCAGGCGGAAGGTGGTGGAGGCGGGCAGACCCAGGAACTCACGGGCCTTGCCGGTCAGCGAACGGCCGATGATCAGGTTGATGCGGCCGCCGGCTTGCACTTCGTCCAGCAGCACTTGCGACTTCAGCTGGAACTCGGCAGCCACGGCACCGTTCTTCTCGATCTTGCCGTCATAGGGGTAGATGTCGATGACATCGCCCATTTCGAAAGCGGTCACGTCCACTTCGATGGGCAGCGAGCCCGAGTCTTCTTGCGTGTTGAAGAAGATGGGGGCGATCTTGCCACCCAGGGTGACGCCGCCGAAGCGCTTGTTGGGCACGAAGGGGATGTCTTCGCCGGTGGCCCAGATCACGCTGTTGGTGGCCGACTTGCGCGAAGAGCCGGTGCCGACCACGTCACCCACGTAGGCCACGAGGTTGCCCTTTTTCTTCAGGTCTTCGATGAACTGGATCGGACCGCGCTTGCCGTCTTCTTCGGGCTTGAACGCTGCATCAGAACGGGTGTTCTTCAGCATGGCCAGGTAGTGCATCGGGATGTCGGGGCGGCTCCAGGCGTCCGGAGCGGGCGACAGATCGTCGGTGTTGGTCTCGCCAGGCACCTTGAACACGGTCACGGTGATCTTCTTGGCGACGGCGGGGCGGGTGGTGAACCACTCGGCGTCGGCCCACGACTGCATCACGGCCTTGGCGTTGGCGTTGCCCGCCTTGCACAGTTCGGCCACGTCGTGGAACGCGTCGAACATCAGCAGGGTCTTCTTCAGGGCCTCAGCGGCCACGGTGCCCACTTCAGCGCTGCTCAGCAGGTCGATCAGGGGCTTGACGTTGTAGCCGCCGACCATCGTGCCCAGCAATTCGGTGGCCTTGGCCTTGGAGATCAGGCCGACGCTCAGGTCGCCATGGGCCACGGCCGACAGGAAGGATGCCTTGACCTTGGCGGCGTCGTCCACGCCGGGGGGCACGCGGTGGGTCAGCAAGTCGAGCAGGAAGGCCTCTTCGCCAGCGGGCGGGTTCTTGATCAGTTCGATCAATTCGGCCACTTGCTGGGCCGTCAGGGGCAGCGGGGGGATGCCGAGGGCAGCGCGCTCGGCAGCGTGTTGGCGATAGGCTTGCAACATGTCGTTTACCTGGTGTGAATGGGGCAAAAACGCGGGCAGCGTGCAAGACATCCCGGGCCGGATGGCACCGGGGTGGGGCAAGACGCCTGCCGGTCACAAGGAAATGCAATTTCCGTGCAGCCCGCTATTTTCGCCTACGAAGAGGTGAAAGTCACGGCTCTGGGGCAGAAAAATGGGTATTTCACCCCGCCGAGGGGGGCTCAGTTGCCACCCAGCATCGACTGGCGAGGGCGCGAGGCCAGGTCACGCTCTGCGGCGCGCTGCACCTCATGCATGCAGCCATCCACCAAACGCTGGCCCTTGCGCGGGTCCAGCAACATGGATTTGGTCAGGATCTGGATCAGCAGGGCCGTGCCCCGGACGTCTTCCAGCCGGATGGCGCCCGTTTGGGAGAGCACCGGTTTCATCACCCAGCTCTGTTTGCCCAGGCGCAGGTTGAAGTAGCCTGGATGGCTTTGGTGGGGGTCGATCGACACCCGCTGGCCGAACTCGCAGTCGTACTGTCCAACCAGCACCCGCTCGGCCGCCGCGAGTTGCTCAGGTGAGGCCAGGGCCATCTGCGTTTGCTGCACCACCTTGGCACTGGGCCGTTGGCTGCGCGTTTCAGATGCTTGCGCCGAGCCCATGAGGGCCGAGCCGCACAGCAGCACCCCGAGAGCCAAGGTGGACAAAAGGGCTGGTCGCTGGGCTGGAGTGGTGGTCATGGGCGTGCTCGCAAATCCGAAGTGCGCCTGAGTGTGCCACCGATGCGTGGCCATGACCACCTGGGGTTTCTTTCCGGTCGTGGGCTGCGTCACGGACGTAACCAACGGATACGTCTGTGACGCCGATGGGCTCAGAAGCTGTCGCCAGGAACGCGCACCCAGCCTTCCATGAGGATGCGGGCGCTGCGGCTCATGATGGCTTTCGTCACCGTCCACTGGCCGTTCACCTGTTGGGCCTGGGCGCCCACACGCAGCGTGCCGGAGGGGTGGCCAAAGCGAACGGCTTCACGCTCACCGCCACCGGCCGCCAGGTTCACCAGGGTGCCGGGGATGGCCGCGGCCGTGCCGATGGCCACCGCGCAGGTGCCCATCATGGCGTGGTGCAGCTTGCCCATGGACAGGGCCCGCACCAGCAGGTCCACATCGCTGGCGTTGATGGACTTGCCGCTCGATGCCGTGTAGGTGGTGGGCGGGGCCACGAAGGCGATCTTGGGGGTGTGCTGGCGGGTGGCCGCTTCTTCGGGGGTTTTGATCAGGCCCATGCGCAGGGCGCCGGCCACGCGGATGGCCTCGAAGCGCTTGAGGGCTTCGGGGTCGCTGTTGATCTGCTCGCGCAACTCGGTGCCGGTGTAGCCGATGTCAGCGGCGTTGACGAACACGGTCGGGATGCCCGCCGTGATCATCGTGGCCTTGAGGGTGCCCAGGCCCGGTACGTCCAGGTCATCGACCAGGTTGCCGGTGGGGAACATCGAGCCGCCTTCGTCGCCATCGTCCGAGGGGTCCATGAACTCGAGCACGATCTCGGCGGCGGGGAAGGTCACGCCGTCGAGTTCGAAGTCGCCGGTTTCCTGCACCTGACCGTCGGTCACGGGCACGTGGGCGATGATGGTTTTGCCGATGTTGGCCTGCCAGATGCGGACCACAGCGGTGCCGTTTTCTGGAATGCGGGCCGGATCGACCAAGCCTGCGTGGATGGCGAAAGCACCCGCGGCGGTGGAGAGGTTGCCGCAGTTGCCCGACCAGTCCACAAAGGCCTTGTCGATGGAGACCTGGCCGTAGAGGTAGTCCACATCGTGCTCAGGCACGCTGGACTTGGACAGGATCACGCACTTGCTCGTGCTGGAGGTGGCACCGCCCATGCCGTCGATGTGGGCGGCGTAGGGGTCGGGGCTGCCGATGACGCGCATGAACAGCTTGTCGCGCGCTTCACCGGGCTGCTGGCAGCTGGCGGGCAGGTCTTGCAGGCGGAAGAACACGCCCTTGCTGGTGCCGCCACGGATGTAGGTGGCGGGGATTTTGATTTGTGCGGGATGGGCCATCACACGCTCCTTCAGTTCACATGGTGCCGAAGCGCGCAAAGCCTTGCACAGCCTCGGTCCGATCCAGCGGACACCACGGATCTGGCTTTGCCAGTCCGTAGGTGTCGCCCCCTTGAGGGGGAGCGCCAAAGGCGCTCGGGGGTGGTCACTTGTTCTCGGCGAGGAAATCCTGCGCAAAACGCTGCAGCACGCCACCGGCCTCGTACACCGACACTTCTTCGGCGGTGTCCAGACGGCTGGTCACGGCCACCTTCACGGTCTCACCATTTTTGCGGTGGATCACCAGGGTCAGGTCGGCGCGCGGCTTGAGGTCGCCTTCCACGTCGAAGGTTTCGGTGCCATCCAGGCCCAGGGTCAGGCGGGTGGTGCCCGGCTTGAACTCCAGGGGCAGCACGCCCATGCCGATCAGGTTGGTGCGGTGGATGCGCTCAAAGCCTTCGGCCACGACCGTCTCGACACCGGCCAGGCGTACGCCCTTGGCCGCCCAGTCGCGCGACGAACCTTGACCGTAGTCGGCACCGGCGATGATGATCAGCGGCTGGCGGCGGTTGAGGTAGGTCTCCATCGCCTCCCACATGCGCATGACCTGGCCTTCAGGCTCCACGCGGGCCCACGAGCCCACCTTGATGCTGCCGTCAACGTTCCGCACCATCTCGTTCTTCAACGTGGGGTTGGCGAAGGTGGCGCGCATGGCGGTCAGGTGGTCACCACGGTGGGTGGCGTAGGAGTTGAAGTCCTCCTCCGGCAGGCCCATCTTGTGCAAGTATTCACCGGCGGCCGAGTTCATCAGGATCGCGTTCGAGGGCGACAGGTGATCGGTGGTGATGTTGTCCGGCAGGATGGCCAGCGGGCGCATGCCCTTGAGCGTGCGCGGGTTGGCCGCCAGGGCGCCAACGCCTTCCGTGTCCCAGTACGGCGGGCGGCGGATGTAGGTCGACATCGGGCGCCAGTCGTACTGCGGGCTGACCTTCTCGCCCTTGTCTGCCTGGATGGCGAACATGGGCTCATACACGGCGCGGTACTGCTCGGGCTTCACGGCGGCCTTGACCACGGCGTCGATTTCTTCGTCCGAGGGCCAGATGTCCTTGAGGCGGATTTCCCTGCCATCAACGACGGTCAGCACGTCGTTCTCGATGTCGAAGCGCACGGTGCCAGCGATGGCGTAAGCGACCACCAGCGGCGGCGAGGCCAGGAAGGCCTGCTTGGCGTAGGGGTGGATGCGGCCGTCGAAGTTGCGGTTGCCCGAGAGCACGGCGGTGGCGTAGAGGTCGCGGTCGACGATTTCCTTCTGGATGACCGGGTCAAGCGCGCCCGACATGCCGTTGCAGGTGGTGCAGGCAAAGGCCACGATGCCGAAGCCCAGCTTCTCCAGGTCGCCCAGCAGGTTGGCTTCTTTCAGGTACAGCTCCACGGCCTTCGAGCCAGGGGCCAGCGATGACTTCACCCAGGGCTTGCGCGTCAAACCCAGCTTGTTGGCGTTGCGGGCCAGCAAGGCGGCCGCGATCACGTTGCGCGGGTTGGAGGTGTTCGTGCACGACGTGATGGCCGCGATGATCACGGCGCCATCGGGCATGGTGCCTTCTTCGGCCTTGGGCATGGCCCATTGACCAGCGATGCCCTTGGCGGCCAGATCGCTCGTGGCCACACGGGCGTGCGGGTTCGAGGGGCCAGCCATGTTGCGCACCACGCTCGACAGATCGAACTCCAGGTTGCGCTCGTACACGGCGTTCTTCAGGCTGTCAGACCACAGGCCCGCGGTCTTGGCATAGGTCTCGACCAGCTTGACTTGGCTCGCGTCGCGGCCGGTCAGCGTCAGGTACTCCAGCGTCTGCTCGTCGATGCTGAACATGGCGGCGGTGGCGCCGTATTCAGGGGCCATGTTCGAGATGGTGGCTCGGTCACCGATGGTCAGCTTCGAGGCGCCTTCACCGTAGAACTCGAGGTAAGCGCCCACCACCTTGTTCTTGCGCAGGAACTCGGTCAGGGCCAGCACCACGTCGGTGGCGGTGATGCCGCTTTGACGTTGGCCAGTCAGCTTGACGCCGACGATTTCGGGCAAGCGCATCCACGAGGCGCGGCCCAGCATCACGTTCTCGGCTTCCAGGCCGCCCACGCCAATGGCGATCACGCCCAGCGCGTCCACGTGCGGGGTGTGCGAGTCGGTGCCGACGCAGGTGTCGGGGTAGGCCACGCCCTTGTCCGCATGGATCACGGGCGACATCTTCTCCAGGTTGATCTGGTGCATGATGCCGTTGCCCGCGGGGATCACGTCCACGTTGGCGAAGGCCTTCTTGGTCCACTCGATGAAGTGGAAGCGGTCTTCGTTGCGGCGCTCCTCAATCTCGCGGTTCTTCTGGAATGCTTGCGGGTCGAACCCGCCGCATTCCACGGCCAGCGAGTGGTCCACGATCAGCTGCACGGGCACCACGGGGTTCACCTTGGCCGGGTCGCCGCCTTCTTTGGCGATGGCGTCACGCAGACCGGCCAGGTCCACCAGCGCGGTCTGGCCCAGGATGTCGTGGCAGGCCACGCGGGCCGGGAACCACGGGAAGTCCAGGTCGCGCTTGCGCTCGATGATTTGCTTCAAGCAATCGGTGACGATGCTTGGGTCGGCCTTGCGCACGATGTTCTCGGCGTGCACGCGGGCGGTGTAGGGCAGGGTGGCCCAGGCGCCAGGCTGGATGGCTTCGACCGCGGCTTGCGTGTCGAAGTAATCGAGGTTCGTGCCCGGCAGGGGCTTGCGGAATTGCGTGTTCATCACTTGCGGTCCTTCAGCGGCACGAAGACCTGGTCTTCAGGGCCGGTGTAGTTGGCGCTCGGGCGGATGATCTTGCCGTCGATGCGCTGCTCGATCACGTGGGCCGACCAGCCGCTGGTGCGGGCGATCACGAACAGCGGCGTGAACATGTCGGTGGGTACGCCCATCATGTGGTAGCTCACGGCGCTGAACCAGTCCAGGTTGGGGAACATCTTCTTGATGTCCCACATCACCGATTCCAGGCGCTCGGCGATGTTGTACATCTTCATGTTGCCCTGTTCCTTGGACAGGTCTTCGGCCACCTTCTTGATGACCACGTTGCGCGGATCGCTCACGGTGTACACAGGGTGGCCGAAGCCGATCACCACTTCCTTGCGCTCCACGCGGGCGCGGATGTCGGCCTCGGCCTCATCCGGGTTGTCGTAGCGCTTCTGGATTTCAAACGCCACTTCGTTGGCGCCGCCGTGCTTGGGGCCGCGCAGGGCGCCGATGCCGCCGCACAGGGCCGAGTACATGTCCGAGCCCGTGCCCGCCACCACGCGCGAGGTGAAGGTGGAAGCGTTGAATTCGTGCTCGGCGTACAGGATCAGCGAGGTGTGCATCGCGCGCACCCAGCTGTCACGGGGCTTCTCGCCGTGCAGCAGGTGCAGGAAGTGACCGCCAATGGAATCATCATCGGTTTCCACCTCGATGCGCTTGCCGTTGTAAGCAAAGTGGTACCAGTACAGCAGCATCGAGCCCAGCGAGGCCATCAGCTTGTCGGCGATGTCGCGGGCGCCGGGGTGGTTGTGGTCTTCCTTCTCGGGCTTGACGCAACCCAGCACCGACACGCCGGTGCGCATCACGTCCATCGGGTGGGCAGACGGCGGCAGTTGCTCCAGGGCCACCTTCACGGCGTTGGGCAGGCCACGCAGCGACTTCAGCTTGGCCTTGTAGCCCGCCAGTTCGGCCACGGTGGGCAGCTTGCCGTGCACCAGCAGGTGGGCGATTTCTTCAAACTCGCACGTGGTGGCCACATCGAGGATGTCGTAGCCACGGTAGGCCAGGTCATTGCCCGTGCGGCCCACGGTGCACAGGGCGGTGTTGCCGGCGGCGGTGCCGGACAGGGCGACCGACTTCTTGGGCTTGAAACCGGGGGTGGTCGTCTCAGGGGTAGCGCTCATGGGGTGTGTCTCCAGATGAGGTAGATCAACGGATGAATGACTTAGCGGATGAATTACTTCTTGGCGGCAAACAGGGCGTCCAGCTTGCCCTCGAAGGCGTGGTAGCCGATGCGGTCGTACAGCTCTTCGCGCGTCTGCATGATGTCGACCACATTGCGCTGGTGGCCATCACGGCGCACAGCGGTGTACACGGCCTCAGCGGCCTTGTTCATGGCACGGAAGGCGCTCAAGGGGTACAGCACCATGCCCACGCCCGTGGGCGCCAGGTCTTCCACGCTGAACAGCGGCGTCTTGCCAAACTCGGTGATGTTGGCCAGCACGGGCACCTTCACGGCGTCCACGAACTTCTTGTAGGTGTCCAGGTCGTAGGCGGCCTCGGCGAAGATGCCGTCGGCACCGGCTTCCACGCACTTGATGGCTCGTTCGATGGCGGCGTCCACGCCGTGCACCTGGATGGCATCCGTGCGGGCAATCAAGAAGAAGTCCTTGTCCGTCTTGGCGTCGGCCGCAGCCTTCACGCGGTCCACCATTTCTTCGGTGGTCACGATCTCTTTGCCGGGGCGGTGGCCGCAACGCTTGGCGCCCACCTGGTCTTCGATGTGACAGGCGGCGGCGCCGGCCTTGATCAGGCTCTTGACCGTGCGCTCGATGTTGAAGGCACTCGGCCCGAAGCCGGTGTCGATGTCGACCAGCAGCGGCAGGTCGCACACGTCGGTGATGCGCCGGGTGTCGATCAGCACGTCTTCCATCGTGTTGATGCCCAGGTCAGGCAGACCCAGCGAGCCAGCGGCCACGCCGCCGCCCGAGAGGTAAATGGCTTTGAAGCCGGCGCGTTGGGCCAGCAGGGCGTGGTTGGCGTTGATCGCGCCAATGACCTGCAGGGGGGATTCTTCCTGCAGCGCCTGGCGGAAGCGGGCACCGGGGGATGAGAGGGCCATGTCATGTCTCCTGTAGGAGGGTTTCACCAAGGAACTGCCATACCCCAACGCAACGGGTGTGCCAGTGTGCCAGAGGCACATCATTTTGCACAAATGGTTTTGCAAGTGATTGATTGTTATGGGTATTTTGGATGGTTCTGCATTCATCCTGATGGGTCGGTGTCTTGGTGATGTTTCATGATTGAAACGTTGATACACTGGTGTGAAACAATGATTGAACCATTGCAACGCCCATGCCCCTGATTGGCTCGTCTCTGACGCCCGAAGACGCCCGACCGCGCATCGTGGCCATCGGCTTCAAACGCATTCACCAGATGCTGCAGGCGCTGGTGCCCGAACTGGCCGACCGCGCGACGGTGGAAGTGCTGGACGCCGGGTTCGACGCTGCGGTGGCCCAGGTGCGCCAGCGCCAGGCCATCCAGGCGGTGGATGTGGTGGTGGCCGCCGGCTCCAACGGCGGCTACCTGCGGCAACACCTGGAGTTGCCGGTGGTGCTGGTCAAGGTGGGGGGCTTCGATGTGCTGCAGGCCCTGGCCACGGCGCGGCAGCGCTCGCCACGCGTGGGCCTGGTCACCTGGCAGGGCGCGCCGCTGGACCTGAGCCCCTTCAACACCTTGTTCGACCTGGGCGTGACCCAGCGCACCTACACCACCGAAGACGATGCCCGCGCCTGCCTGCGGGCCCTGCAGCAACAGGGCATCGAGGTGGTGGTGGGGCCGGGGCTGGTGGCCGATCTGGCTGACGAGATGGGCCTCACAGGCGTGTTTCTCTACTCGATGGATGCGGTGCGCGAGGCGCTGCACGATGCGGTCGAGGTGGCTCGGGCTGCACGCATCGAGCAGGCCAAGCGCGAGCGCCTCAACACCATCCTGGGGCAACTCAGCGATGGCGTGATCGCCGTGGACCGGCAAGAGCGCATTCAGACGGTCAACCCCAGCATGGCGCGCTGGGTGGGGGTGCGCCCCGACGAGTGGCTGGGCCGAACACTCACCGAGGTCTGTCCCGAGCTCAGCCTGCAAACCGTCCTGCGCCTGGGTGAGGCCGATGTCGAGCGCATCGAGCGGGTCAAGGGCAAGACCTTGATCGTCAACCGCCTGCCCATCGTCGAGCAGGGCCTGCTCACCGGCGCGGTGCTCACCTGCCAGGATCCGATCTCCATTCAGCGGGTAGACCGGCATCTGCGAACCCGCACCAAGACCCCCGCGGCCCCACGCCGCCATGCGCTGGAGGAATTGCTGGGCCGCAGCCCCGCCATCGATCAGTTGCGTCGCATGGCCTTGAGTGCGGCCCGCAGTGCGGCCACCGTCTTGCTGATCGGCGAAAGTGGCACTGGCAAAGAGCTGGTGGCGCAGGGCATCCACGCTGCCAGCGACCGCCGCGAGATGCCCTTTGTGGCCTTGAACTGCGCAGCCTTGACCGAAACCCTGCTGGAAAGCGAGCTGTTCGGTTACGAAGAGGGTGCCTTCACCGGGGCGCGCCGGGGCGGCAAGATTGGCCTGTTCGAGGCCGCGCACCGGGGCACCTTGTTCCTTGACGAGGTCGGTGAGATGCCCTTGTCGCTGCAAGCCCGGCTGCTGCGCGTGTTGCAAGAGCGCGAGGTGCTGCGCGTGGGGGCCACCGAGCCCACCCCCGTCAACGTGCGCGTGATCGCAGCCACCCACCGCGACCTGAGAGAGCAGGTGGCGCAGGGCTTGTTCCGTCTGGACCTCTTTTACCGGCTCAACATCTTGCGCCTGGACGTTCCATCCCTCAGGCAGCGGCGCGACGACGTGCCCTTGCTGGCCGAGGCCCTGCACGCCCGGCTGTGCCATCGCCTGGGCAGTGATCCGGCGCGCACGCGCCCCTGGCTGCAGGCCTTGGTGCAGGCTGCCACACGCTACGACTGGCCGGGCAATGTGCGAGAGCTGGAAAACCTGCTGGAGCGCCTGCTGGCCTACGCTGGCGACGAACCGGGAGCAGCGCCTCGTGTGCAGTCCTTGCCCGAACGACTGCGTCTCATTGCCCCTGAATTATTCGATGGCCCGAGTGAGTCGTCTCCGCAGGGGCTGCAACAACTTCAGACGGCGCAAGAAGTCGACCATCTGCGCCAGGTGCTGGCCGCTTGCGGGGGAGATCGCCAGCAGGCCGCGCGGCAGTTGGGCATCAGCCGGACCACACTGTGGCGCAAGCTCAAAACGGCCCCGGCAACACCTTCAGGCCCAACAGGATGACCGAGGTCACGGCATTGAAGGTCACGCCCAGCACCGCCTGCATGTACAGCACCGCTGACAGGGTCTGCGCCTGAAGCCCGTGCTCCAGCAGCACACCCACCAGAAAGCTCAGCACCGTCAACACCGCCCAGCGCTTCAGGTAGACCGGCAGCCAGCGGGCCTGAAGCTGGTTGTGCCGCCAGGCTGCGGCCCGCTCGAACAGGTTGGCGCGGTTCACATCCTTGAACAGCCACCCAAAGAACCAGTAGCGGTACAGCAGTTCCCGCAGGCGCAAGGGATGCTGAGGGGGGTGGAGGGCGGCAGGTGGTGCAGACATGGGGGTCTCCGGGATCACGCCATGATCTTGCCAAGATGCCAAGGGCCTGCATACCGGGAACATCGGCATTTGCGTGTCGTTTCACCGGGCCTTGCGCCCCATGCTGGGGCGCCCGAGGGTTTCGGCCTCTGCCTGACAGCCTTACACTGCGCGCCAGTTGTCCTCGTTGCCCGCATGTCTGCCACTCCATTGAAAGTGTTGTCGTTCATCCCCCCGATGACGCAACTCAACACCCCCTATCCATCCACCGCCTACCTGACAGGTTTTTTGCGGTCGAGGGGTGTGTCGGCCATGCAGGAAGACCTGGCCCTGCAACTCGTGCTGCGCCTGCTGAGCACCGAGGGCCTGCAGGCCATCCACGACGTGGTGAGCACCCAGGCCGACGCCGCCCGGAGCACACCGCCGGTACACAGCTTCATGGCCCAGTTCGATGCCTACCGCGCCACCATCGGACCGGTCATTGCGTTTCTGCAGGGGGGGGACCCCACTTTGGCGCACCGCATCAACACGCGACGCTACCTGCCTGAAGGCCCCCGGTTCGCCTCACTGGATGTGTACGTGGACGACGACGGCGGCGACCCGCTGTCCTGGGCCTTCGGTGCCCTGGGCCTGCAAGACCGCGCCCGCCACCTGGCCACGCTTTACCTGAACGACCTCGCCGATGTGCTGCGCGATGCCATTGATGAGCGCTTCGAGTTCGTGCGCTATGCCGAATCACTGGCCATCAGTCAGCCCACCTTCGAGCCCTTGGCCCAGGCCCTGGCCGCGCCGCCCAACCTGGTCGACACCACCCTGGCCGAGCTGACGCTGGCAGCCATGGCGCGTCACCAGCCCGATCTGGTCATTTTGTCGGTGCCCTTCCCGGGGGCGGTGTATGCCGCCTTCCGCATCGCGCAGACCATCCGCCAGCACCATCCGCAGGTGCGCATCGCGCTGGGCGGCGGCTACGTCAACACCGAATTGCGCGAGCTGAGCGAGCCCCGCGTGTTCGATCACGTCGACTTCGTGTGCCTGGATTCCGGCGAGCGCCCGCTGCTGGCCTTGCTGGAGCACCTGCAGGGCCAACGCTCGCGCGAGCGTCTGGTGCGCACCTTCGTGCGCGATGACGCCGGGCAGGTGCGTTACATCCACTGGCCCGAGCCCGACGTGCCCTTTGCCGACTGGGGCACGCCCACCTGGGACGGCCTGCCGTTGAACCAGTACCTGTCGCTGCTGGACATGCTCAACCCCATGAACCGGCTGTGGTCGGATGGGCGCTGGAACAAGCTCACCGTGGCCCACGGCTGCTACTGGAAGAAGTGCAGCTTTTGCGACGTCAGCCTGGATTACATCTCGCGCTACGAGACGGCCACGGCCGAGGTGCTGGTCGACCGCATCCAGGCCATCGTTGCCGAGACGGGGCAGACCGGCTTCCACTTCGTGGACGAGGCTGCGCCGCCCAAGATGCTGCGCGCTCTGGCCGAAGAGCTCATCCGCCGCCAGGTGGGCATCTCCTGGTGGGGCAATGTGCGGTTCGAGAAATCCTTCACGCCCGAACTGTGCGAGCTGCTGGCCGACAGCGGCTGCATTGCCATCTCGGGTGGCCTGGAGGTCGCCTCCGATCGGCTGCTGCAACTGATGAAAAAAGGGGTGTCGGTGCAGCAGGTCGCCAAGGTCACGCGGGCCTTTGCCGATGCCGGTATCCTCGTGCACGCCTACCTGATGTACGGCTTTCCCACGCAAACCGAGCAAGACACGGTGGACGCGCTGGAGTATGTGCGCCAGCTCTTTGCCAACGGCTGCATCCACTCCGGCTTCTTCCACCGTTTTGCCTGCACCGTGCATTCACCCGTGGGCAAAGACCCCGCTGCTTATGGCGTGCAGCTCATCGAGTTGCCGCCAGTGAGCTTTGCCAAGAACGACATCGGCTTCATCGACCCCACCGGGGTCGACCACGACCGCCTGGGCCGGGGCCTGAAAAAGGCCATCTACAACTACATGCACGGCATTGGCCTGGAGCAAGACGTGCGCAGTTGGTTCCCGATCAAGGTGCCGCGCCCCAGCGTGCGCCGTGACGTGATCGAGCGGGCATTGCTTCAAGGCTGAGCAAAGAACGCCGCCTGAACCTCGGCGGGCAAGGGCTGTCCGGTCAGCCAGGCACGCTCCAGCACATGCCAGTAATGCCGATAGCTGGCCCGGTCGTGCAGCACGCCGTTGTGCGAGATCGGTGCCCAGTGGGCCGCCTGTGCGGCATCCAGGATGGCCACCGCGTCGTCCACCTCGACCGTCACCGGGGCAAAGGCATTGATGATGACGGGGATCTGGTCGGGGTGGATGCTCCACATGCGGGTGTAGCCCAACTCATAGGCGGCACGCTCGGCCGCTTTCGCCAGGCCGCGACGGTCCTTGAACTCGGTGACCACACAATGTGAGGGCGTGATGCCGGCCGCATGGCATGCCGCCGAGATTTCCAGCTTGGCCCGAAGCACCAAGGGGTGGCTGAACTGGCCGGTCACGCTCATGGCACTGGCCGGAATGGCGCCGCGGTGCTCGGACACAAAGTCCATCAGGCCGAAAGACAGCGACTCGATCCCTGGCAAGGCGGCAATCTCATGAACCTGTTGCAGTGCGCGGTGAGTTTCGATCAGTCCATGCACCGGCACGATCCGCTCCACCCCATGGCGCAACCGCGCCTCGCGGATGGTGGCCACGGCCAGACGGGCAGATTCGGCGTCCGCCAGTTTGGGCACCATCAAATACGCCAGCCGCGCGCCTGCGTGCCTGACCAGCGTATCGACCTCTTGTTCAAAAAAGCGGTGGCGGGGATCGTGCACCCTCACCCCCACCCGATCACAGGCGTTGGCCGCGCTGTTCAGCAATTCACAAATCAACGCCAGTTGCTCATCTTCGCCCCCCACGGGCGCGCCATCCTCCAGGTCCAGCGTCACGTCAAACAGTGCTCGCCCAGACTCGCGCGCCATGTCCGCCTGCAGCGCCAGGCTCTTGCGCATGCGGGCTTCAACCCCGGCGTAGTGGTCGCACACGGGCAAGGCATGGCCATGGGCCTCCGCGCCAAAGAGGGCTTGTCTTGGATGGATGGAACTCAAGGTGGACATGAGCAAACCCTGCGAAATCTGCAAAAACTGCATGGATTTTCAGTATGCCAGCGGTGCTGAACGCTGTCTCGCACTCAAGTTGTGCGTCCGCGCACCGAAAAACCGATCACGAAGTACGCGATCGGCCCGTGTTTTCTGTGCCGACAAAGGAAGTACGTGATGCGTTTGAACGAATTGACCTTGAAAGCACGGCTGGCCCTCGGTTTTGGCGTGGTGCTGGCGCTCACAGCCTTGATAGCGGCTGTAGGGTGGCTGCAATTGAATCAGGCCCGCGGGACTGGTCATTTGGTGATGGACGCCACCGAGCGCGCCTTCACCGCCCAGCAATGGCAGGCCCTGACCAGCGTCAACGTGGCGCGCACCTTGGCCATCGCCAAATCAGAGGGTCACGAAGGCGTCAAGCAACACTTCGACCCCTTGATGAAGGCCACGTCCGCCCAGATCAGCGAGCTTCAAAAGCAACTGGAAAACCAGGCGTCCGATGAGGACAAGGCCCTGTTTGCCGAGATTGCCACCAAACGCAAGCACTACATCGAATCACGCAACGCCATTTTTGGTTTGCTCGACCTGGGGGACCCCGGCGCCATGGAGGCCCTGGACAGCGTGCTGATGCCTGCCGCCCAGGACTACCTTGCGACCATCGTGTCGTACGAAAAGCGCCAGCGCGATCTGGCCCAAGGCCGTGTGCAGGGCAGTGATGCCGACATGGCCCAGGCGCAGTGGGTGCTGATGCTGCTGGCCGGCGTGTGTCTGATGCTGGGTGCAGGGCTTGCTTACGCCATGGCTCGTTCGGTGGTCAAGCCACTGCTGCAGGTGGCCAAGGTCACCCGCGAAATCGCCGCTGGCGACCTGACCCACGATGTGCGTGTCAGGGGCACGGATGAGGTGGCCGAGACCTTGCAGGCCGTGGCCGACATGCAGGTGTCCTTGCAACGACTGGTGGGCAATGTGCGCACGGCGTCCGACTCCATCACCGTGGCCAGCAGCGAAGTGGCAGCCGGCAGTCAGGATCTGTCAGGGCGCACCGAGCAGGCGGCCTCCAGCCTGCAGCAGACGGCTTCATCGATGGAGCAGATCTCTGGCACGGTGCAGCACTCTTCCGATGCGGCACGCACTGCCAATCAATTGGCCGCCGGTGCAGCCGCCGCCGCCAGTCAGGGCGGGGAGGTCGTCGGGCGGGTGGTGTCCACGATGGACGCCATCTCCGAAGGCTCTCGCCGCATCGCTGACATCATCGGGGTGATCGACGGCATCGCCTTCCAGACCAACATCCTCGCCTTGAATGCGGCCGTCGAGGCTGCCAGAGCGGGCGAGCAGGGCCGAGGATTCGCCGTGGTCGCCAGCGAAGTGCGTGCGTTGGCGCATCGCGTGGCCGAGGCCGCCAAAGAGGTCAAGACCTTGATCGGTGCGTCGGTCGAGCAGGTGGACGCCGGCTCCAGCCTGGTGCATGAGGCGGGGGCCTCCATGGCGCAGATCGTTGACGCCGTTCAGCGTGTGTCGGATGTGATTGGTGAGATCAGCGCCGCGGCCACCGAACAATCCGATGGCATCCGGCAAATCAACCAGGCCGTCAACCACCTGGACCAGATGACCCAGCAAAACGCCGCGCTGGTCGAGGAATCTGCTGCAGCTGCAGAGAGCTTGAAAGACCAGGCGTCACGCCTGTCTCAAGTGGTCTCGGTGTTCAAATTACCCGCCTGAGCGCCGGCGAAGGCATGAAAAAAGCCGACCTTCGGGTCGGCTTTTTCACCACGGGTGACGTCTGACGTTACCCTGGGCGGCCTCACAGCAGGTGCTTGACGCCGTCTTGCTCGCCTTGCAGCTCGGCCAGGGTCTTGTTGATGCACTCTTGCGAGAAGGCATCGATTTCCAGACCTTCGACGATCTTGTACTCGCCGCCTTCGCAGGTGACGGGGTAGCCGAACATCACCTCAGCGGGGATGCCATATTCGCCCTTGGACGGGATGCCCATGGTGACCCACTTGCCGTTGGTGCCCAGGGCCCAGTCGCGCATGTGGTCGATGGCGGCGTTGGCGGCCGAAGCAGCCGACGACAGGCCGCGAGCGGCGATGATGGCGGCGCCACGCTTGCCCACGGTCGGCAGGAAGGTGTTGGCGTTCCAGTCGTGGTCGTTGATGGTGTCCTTGACCGACTTGCCGTTCACGGTGGCGAAACGGTAGTCAGCGTACATGGTGGGCGAGTGGTTGCCCCACACGGCCAGCTTCTCGATGTCGCCCACGGCGCAGCCGATCTTTGCAGCGATCTGAGAAGCAGCGCGGTTGTGGTCCAGACGCAGCATGGCGGTGAAGTTCTTGGCCGGCAGGTCCGGCGCCGACTTCATGGCGATGTAGGCGTTGGTGTTGGCGGGGTTGCCCACCACCAGCACGCGCACATTGCGCGAAGCCACGGCGTTCAGGGCCTTGCCTTGGGCGGTGAAGATCTGGGCGTTGGCGGCCAGCAGGTCGGCGCGCTCCATGCCGGGGCCGCGAGGACGGGCACCCACCAGCAAGGCGTAGTCGGTGTCCTTGAAGGCGGTCATCGGATCGCTGTGGGCTTCGATGCCGGCCAGCAGGGGGAATGCGCAGTCTTCCAGCTCCATGATCACGCCCTTCAGCGCGTTCTGGGCCTTCTCGTCGGGGATCTCCAGCAGTTGCAGGATCACGGGCTGATCCTTGCCCAGCATTTCGCCAGAAGCGATGCGGAACAGGAGGGCGTAACCGATTTGGCCAGCGGCGCCGGTGACGGCAACGCGAACGGGTGCTTTGCTCATATGCAACTCCGAAAGGGGTGGTGGGCGGGTTGGTGAAAACCCATGATTGTACTGTGGCGCTGCAGTCTACGGACGACTGTGGGTGCCGTCAATGATCTTATGTCTTATATAAGACATCTATCAGACTACCCGTGGACTTTGGCGCTCGGTTGTGGTGCAATCCCATGCGTCGGTCACGCCATCCCTGTGGCTGCGCACTCACCGGCCTATCCGGCCTGATCCTGCCACCCACGTGCTGTTTGCCATGCCTTCATCCCAACCCGTTGACGTGCTGCCTCCTGGCGCCGGGGCTGGGGGCCATGCAAGCGCGGGGGCCGAGCCGGCTGCGCCGTCCTTCAGTCCCTTGTATCAGCAGATCAAGGCCTTGATCTTGCGCAGCTTGCAGGCGGCAGAGTGGCGCCCTGGTGAGGCCATTCCCAGCGAGCTGGAGTTGGCGGCGCGTTTCAAGGTCAGTCAGGGCACCGTTCGCAAGGCGGTGGACGAGCTGGCCGCAGAAAACCTGCTGGTGCGTCGCCAGGGCAAGGGCACCTTCGTGGCCACGCACCACGAAGAGCAGGTGCAATACCGATTTCTTCGGCTTGCGCCCGATCAGGCTGACGCCATGGGGGGCAGCGCTCACCGCACCTTCCTGGACTGCCGTCGGCTTCGGGCGCCTGCCGATGTGGCCCGTGCCCTGCAAATGAAGCAGGGCGAGATGGTGGTCGAGGTGCGTCGCGTCTTGCATTTTGCCGGCCAGCCTGTTGTGCTAGATGACATCTGGCTGCCTGGGCACCTCTTCAAGGGTTTGACCGCCGATCGGCTCAGCGAGTACCGGGGTCCCATGTATGCCTTGTTCGAATCCGAGTTCGGAGTGCGCATGATCAGAGCCGAAGAAAAGCTGCGGGCTGTCGTGGCGGATGACGACACCGGTGCCTTGCTGGATGTGCCCGCCGGCTGTCCGCTGCTCAGTGTCGAGCGGCTGGCATTCACCTACGGCGATCAGCCGGTCGAGTTGCGTCGCGGCTTGTACCGAACCGACCGTCATCACTACCGCAACGAACTCAGCTGAGGGGCACCGCAACGCCTGATTGATCACGAATATCCCGCACTGATGTGGTTTGTCACATGGATGAAGCAAAGCAGTGCAGGTTTCTCGGGCAGGGGATTGCCCTAAAATCCCGGATTCTCTTGAAAGACTAACGACGCTCGGCAGGAGCCCCACAACATGGCTGACAACGCGAAAACCCCACGCCCCGTCTACCGGAACATCCACGTCACGGACATCGTCTCGTATCGCCTGCCTCCGGCCGGCATCGTGTCGATCCTGCACCGCATCAGCGGTGCCGTGCTGTTCCTGCTGATGCCCTTCATCATCTGGATGTTCGACACGTCCGTCTCGTCCGAGATCTCGTTCGACACCTTCACCAGCGTGTTCGTCGCAGGGTGCGCTGATGGCGCCGTCCCTGGCTGGTTCTTCAAGTTGGTGGCCCTGGGGCTGATCTGGGCCTATCTGCACCACTTCATTGCTGGCGTGCGTCACTTGATCATGGACGCCACCCATTCGGTCAGCAAACAGCAGGGCCACTCGTCGGCCATCGTCACCCTCACGCTCAGCGTGGTGTTGACCGTGGCCCTGGGCGCCAAGCTCTTCGGTCTGTTCTGATTCCCACGATCCTTCCCCCCGGAACCACAACCATGTCCCAAAACTACGGAACCAAGCGTGTCGTCACAGGCGCGCACTATGGTCTGCGCGACTGGCTGGCGCAGCGCATCACGGCCGTCCTGATGGCCCTGTACACCGTCGTCCTGCTGGTGCAGGTGCTGATGGCCCCCTCGCTGGATTACTACGGCTGGTCGGCCATCTTCGCCTCCCAGTGGATGAAGTTCCTGACCTTCGTCGTCATCGTGGCATTGCTCTACCACGCGTGGGTGGGCGTGCGTGACATCTGGATGGACTACATCAAGCCCGTCGGCATCCGCCTGGCGCTGCAAGTGTTCACCCTCGTGTGGCTGGTGGGTTGCGCCGGCTGGTCCATCCAAGTGCTGTGGAGACTGTAAAAAATGACTGCCATCGCTACCTCCCTCCCCACCCGCAAGTTCGACGTCGTGATCGTCGGCGCTGGCGGCTCCGGCATGCGCGCCTCGCTTCAGCTCTCCCTGGCTGGCCTGAACGTCGCTGTCCTGTCCAAGGTCTTCCCGACCCGCTCGCACACTGTGGCGGCGCAAGGCGGCATCGGTGCCTCGCTGGGCAACATGTCTGAAGACAACTGGCACTATCACTTCTTCGACACCGTCAAGGGCTCCGACTGGCTCGGCGACCAGGACGCCATCGAGTTCATGTGCCGTGAGGCCCCGAAGGTCGTGTACGAGCTCGAACACTTCGGCATGCCTTTCGACCGCAACCCCGACGGCACCATCTACCAGCGCCCGTTCGGTGGTCACACCGCCAACTACGGCGAAAAGCCGGTGCAACGCGCCTGCGCCGCAGCCGACCGCACCGGCCACGCCCTGCTGCACACGCTGTACCAGCAAAACGTCAAGGCCCGCACCCAGTTCTTCGTGGAATGGATGGCCCTGGACATCATCCGCGACGCCGACGGCGACGTGGTGGGCGTGACCGCCCTCGAGATGGAAACCGGCGACGTGCACATCCTGCACGCCAAGACCGTGCTGTTCGCCACCGGTGGTGCAGGCCGGATTTACCAGGCCTCCACCAACGCCTTCATCAACACCGGTGACGGCCTGGGCATGGCGGCCCGTGCCGGCATCCCGCTGGAAGACATGGAGTTCTGGCAGTTCCACCCCACGGGCGTGGCCGGTGCCGGCGTGCTGCTGACCGAAGGCTGCCGCGGCGAAGGCGCCATCTTGCGCAACGCCAACGGCGAGCGCTTCATGGAGCGTTATGCGCCCACCCTGAAGGATCTGGCCCCGCGTGACTTCGTGTCCCGCTCGATGGACCAGGAAATCAAGGAAGGCCGTGGCTGCGGTCCCAACAAGGACTACGTCCTGCTGGACATGACCCACCTGGGCGCCGACACCATCATGAAGCGCCTGCCCTCGGTGTACGAGATTGGCCATAACTTTGCCAACGTCGACATCACCAAGGAGCCGATCCCTGTGGTGCCGACCATCCACTACCAGATGGGTGGCATCCCCACCAACATCCATGGCCAGGTGGTGATTCCGAAGAACGGCAACCCCAACGAGATCGTCAACGGTCTGTACGCCGTGGGTGAGTGCTCTTGCGTGTCGGTGCACGGCGCCAACCGCCTGGGCACCAACTCGCTGCTCGATCTGGTCGTGTTCGGTCGCGCCGCTGGCAACCACATTGTCGACTTCAACCTCAAGACGAAGAACCACAAGCCACTGCCCAAGGATGCCGCCGACTACACCCTGTCGCGTCTGGCCCGCCTGGACTCGGCCAAGAACGGCGAGTACAGCCAGGACGTGGCCAACGACATCCGTGCCGCCATGCAGAAGCACGCAGGCGTGTTCCGCACCCAGGCGTCGATGGACGAGGGCGTGCAAAAGATCAACGCCATCCGCGAGCGCGTCAAGGCCATCGGCCTGAAAGACAACTCCAAGGTCTTCAACACCGCCCGCATCGAAGCGCTGGAAGTCGAGAACCTCATCGAAGCCGCCCAGGCCACCATGACCTCGGCTGCCGCACGTCCGGAAAGCCGTGGTGCCCACGCCCACAACGACTTCCCGAACCGCGACGACGCCAACTGGATGAAGCACACGCTGTGGTATTCCGAAGGCAACAGCCTGGATTACAAGCCGGTGAACCTCAAGCCCCTGACCGTCGAGTCGGTGCCGCCGAAGGTCCGCACCTTCTGATCGAAGCGAACGAAGCATTAGGAAATCATCATGAGCCAAAAGCGCACTTTCCAGATCTACCGCTACGATCCTGACAAGGATGCCAAGCCCTACATGCAGACCATCGAGATCGAACTCGACGGTCACGAGCGCATGCTGCTCGATGCCCTGGTCAAGCTCAAGGCCGTCGACCCGACGCTGTCCTTCCGCCGCTCCTGCCGCGAAGGCGTGTGCGGCTCGGACGCCATGAACATCAACGGCAAGAACGGTCTGGCTTGCCTGACCAACATGCGCACCCTGCCTGGCACGATCGTGCTCAAGCCGCTGCCAGGACTGCCCGTGGTCCGCGACCTGATCGTGGACATGACGCAGTTCTTCAAACAGTACAACTCGATCAAGCCTTACCTCGTCAACGACACGCCGCCGCCCGACAAGGAGCGCCTGCAGTCGCCCGAAGAGCGTGAAGAACTCGACGGCCTGTACGAGTGCATCCTGTGCGCCAGCTGCTCGACCAGCTGCCCCAGCTTCTGGTGGAACCCCGACAAGTTCGTGGGCCCCGCTGGTTTGTTGCAGGCCTACCGCTTCATCGCAGACAGCCGTGATCAGGACACTGCAGCCCGTCTCGACAACCTCGAAGACCCGTACCGTCTGTTCCGTTGCCACACCATCATGAACTGCGTGGATGTGTGCCCGAAGGGCCTGAACCCCACGAAGGCCATCGGCAAGATCAAGGAACTGATGGTCAAGCGCGCTGTTTGATCGTCACGTGACCTGTTTCTGCTGACCCTGAAGTCATCCATGACCAACGCCCACCACGACGTCGCCGCGCAGCAGCCCCTGGATGCAGACCTGATGCGCCGACTGCGGTGGCGTTGTCGCCGTGGACTGCTCGAAAACGATCTGTTCATCGATCGGTTTTTTACGCGCCACGAATCGCATCTGACGCAAGCTCTGGTACAGGGTTTGCTTCAGTTGATGGACCTGTCTGACAACGATCTGCTCGACCTGCTTCTGGCCCGAAAAGAGCCCGAAGGTGAGTTGAACAACCCCGATGTTCAGCAGGTTCTCTCCTTGATGAGGGTGACCCAGGCAGGATGAATGCTCGTTTTTTCAGCCTTGACGTTCATCACGCAAGACTGAAAAGACGAGTTTGTCTTCATAATGTCTGATCGGGATTTACCCTGGTTACCACATTTCTCTTACAAGACCGACCACTAGGAGTGCTCATGACCCCGTCCGACGTGAAAGCCACCCTGTCGTTCTCCGACGGCAGCCCCAACATGGACTTGCCCATCTACAAGGGCTCTGTTGGCCCGGATGTCATCGACATCCGCAAGCTGTACGCCCAGACTGGCAAGTTCACTTACGACCCCGGCTTCCTGTCGACCGCTTCGTGCAACTCGAAGATCACCTATATCGACGGTGACAAGGGCGAGTTGCTGTACCGCGGCTACCCGATCGAGCAGTTGGCCACCAACTGCGACTTCCTGGAAACCTGCTACCTGCTGCTGAATGGCGAGCTGCCCAACGAATCCGAGAAAAAGGATTTCGTGGCCCGCGTGACCAACCACACCATGGTCAACGAGCAGATGCAGTTCTTCCTGCGCGGTTTCCGTCGCGATGCCCACCCCATGGCCGTCCTGACGGGCCTGGTGGGCGGCATGTCGGCCTTCTACCACGACAGCACCGACATCAACAATCCTGACCATCGCAAGATCGCCGCCATCCGCCTGATCGCCAAGATGCCCACGCTGGTGTCCATGGCTTACAAGTACTCCATCGGCCAGCCTTACATCTATCCGCGCAACGACCTGTCGTACGCCGGCAACTTCCTGCGCATGATGTTCGGCACTCCCTGTGAAGAGTACGTGCCGAACCCCGTGCTCGAGCGCGCGATGGATCGCATCTTCATTCTGCACGCTGACCACGAGCAAAACGCCTCCACGTCGACCGTGCGCCTGTGCGGCTCGTCCGGCACCAACCCGTTCGCGGCCATTGCCGCCGGCGTGGCCTGCCTGTGGGGCCCGGCTCACGGTGGCGCCAACGAGGCTTGCCTGAACATGCTGGAAGAAATCCAGGCCATGGGCGGCGTCTCGAAGGTGGGCGAGTTCATGAACCAGGTGAAGGACAAGAACTCGGGCGTGCGCCTGATGGGCTTCGGTCACCGCGTGTACAAGAACTACGACCCGCGCGCCAAGCTGATGCAGGAAACCTGCAACGAAGTGCTGGCCGAAATGGGTCTGGAAAACGATCCGCTGTTTGCCCTGGCCAAGAAGCTCGAGCAGATCGCCCTGGAAGACGACTACTTCGTGCAGCGCAAGCTCTACCCGAACGTCGACTTCTACTCCGGCATCGTGCAGCGCGCCATTGGCATCCCTGTGCCGCTGTTCACCGCGATCTTCGCGCTGGCCCGTACCGTCGGCTGGATCGCCCAGCTGGACGAAATGATCGGTGACCCCGAGTACAAGATCGGCCGTCCCCGTCAGCTGTTCGTTGGCGCCGAGAAGCGCGACGTCAAGCCGATCGCCTCGCGCTGATTGGTGCAGGCGAGGGCGTTTGCCCCGCGCTTCGAAAAACCCGGCTGTGGCCGGGTTTTTTCATGGCAGGTCGTGTCGTAAAATGGAGGACTTTCCCCAACCTGGGGGCACCTTGCCCCTTCCCCGCGCGACAGGACCATGGGACGCACCCTCTACGACAAGATCTGGGACGAGCACGTCGTCCACACCGAAGACGATGGCACCGCGGTGCTGTACATCGATCGTCAACTGCTGCATGAAGTGACCAGTCCGCAGGCCTTCGAGGGGCTGGACATCGCTGGTCGCAAGCTGTGGCGCCTGTCGGCCAACCTGGCCACCAGCGACCACAATGTGCCCACGACCGATCGTCGCGATGGCATCAAGGACCCGGTGTCCAAGCTGCAGGTGGACACGCTCGATGCCAACTGCGACCGCCATGGCATCACCCAGTTCAAGATGGGCGACCGGCGCCAAGGCATCGTGCACGTGATCGGCCCGGAGCAGGGCGCCACGCTGCCCGGCATGACCATCGTCTGCGGCGACAGCCACACCTCCACGCATGGCGCCTTTGGTGCGCTGGCGCACGGCATCGGCACGTCCGAGGTCGAGCACGTGATGGCCACCCAGACGCTGCTGGCCAAGAAGGCCAAGAACATGCTGGTGAAGGTCGAGGGGCAACTGCCTGCCGGCTGCACCGCCAAGGACATCGTGCTGGCCATCATCGGCAAGATCGGCACGGCCGGCGGCACGGGCTACACCATCGAGTTCGCTGGCAGCGCCATCCGCGCCTTGAGCATGGAAGGCCGCATGACGGTGTGCAACATGGCCATCGAAGGCGGCGCACGCGCTGGCGTCGTGGCGGTGGACGAGACCACCATCCAGTACGTGCAGAACCGTCCGTTCAGCCCCACCGGGGTGGAGCTGGAGCAAGCCATCGCCTACTGGCGCACGCTGCACTCCGACCCCGACGCCCATTGGGATGCCGTGGTGGAGTTGAAGGCCGAAGACATCGAGCCCCAGGTCAGCTGGGGCACCTCGCCCGAGATGGTGGTGGGCGTGAATGCCCGCGTGCCCGATCCCGACAAGGAAAAAGATCCCGTCAAGCGCTCTGCCATGGAGCGTGCGCTGCAGTACATGGCGTTGGAGCCCAACAAGGCCATCAGCGACATCCACGTCGACAAGGTCTTCATCGGCTCGTGCACCAACAGCCGGATTGAAGACATGCGTGCGGCCGCCGAGGTGGTCAAGCGCGTGGGGGGGCGCATCGCCTCCAACGTCAAGCTGGCGCTGGTGGTGCCCGGCTCGGGCCTGGTCAAGGAGCAGGCCGAGCGCGAAGGTCTGGACAAGATCTTCATCGCTGCCGGCTTCGAGTGGCGCGAACCGGGGTGCTCCATGTGTCTGGCCATGAATGCCGACCGCCTGGAGCCCGGTGAGCGTTGCGCCTCCACCAGCAACCGCAACTTCGAAGGTCGTCAGGGCGCGGGCGGCCGCACCCACCTGGTCAGCCCAGCCATGGCTGCGGCAGCGGCCATGCAAGGTCATTTCGTCGACGTTCGTCGCATCGCTTGAGGTTCAACACCATGAAACGTTTGATTGCCCTGTTGTCCCTGACTTCCTTGCTGGCCTTCGCCGGTTGCAACACCATGCATGGTGTGGGCAAGGACATCGAAAAAGCGGGTGAGGCCATCTCCGGCGCCGCCAAGTAATTCACCACTGCCATGCAAGCATTCCGCATTCACAAGGGGCTCGTGGCCCCCATGGACCGTGAGAACGTCGACACCGACGCCATCATCCCCAAGCAATACCTGAAGTCCATCAAGCGCACCGGTTTCGGCCCTAACCTGTTTGACGAGTGGCGCTACCTGGACGCCGGCGAGCCCGGGCAAGATCCGGCCACCCGCAAGCCCAACCCCGATTTCGTGCTGAATCAGCCGCGTTATCAGGGCGCTTCGGTGTTGCTGGCGCGCAAGAACTTCGGTTGTGGCTCCAGCCGCGAGCACGCGCCCTGGGCCTTGGACCAATATGGCTTCCGCGCCATCATCGCGCCCAGCTTTGCCGACATCTTCTTCAACAACTGCTTCAAGAACGGTTTGCTGCCGATCCAGCTGAGCGAGCAGCAGGTCGACACCTTGTTCAACGAAGTGTTTGCCTTCCCCGGCTACGAGCTGACCATCGACCTGGAGCGCCAGGTCGTGATCAAGGCCGATGGCACCGAGTTGGCTTTCGACGTGCAGCCTTTCCGCAAGTACTGCCTGCTCAATGGCTTTGACGACATCGGCCTGACCCTGCGTCACGCCGACAAGATCAAGGCCTTCGAAGCCGAACGCCTGGCGCAAAAGCCCTGGCTCAACCACCGTATTGTCTGAGTAGTCAACCATGGTCATGAAGATTGCTGTGCTGCCGGGTGACGGCATCGGTCCCGAGATCGTCAACGAGGCGGTCAAGGTGCTGAAGGTGCTGGACCTGCCTTTCCAGCTGGACGAAGCCAAGGTGGGCGGCGCCGCGTTTGACGCGCACGGCCACCCGCTGCCCGAGCACACCCTGAAGCTGGCCATGGAATCGGACGCTGTGCTGTTCGGCTCGGTGGGCGACTGGAAGTACGACAAGCTCGACCGCCCGCTGCGCCCCGAGCAGGCCATCCTGGGCCTGCGCAAGAACATGGGCCTGTTCGCCAACTTCCGCCCGGCCATCTGCTACCCGCAGCTCACCCACGCCTCCAGCCTCAAGCCCGAGCTGGTGGCGGGCCTGGACATCCTCATCATCCGTGAGCTGACCGGCGACATCTACTTTGGCCAGCCGCGCGGCCGCCGCGAATCGCCGGACGGCGAGTTCAAGGGCGCGCCGGAAGCCTTCGACACGATGCGCTATTCGCGCCCCGAGATCGAGCGCATCGCCCACGTCGCCTTCCAGGCCGCCCGCAAGCGTGGCAAGCGCGTGACCAGCGTCGACAAGGCCAATGTGCTGGAGACCTTCCAGTTCTGGAAGGACGTGGTCACCGAGGTGCACGCCCAGTACCCCGACATCGAGCTCGACCACATGTACGTGGACAACGCCGCGATGCAGCTGGTCAAGGCCCCCAAGAAGTTCGACGTGCTGTTCACCGGCAACATGTTCGGCGACATCCTCTCTGATGCCGCCGCCATGCTGACCGGCTCGATCGGCATGCTGCCTTCGGCCTCGTTGAACGCCAAGGGCCAGGGTCTGTACGAGCCGAGCCATGGCTCCGCCCCTGACATCGCCGGCAAGGGTGTGGCCAACCCCCTGGCCACCATCCTGAGCGCCGCCATGATGCTGCGCTTCAGCCTGAACCAGGAAGAGGCCGCCAGCCGCATCGAGCGTGCCGTGCAGTCCGTGCTGGAGCAAGGCCTGCGCACGCCCGACATCTACTCCGAAGGCACGAAGAAGGTCGGCACCGTCGAGATGGGCGAGGCCGTGGTGGCCGCCCTGAAGGCGCAGTGATCGCTGAACCGGGATCCCACATCAAACACGTTTACTGAGGACACACAACATGGCAACGACTCTGGTTGGTCTGGTGGGCTGGCGCGGCATGGTCGGCTCGGTCCTGATGGACCGCATGCAGGCCGAAGGCGACTTCGCTCATTTCGAGCCCCTGTTCTTCTCGACGTCCAATGCCGGCGGCGCGGCCCCGGCCATGGCCAAGAACGAGACGACCCTGAAGGACGCCTTCAACATCGACGAACTCAAGCGTTGCGACATCATCGTCACGGCGCAGGGCGGCGACTACACCACCGAAGTGTTCCCCAAGCTGCGCGCCGCAGGTTGGACGGGGCACTGGATTGACGCTGCCTCGACGCTGCGCATGAAGGATGATGCCGTGATCATCCTGGACCCGGTGAACATGCCCGTCATCAAGGACTCGCTGGCCAAGGGCGGCAAGAACTGGGTGGGCGGCAACTGCACCGTGTCGTGCATGCTGATGGGCGTGGGTGCGCTGTACAAGGCGGGTTTGGTGGAGTGGATGTCCACCCAGACCTACCAGGCCGCCTCCGGTGGTGGCGCCCAGCACATGCGCGAGCTGCTGACCCAGTTCGGCACGCTCAACGCCGAGGTCAAGTCCTTGCTGGACGACCCCAAGAGCGCCATCCTGGAAATCGACCGCAAGATCATCGCCAAGCAGCGTTCGCTGACCGAGGCCGAGACCGCCAACTTCGGCGTGCCGCTGGGTGGCTCGCTGATCCCCTGGATCGACAAGGACCTGGGCAACGGGCAGTCCAAGGAAGAGTGGAAGGGCATGGCCGAAACCAACAAGATCCTGGGTCTGGGCGAAGGCTTCAGTGCCCCGGCCATTCCTGTGGACGGGTTCTGCGTGCGCATTGGCGCCATGCGTTGCCACAGCCAGGCCCTGACCTTCAAGCTGAAAAAGGATGTGCCGGTGGCCGACATCGAGGCCATGATCGCCGCCGACAACGAGTGGGTGAAGGTGGTGCCCAATACCCGCGAGGCCACCATCCGTGACCTGACGCCGGTGGCCACCACGGGCACGCTGACGATTCCGGTGGGTCGCATCCGTAAACTGGCCATGGGCCCGGAATATGTGGGCGCGTTCACCATTGGCGATCAATTGCTGTGGGGTGCAGCCGAGCCCCTGCGCCGCATGCTGCGCATCTTGCTGGCGCGCTGATTTCGGCGTTGCGCAAAACTCCAAAAGGCGTCTGATCAATATCAGCGCCTTTTGTTCTTCGAGGGTGGCGAGGGCGTAGATTTGCAACGTCTGGATACAAAATCCGTGCGGGGGTATGTTGCCGTGCCACGACAATGCTCACCCACGCATCACATCCGAGGAAATGATTTGTGGGCGGGGTGTAGATCAGTATTTGCATGAGCTTGTCACCCTATATGCTTGATGTTATTGTGAATTCTGCTGCGTACCGTCTGCAGGTGTTGTCGCGTCCACGCGTTCGCGTGGGTGTTTGGCGATGACCGGCTGCTTGTCAGCCCATGACGACTTGGGAGACGCCTTGAAAGATCATCCGTTGTCCGCAGGGTCCTTTGCCCTGCATCGTGTGGCCGTTGCGGCCGTTTTGTCGGGCGTGACCCTGTTGCCTGCTTCGGCCTGGGCCCTGGGTCTGGGTCGCCTGAACGTTCAATCTGCCCTGGGCGAAAGCCTGCGTGCCGAGATTGACGTGACCAGTCTGACCGCTGAGGAAGGCGCATCGCTTCAGGTGCGCGTGGCCACGCCGGAAACCTACCGCGCCGCCGGGGTTGATTACAACGCCGTGCTGGCGGCCACCAACATCACCTTGCAACGCCGTGCCGATGGCCGGCCCTTCCTGCGCATCGCCAGCGATCGCGCGGTGCAAGAACCCTTTGTCGATGTGATCCTCGACCTGTCGTGGTCGTCTGGCCGGCTGGTTCGCGAGTACACCCTGCTGTTTGACCCGCCGGCCACTCGGTCTGCTGCCGTCACGTCGCCCGCGATGACCGCGCCGGTGGCGCCGCCTGCACCGATGCCTGCGACGGCACCTGCGCCCGCACCCGCACCCGCACCCGCACCCGCACCCGCACCCGCACCCGCACCCGCACCCGCACCTGCACCCGCACCTGCACCTGCACCTGCACCTGCGCCGGCACCCGCCCCGACCGCGCCCGCAGCGAAGCCAAGCAGTGCTGTCCCAGCCCCTGTGGCACCCGCCAGCAAGCCGGCCCCGGCCCCGGCCCCAACTCCGGCCCCGGCACCTGCACCTGCACCTGCACCTGCACCCGTGCCTGCGCCGGTGGCTCGCGCACCCCAGGCGCAACCGGTCGAGACGCCAGAACAACAGGCGCGTGAGGTCAAGGTGCGCAGCGGTGACACCTTGTCGGGCATCGCGATGAAGGAAATGCCGGATGGCGTGTCGCTTGACCAGATGCTGGTGGGGCTGTATCGCAACAACCCTCAGGCTTTCTCTGGCAACAACATGAACCGCCTCAAGGCCGGCGTGGTGCTGAATGTGCCCAAGGCCGACGAGGTGCAGGCCGTGTCTCGCGCCGAGGCTCGGCAGATCATTCGTGCCCAGAGCGCCGACTTCAACGCCTATCGACAACGTCTGGCCGAGGCGGCTGGCGTGGGCGCCCAAGCGCAACCGGAACGCCAGGCCAGTGGCCGCGTCGAGGCGGAGGTCAAGGACCGTCAGCAGGCCACCACCCCCAGCCCTGACAAACTGACCTTGAGCAAGGGCGCCGTGACGGCACCCAAGGGTGCGGCGGCCGAAGACAAGCTGGCGCAGGCCCGTGCGCAGCAAGAAGAAGCGGCACGGGTGGCCGAGCTGAATCGCAACCTGGAAGAGTTGCGTCGCGTGCGCGAGAAGGCTGAAGCCGACAAGGCGGCTGCCGCGAAGCTGGCGGCCGAAAAGGCCGCTGCCGAGAAGGCTGCCGCTGAGAAAGCGGCGGCAGACAAGGCCGCTGCAGACAAGCTGGCGGCCGAGCAGGCTGAAGCCGAGCGCCTGGCCGCCGAAAAAGCCGAGGCCGATCGCTTGGCCGCGGAGCAGGCCGCCGCAGACAAGGAGGCCGCAGAGCGTGCGGCGCAGGCAGCCTCTGCCGCCAGCGCCGTGGTCATCGACATGGCGGCGTCCGAAGCGTCGGCCACGCAGAGCGCTGATGCCGCATCCGAGCCTCCGGCGGTCGTCGCTGAGGCGCCGTCCGTGCCTGTGCCGGTGCCAGCACCCATCACGCCGCCGGTGAGCGACGAGCCCGGCTTCCTGCAATCGCTCAACCCCATGATCCTGGCCGCGGCCGGGGCGGGTGTGGCCTTGCTGGCGGGCTTGGCCATGTTCATCCGCTCTCGTCGGCGCACGGAAACGGGCGAGACCTCGTTCCTCGAAAGCCGTCTGCAGCCCGATTCCTTCTTTGGGGCCAGCGGTGGGCAGCGTGTCGATACCCGTGACGCCACCGGTGGTCCGTCGTCGATGAGCTATTCGCTGAGCCAGCTCGATGCCATCGGTGATGTGGACCCCGTGGCCGAGGCCGATGTGTACCTGGCGTATGGGCGCGACCTTCAGGCAGAAGAAATCCTCAAGGAAGCGCTGCGCTCCAGCCCTGAACGCTTGGCCATCCGCACCAAGCTGCTGGAGGTGTACGCCAAGCGACGCGACACCAAAGGCTTTGAGGCCTTGGCGGTTCAGCTCTATCAGTTGACGGGTGGTGCAGGCGAAGACTGGGCGCGAGCCCAGGAACTGGGTGCAGGCATTGATCCGGACAACCCGCTGTACCAGCCGGGTGGGCAGCCGCCGGTGGGGGCCTTGGCCGCTGCCGAGAATGCCGCAGAGCCGCTCGGTGCCAGCACCGTGCCCCATTCGGTGATGCCAGCGCCCAGCGCCCTGGACACGTTCGCTCCAACGGACATGGAGGTGCCTGCTGCGCATGGCGAGGCCAGCGCCGCCCAGGCGCCTGCACCGTCGGTGGAGGACCTGTCCAGCATCGACCTGGACATCTCGGCGCCAGCGCCCCTGGATTCGGTCACCGACTCCGTGTCGCCTCCGATCACCGAAGCCGGTGATTTGCCAGAGCTTCGCAGTGACCTGCCCGAGTTGACGCCAGGGCCCGATACCGCACCGGTCGCGCTGGAGGAGCCCTCGGCGAGCGAATCCGCCCCCGCCGAGAGCGACGCCCTGGACTTCGACCTCAACCTGGACGATGTGCCGTCGTCGGCAGCGGCCGAGCCTGCGCCGGCACCGGCCCCATCGTTCGATTTCGAATCCATCAGCCTGGACCTGGACCAGGGGCCAGCCTCCGAGCCGGGCATGGACGCGGTGGCTGAGCCCGCTTCCCTGGAGCTGGAGCCTGACACGGCCTCTGGCGACGCTGACGAGGTGTCTGACGATCCGATGGTTCGCAAGTTCGAACTGGCAGAAGAGTTCCGTCAAATCGGTGATGTGGATGGCGCGCGTGAGCTCCTGCAGGAGGTGGTCGACAGTGCCTCTGATGCCGCCTTGAAGGCCAAGGCCCAAGCCATGCTGGACACCTTGGGCTGATGCCGCAGCAGGTCTGTGGGGTTGTGGGCGCTCCGCCTGCAGCCCCTGAAACAGGGGCGATCCAGCGGGTCGCCCTTGGCGTTTCTTACCTGGGGTCGGCGTACAAGGGCTGGCAGTCTCAGCCTGGCGGCGGGACGGTGCAGGATGCGCTGGAGCAAGCCTTGTCGAGCTTTGCCGTGCGTTCCATCAAGGTGGTGTGTGCGGGCCGCACGGATGCCGGCGTGCATGGCATCAACCAGGTTGTTCACCTGGACACCGACCTGGTGCGTGAGCCATTTTCCTGGGTTCGGGGCACGAATGCCTTTTTGCCGGCGGACATTGCCGTGCAGTGGGCTCACCCGGTGACCTCATCCTTCCATGCGCGCAACAGCGCCCGGGGGCGGCGTTACGCCTATGTGCTGCTGGAGGCGCCTGTGCGTCCCGCCATCGAGGCCGGTCGCGTGGGCTGGGTTTTTCGGCCGCTCGACGGGGATGCCATGCGCCGTGCCGCACAACACCTGGTGGGCGAGCATGATTTCTCGTCGTTTCGCTCATCCATGTGCCAGTCTCCAACGCCGGTCAAGCAGTTGCGTGACATCCGCATCGCCCGATGTCAGGCGCCAGAGGGTGGGGCCACGGCGTACTGGCGGTTCGATTTTGAAGGACAGGCCTTCCTGCATCACATGATCCGCAACATCATGGGGTGTCTGGTGGCGGTCGGCACCGGCACGCGGCCACCGGATTGGGTCGGAGAGGTGCTCCAGGCACGTGACCGCCGGGTGGCGGCCCCAACGTTCGCGGCCGATGGTCTGTACTTCCTGGGGCCGCAGTATGACGAGGTGTGGGGTCTGCCAACCGCCGTGTCCGCGATGGATTGGCTTCCTGGGTGATTTCGTGATGCGGGATATTTGGGTGGCGCTGGGCGTTTTCCCTGCTTTTTGAGACAATCGGGCATCAACACCCCGCCAGGTGCATGGCCTGGCCCCATGGATGTCATTGTCTAGCGACCACCGCACGCGGATCAAAATCTGCGGGCTGACACGGGAAGCCGATGTCGATGCCGCCGTCGAGGCGGGGGCTGACGCGATCGGTTTCGTGCTGTACGAAAAAAGCGCCCGTCATGTCGAGTCGGCCAGGGCGGCCGAACTGGCGCGTCGTTTGCCCCCGTTCGTCACGCCGGTGCTGCTGCTGGTCAATGCCTCCCCAGCCACCGTTCATCGGGCGCTGGATGCGGTGCCTGACGCCCTGCTGCAATTCCATGGCGACGAGGCGCCTTCAGACTGCCTTGAATTTGGGCGCCCTTACATACGGGCAGCGCGGATGGCGCCGGGGGTCGATTTGGTAAACTTCGCCCGTTCTTACGAGTCTGCGCGCGCCATTTTGGTCGATGCCCATGTGGAGGGCTACGGCGGCGGCGGGCAGGTGTTTGATTGGTCCCTGTTGCCCGCAGCCCTTGCTCGGCCTCTGATCCTGTCTGGTGGGTTGGGTGTTGACAACGTGGGCGAGGGCATCAGGCGTGTGCGGCCATGGGCCGTGGATGTGAGTTCGGGCGTGGAGTCGGCCAAGGGCATCAAGGATGCTGGGCTGATGCGTCGGTTCTGTCTGGCTGTGCGGGCAGCCGACCGGCAATGTGCCGGTGACGCATGACGGTGTTGACGTGCCCGACCCACGCAGGAAACTTTGCTGAATTTGAGATGCTGAACTATCAACAGCCTGATGCCCGCGGGCACTTCGGTCCGTACGGCGGTACTTTTGTTTCCGAGACGTTGATCTACGCCCTGGACGAACTCAAGAACGTCTACGAACACTATCGTCACGACGAGGCCTTCAAGGCCGAGTTCCGGCGTGAGTTGGCCCACTTTGTGGGACGCCCCAGCCCGATCTACCACGCTGCCCGCCTCAGCAGCGAGATCGGCGGCGCCCAGATCCATTTCAAGCGCGAAGACTTGAACCACACCGGCGCGCACAAGGTCAACAACACCATCGGCCAGGCCCTGCTGGCCAAGCGCATGGGCAAGCCCCGCGTGATCGCCGAAACGGGCGCAGGCCAGCATGGGGTGGCCACCGCCACCATCTGCGCGCGCTACGGCATGGAGTGCGTGGTTTACATGGGTGCTGAAGACGTCAAGCGCCAGTCGCCCAACGTCTATCGCATGCACCTGCTGGGCGCCAAGGTCGTGCCGGTCGAATCCGGCAGCAAGACCCTGAAAGACGCGCTCAACGAGGCCATGCGCGATTGGGTCACCAACGTCGAAAACACCTTCTACATCATCGGCACGGTGGCCGGGCCGCACCCCTATCCCGCCATGGTCCGTGATTTCCAGAGCGTGATCGGCGAGGAGTGCCTCAAGCAGATGCCCGAGCAGATCGGCCGCCAGCCGGATGCGGTGGTGGCCTGCGTGGGCGGTGGCTCCAACGCCATGGGCATCTTCTACCCCTACATCCCGCACGAGCAGGTGCGCCTGATCGGTGTCGAAGCGGCCGGTGAAGGCTACGACAGTGGCAAGCATTCGATGTCGCTGCAAAAGGGCGTGCCGGGCGTGCTGCACGGCAACCGCACCTACCTGCTGCAAGACGAGAACGGGCAGATCACCGAGACGCACTCGGTGTCCGCTGGCCTGGACTACCCGGGCGTGGGCCCGGAGCATGCGTACCTCAAGGACATCGGTCGTGCCGAGTACGTGGGCATCACCGACAAGGAAGCGCTCGAAGCTTTCCACCGCCTGTGCCGCACCGAGGGCATCATCCCAGCGCTCGAATCCAGCCACGCCGTGGCCCATGCCATGAAACTGGCCGCCACGATGAAGCCCGATCAGCACGTGCTGGTCAACCTCTCGGGCCGCGGCGACAAGGACATCGGCACCGTGGCCGACCTGACCGGCGCCGAGTTCTACTGCCGTCCGTCGTGCCGGGGCCAGTCGGTGAAAGGGGGCGCATGATGAGCGCTGTGAGCCACCCCATCACCCGCCTCGATCAAACCTTCGCCACGCTCAAGGAGCAGGGGCGCAAGGCGCTGATCCCCTACATCACCTGCGGCGACCCTTTTCCGGGCAAGACCGTGGACATCATGCTGGCCATGGCAGAAGCCGGCGCCGACGTGATCGAGTTGGGGGTGCCGTTTTCGGACCCGATGGCCGACGGTCCGGTGATTCAGCGTGCGGCCGAGCGTGCGCTCACGCACGGCATTTCGCTCAACCACGTGCTGGACGATGTGCGGGCCTTCCGTCAGAAGAACGCCACTACCCCCATCGTGCTGATGGGCTATGCCAACCCCATCGAGAACCACGACCTCCGTCATGGGCCGGGCAGCTTTGTGCGCGACGCCAAGGCCGCCGGTGTCGATGGCATCTTGGTGGTGGACTACCCGCCCGAAGAGTGCGAGGAATTCGCTGCGCGCTTGAAGGCGGTGGGCCTGGCCCCCATCTTCTTGCTGGCGCCGACGTCGTCCGAAGAGCGCATGGCGGTCGTGGGCCGCATCGCAGCCGGGTATGTGTATTACGTGTCGCTCAAAGGCGTGACCGGCGCCGGCCACCTTGACACCGCCGCTGTGGCGGCCATGGTGCCCCGCATCAAGGCCCATGTCAGCATCCCTGTTGGTGTCGGATTCGGCATCCGGGATGCCGAAACGGCCAAGGCGGTGGCAGCGGTGTCCGACGCCGTGGTGATTGGATCGCGCCTGGTGCAGCTGCTGGAAGCGCAGTCGCCCGAGACCGTGGTGGCAGCGGCCCGCGGCTTCATTGCCGAGATTCGCGCTGCACTTGATTCCCTGAAAGGTTGACCATGAGCTGGCTCGAGAAACTCCTTCCCCCCAAGATTCAGCCCACCGACCCCTCAGAGCGTCGCTCGGTGCCCGAGGGTTTGTGGGTGAAGTGCCCGTCGTGCGAGACCGTCTTGTACAAGAACGACCTCGAGGCCAATGTCAACGTCTGCCCCAAGTGCGGACACCACCACAGAATCGGTGCACGGGCACGCCTGGACGCCTTCCTGGACGCCGAAGGGCGCTACGAAATCGGGCAAGAGGTTTTGCCCATCGACGCCCTGAAGTTCAAGGACAACAAAAAGTACCCCGAACGACTCAAACAGGGCATGGAGGCCACTGGCGAGACCGATGCCCTGATCGTCATGGGCGGATCGGTGCACAGCATTCCGGTCGTGGCCGCCTGTTTCGAGTTCGACTTCATGGGCGGCTCGATGGGTTCGGTCGTGGGTGAGCGCTTCGTGCGCGGTGTCGAGGCCGCCGTGGCCACCAAGACGCCGTTCATCTCGTTCACCGCCACAGGGGGCGCGCGCATGCAAGAAGGCTTGCTGAGCCTGATGCAAATGGCCAAGACCAACGCGGCCTTGACGCGTCTGGCCAAGGCGCGCCTGCCTTACATCAGCGTGCTCACCGATCCCACGATGGGGGGGGTCTCGGCCTCGTTCGCATTCATGGGTGACGTGGTGATCGCCGAGCCCAAGGCCCTCATTGGCTTTGCAGGGCCCCGCGTGATCGAGAACACCGTGCGGGAAAAGCTGCCTGAGGGCTTCCAGCGTTCTGAATTCCTGGTTCAGAAGGGGGCGGTGGACATGATCATGGACCGCCGTGAGATGCGCCTGGCCGTGGCACGGCAATTGGCCATCTTGCTGCGTCAACCGGCCGACGCCGTGGCCGTTTGAGTCTCTGAGCGGGGGCTCTGCGCCCTGACCCTGATCTGGTGATGCGGGCTGCGCTGAGGCAGCCCGTCGTTTTTTGGTTTGTGCCCCCCTGTTTGTCTGTCCACCATGTCTGCCACTGCTCCTGCAACCCTTGAAGAATGGCTGGCCCACTGCGAGCGCCTGCATCCCGTCACCATCGACATGGGCCTGGACCGCGTGGGCCGTGTGTGGGCGGCGTCCGGGGTGCGACTTGGAACGCCCGTGGGCGAGCCGGCCCAGGAGGGTGCCCCCGTGGTGTTCACGGTGGCCGGCACCAATGGCAAAGGCTCGACCTGCGCCATGCTGGAAGGCATTTTGCTGGCGGCTGGGTTCAAGGTGGGGGTGTACGGTTCACCCCACCTGGTCCACTTCACTGAGCGTTGCCGATTGAACGGCGCCTTGGTGCAGCCCCATGCGCTGGTGCCTCACTTTGCCGCGATCGAGCAGGCCCGTGGCGACACCGCCTTGACCTATTTCGAATTCACCACCCTGGCCATCTTGCGTCTGCTGGCCCACAGTGGCCTGGACGCCGTGATCCTGGAGGTGGGGCTGGGCGGGCGACTGGATGCGGTCAATGTGATCGATACCGACTGCGCCATCATCACCAGCATTGACCTGGACCACATGGAATACCTGGGCCCAGATCGGGAGCGCATTGGGCACGAGAAGGCCGGGATCATGAGGGCAGGGCGACCGGCCGTTGTCTCTGACCCGCAGGTGCCGGGTTCGGTGGTCGCACACGCCGCTGGGTTGCAGGCCGATCTGTGGTGCTTCGGTCGTGATTTCAACTACGCGGGCGATCGACAGCAATGGTCGTGGGCCGGGCGCAGCAAGCGCTTCAATGGCATGGCTTACCCATCCTTGCGCGGCGCCAATCAGCTGCTCAACGCCGCCGGGGTGCTGGCTGCGCTGGAGGCGGTTCGGTCGCGTTTGCCGGTGTCCGCGCAGGCCGTGCGCACAGGCCTGGCCACCGTGGAGTTGCCTGGCCGGTTCCAGATCATTCCCGGTCAGCCCACCTTGATCCTGGACGTGGCCCACAACCCTCATGCCGCAGCCACGCTGGCGGTCAATCTGGACCAGATGGGTTTTTTCCCGCGCACCCATGCAGTGTGGGGGGCGATGTCCGACAAGGATCTGGCAGGCATGGCCGCCAAGCTGCTTCCGCTGGTGGATGCCTGGTACTGCTGTGATTTGCCCACAGCCCGGGCGGCTTCCGGGCAGGCTCTGGCGGACGTCTTGACGGTGCAGCGAGGCGCCAGCGTGTCGGCAACCCTGCCTGATGCGCCCGTGAGCGTCCATGCCGACCCGATGGCTGCCTTGCACGCGGCGCTGGCCGCGGCCGACCCGGCGGATAGAATTCTGATCTTCGGTTCTTTCTACACCGTGGGTGGGGTGCTGCACGACGGCCTGCCTCGCCTGAATGCCCCCCACATGCCTGGCGCTGGTCCGGCGTCTGGCCTTTGATTGTTGACGTTTCAGCCTCGCCCTTCCATGTCCGTGTCGGCATTTTTTCAGCGCTTCCGCCTGGGGGCGGGCGCCCGCCCCGGGGCTCGGCCAGCCGTGTCCACGCCCGCCGATGTCGAGGCGGCCCGTGTACAGGCCCGTCGTCGCTTGATCGGCATGCTGGTGCTGGTGGTGGCGGGGTTGGTGGTCTTCCCCACGTTCCTGGAAACCCGGCCGCGGCCCGTGTCGGCCGATGTCGACATGAGGGCTTCGGCCGTTGAGCCTGCCTTGGCGGTGACCGGGGCTGTGCCTCGGCGCGCAGAGCCCGTGAAGGTGTTGCCACCCGCCGTGGTGCCCACGGACGAGGCGACCGACCCGACACCTGAAGCGCAGCCGGTGCCTGCACCCGCTCCTGCCCCCGCGCCCGCGCCTGTGGCTGTGACTGAACGAGCGCCCGAGCGCCAGCCCCCTGCGCCGGCCTCACCGGCGGTCACGTCGGTGGCCAAGCGCCCTGCGGTGCCGACGACAACGCCACCGGCTGTGGCGGCCGGCAGCGAGCGGTATGTGGTGCAGTTTGGCGCGTTTGCCGACCCCAAGTCGGCGCGCGATGCCCGTTTGAAGCTTGAGCGCATGGGCATCAAAACCTACGCTCAGCAGATCGACACGCCTGCCGGCAAACGCACCCGGGTGCGCATGGGGCCGTACACCAACCGGGCCGAGGCCGACAAGGCCCTGGCAGCCTTGCGCAAGGCGGGGTTGGACGGCAAGGTGCTTACCCTCTGAAACGGCAGGCGCTGACCCCCATGGATGCAAGCACTTTACCCACTTTGTCTGTGGCCGGCTCATGGCTGGACTGGCTCATCGTGGCCGGCCTGCTCTTGTCCGTGTTCGTGGGGGCGTGGCGAGGCCTGGTCATTGAAGTGATGGCCTTGATGGGCTGGGTGGTGGCTTACGTGGCCTCCCAGACGCTGGGCGGTGAGGTCTCGCGCCAATTGCCCGTGGGTGAACCGGGCAGCCCTGTGAATGTGCTGGCCGGCATGGTGGTGGCCTTTGTGCTGGCCTGGATGGTCTGGGCCCTGCTGTCCTGGTTGGTGGGGCGTGCGGTCCGCGCGTCGGTTCTCAGCACGCCTGATCGGGTGCTGGGCGCGGGTTTTGGTTGTGTGCGTGGCCTGGTGGTGGCCATGATCCTGTGTGTGGTGGTCAGCATGACCCCGTTGGCGAAGGCTGCCGTGTGGCAAAGCTCGCAAGGGGTGCTCTGGTTGCAGGCCGGCTTGCTGGCCATCAAGCCGGTATTGCCGCCCCAGGTGCTGTCTTATCTGCCAGCCTGAAGGTCGGGCTGGCTTGCTTGTTCGAATCCGTGTTTTTGCGAGGTGAATCATGTGTGGCATCGTGGGGGTGATTTCCAAGGCGCCGGTCAACCAGCTCATCTATGACTCGCTGCTGCTCTTGCAGCACCGGGGTCAGGACGCTGCAGGCATCGTCACGGCCGGGCCGGATGCCAATGGCCGCAAGTTCTTCATGCACAAGGCACGCGGCATGGTCAAGGACGTCTTCCGCACCCGCAATATGCGCGCGCTGCCCGGCACGGTGGGCCTGGGGCAGGTGCGTTACCCCACGGCGGGCAATGCCTTCAATGAAGAAGAGGCCCAACCGTTCTACGTGAACGCCCCCTTCGGCATCGTGCTCGTGCACAACGGCAACCTGACCAACGCCCATGCGCTGAGCAAAGAGCTGTTCAACATCGACCGTCGCCACCTCAACACCGACAGCGACACCGAGGTGCTGCTCAACGTGTTCGCTCACGAGCTGGAGCTGGCCGGGCGCGAGCTGCCGTTGACGCCCGCCGCCGTGTTCAAGGCCGTGCGGGCTGTGCACAAGCGCATCAAGGGCTCGTACGCGGTCATCGCCTTGATCGCGGGTCATGGCATGGTGGCGTTCCGCGACCCGTTCGGCATCCGCCCCTTGTGTTACGGCGAGGCCGACCTGCCCGAAGGCCGCGAGGTGATGGTGGCCAGCGAGTCGGTGGCCCTGGAGGGCACCAGCCACAAGTTCATCCGCGACGTGCAGCCCGGTGAGGCCCTGTTCGTGGACCTGGACGGCGTGGTGCACGCCGAGCAGTGCGCCGAGAACACGCGCCTGAACCCCTGCATGTTCGAGTACGTGTACCTGGCCCGCCCGGATTCGGTCATCGATGGTGTGTCCGTCTACCAGGCCCGTCTGAACATGGGCGAGACCCTGGCGCAGCGCGTGATCTCGACCATGCCGCCCAGCGAGATCGACGTGGTCATTCCCATCCCCGAATCCAGCCGCCCTTCGGCCATGCAATTGGCGCAAAAGCTGGGCAAGCCCTACCGCGAAGGCTTCGTGAAGAACCGCTACGTGGGCCGCACCTTCATCATGCCGGGGCAGGGCGTGCGCAAAAAGAGCGTGCGCCAGAAGCTCAACGCCATTGGGCTGGAATTCAAGGGCCGCAACGTGTTGCTGGTGGATGACTCCATCGTGCGCGGCACCACCTCGAAAGAGATCGTGCAGATGGCGCGTGAAGCGGGCGCCAAGAAGGTGTACCTGGCTTCGGCCGCGCCGCCGGTGCGCTTCCCCAATGTGTACGGCATCGACATGCCCACCAAGAGCGAGCTGGTGGCCCATGGCCGCACCACCGAAGAGGTGCGCCAGATCATCGGTGCCGACGCCCTGATCTACCAGGACGTCGAAGCCATGAAGAAAGTGGTGGGCTTGCTCAACCCCTCCATCAAGGGCTTTGAGGCCTCGTGCTTTGATGGCGAGTACATCACCGGGGACGTGAGTGCCGAAGACTTCGCGGCCATTGAGTCGCAGCGTTTGACGCAGAAGGACGAAGAAGACGCCACCAACTCGCGCCTGGCCCTTCAAAACCGCGCTGACTGACCCCCACACGGAGTGCCCGCCCATGGCCTCACCTGACGACAAGAAACGCCTGCCGCGCAAAGACCTGCCCTGCGATGCCCGCATCGAAACCTTGGCCGTGCGCGAGGGCCTGCCTGCCACGCAATGGGGTGAGAACTCGGAAGCGCTGTTTCTGACCAGCAGCTTCAACCACCCCGACGCGGCCACGGCGGCCGCCCGTTTTGCCAACGAAGAAGAAGCCTTCGTCTACACGCGCTTCACCAACCCGACCACGATGATGTTCGAGCGCCGCCTGGCTGCGCTCGAAGGCACCGAGGCCTGCATTGCCACGGCCAGCGGCATGAGCGCCATCTTGCTGCTGGTGATGGGCCTGCTCAAGGCGGGGGATCACATCGTGTGCTCTCACAGCGTGTTTGGCTCGACCATCACGCTGTTGCAGACGCAGTTCGGCAAGTTCGGGGTGGAGACCACCTTCGTGTCGCAGACCGATGTACAGCAATGGCGCGAGGCCATGCGGCCCAACACCAAACTGTTGTTTGCCGAAACGCCCAGCAACCCGCTCACTGAGGTGTGTGACATTCGCGCGCTGGCCGACATCGCGCACGCCGCAGGCGCTCTGCTGGCGGTGGACAACTGTTTCTGCACGCCAGCGCTGCAAAAGCCGATTGACCTCGGTGCAGACCTCATCATCCATTCGGGCACCAAGTACCTGGACGGCCAGGGCAGGGTGCTGGCCGGGGCCATTTGCGGGCCCGATGCCATCATCAATGGTCCGCTGATGAGCACCCTGCGCGGTGCGGGCATGACGTTGTCGCCTTTCAATGCCTGGGTGGTGCTCAAGGGGCTGGAGACCTTGTCCATCCGCATGGCCGCGCAAAGTGCCAATGCCCTCAAGCTGGCGCAATGGCTTGAACAGCAGCCCCAGGTGGATCAGGTGTTCTACCCCGGGCTGCCCAGCCATCCTCAGCATGTGCTGGCCATGGCGCAGCAAAACGGCAGTGGCGGGGCGGTGGTGTCCTTCACCGTCAGGCCGGCTGAAGGCGAGATCACCGTGCCAGCGCCAGCCGTGCTTGGCGATGCTGCCAAACGTTTGCGCCAGGGGGCGTTCCATGTGATTGACCAGACGCGCCTGTGCTCGATCACGTCCAACCTGGGCGACACCAAGACCCTCATCACGCACCCGTCGAGCACCTCGCACGGGCGCCTCACCGAAGACCAGCGCCTGGCCGCCGGCATCACGCAGGGCATGATCCGCGTGGCCGTGGGCCTGGAGCACATCGACGACCTCACGGCCGACCTGGCCCGGGGGCTCGACACCCTGAATTGCTGATCACCATGTCCCAAGTCCGCACCCGCTTTGCCCCATCGCCCACCGGCTTCATCCACCTGGGCAACATCCGCTCGGCCCTGTACCCCTGGGCATTTGCACGCGCCAACAACGGTGTGTTCATCCTGCGCATCGAAGACACCGACGAAGAGCGGTCCTCTCAAGCGGCGGTGGATGTCATCCTGGAAGGCATGCAGTGGCTGGGCCTGAACCACGATGAGGGCCCGTTCTACCAGATGCAGCGCATGGACCGCTACAAAGAGGTGGTGCGCCAGATGCTGGACCAGGGCCTGGTCTACCCCTGCTACATGAGCAGCGCCGAGTTGGATGCCCTGCGCGAGCGCCAGATGGCGGCGAAGGAAAAGCCCCGCTACGATGGCACCTGGCGCCCTGAGCCCGGCAAGACCTTGCCGCCCGTGCCGGCCGGCGTGAAGCCCGTGCTGCGCTTCAAGAACCCCCAAGGCGGCAGCGTGGTGTGGGACGACAAGGTCAAGGGCCGCATCGAGATCAGCAACGACGAACTGGACGACCTGGTCATCGCCCGCCCGGCAGCCGCCGACAGCGACGAGATCATTGGCACGCCCACCTATAACTTCTGCGTCGTGGTCGATGACATGGACATGGGCATCACCCATGTCATCCGTGGCGATGACCACGTCAACAACACGCCCCGCCAGATCAACATCCTGCGCGCCTTGGGCCAAGAGCCGCCCATCTACGCCCACCTGCCCACGGTGCTCAATGAGCAGGGCGAGAAGATGAGCAAGCGACACGGCGCCAAGCCCGTCACGCAGTACCGCGATGAAGGCTACCTGGCCGATGCCATCGTGAACTACCTGGCCCGCCTGGGCTGGAGTCACGGTGACGACGAGATTTTCAGTCGGGCGCAGTTGATCGAGTGGTTCAACCTGGACCACCTGGGCCGCAGCGCCAGCCAATTTGACGAGGCCAAGCTGCGCTGGGTGGCCCAGCAGCACATGAAGACCGCCGCCGACGCCATGCTGGCTGGTTTGGTGCGGGGGCAGTTCGCCGCGCGCGGCGTGAGCTTGCCGGCCGCGCTGGACGATGGGCGTTTGGCCGCCATGTGTGCGTTGTTCAAAGACCGGTGTTCGACCACCGTGGAGCTGGCGGATTGGTTGGGCATGTATGTGGCCGACGTGATCCCGCCCGCACAAGAGCTGGCCGAGAAGCTGACCGATGCGGTCAAGCCCGCCGTGGCGGCTTTTGCCCGGCGCCTGGCCGATGCAGCCTGGGAAGCGCCCGCCATCAACCAGGCCTTGAAGGACACTCTGGCCGAGTTCAAGCTGAAGATGCCGCAGCTGGCCATTCCCGTGCGCTTGCTGGTGTGTGGCCGTGCACAGACGCCTTCGGTGGATGCCGTGCTGGCCCTGTTTGAACGCAGCGTGGTGTTGGCGCGACTGGCCGCATGAATGTTGTCGCCCGCAGCACACAACTTGCGCTGAGTTGAAAAAACGGGCTATACTCTCATTCTCGCTTGAACGACGCTTTGTTTGAAACAAGGCAGCCGGGCAAACCGAAGAAACGCTGCGAAAGCAGCTGTTCCGAGGGGGTATAGCTCAGCTGGGAGAGCGCTTGCATGGCATGCAAGAGGTCAGCGGTTCGATCCCGCTTACCTCCACCAGCAACCCCCGGGTTGTTCGGTGACCAGGTTGCAGTTGAACCAGGCACGGCGTCGATCAGGTTGTATGAAGGATTCAGTCCCCTTCGTCTAGAGGCCTAGGACACCACCCTTTCACGGTGACTACAGGGGTTCGAATCCCCTAGGGGACGCCAAGTTTGACGGCACTTGGCTGGCAGCGATGTCAGCAAAGTCGTTACCGACGCGGAGTGGTAGTTCAGTCGGTTAGAATACCGGCCTGTCACGCCGGGGGTCGCGGGTTCGAGTCCCGTCCACTCCGCCAAGTTTTATGGGCGTTGCTGGTGACACAGCAGCGTCGAATTGAGTCAGTCTCGGTGCCAGTGTGGCGCCCTGTTGTGATCGCACGATGGGGGTATAGCTCAGCTGGGAGAGCGCTTGCATGGCATGCAAGAGGTCAGCGGTTCGATCCCGCTTACCTCCACCATCCAACCAGGCGCCAACCGGCAGCGAGGCAGGTTCAGTTCAAGACAATTTGCAAGACGGAGTCCCCTTCGTCTAGAGGCCTAGGACACCACCCTTTCACGGTGACTACAGGGGTTCGAATCCCCTAGGGGACGCCAAGTTTTGACGGCACTTGGCTTGCGCAAGCAAGTGAAGTCGTCACCGACGCGGAGTGGTAGTTCAGTCGGTTAGAATACCGGCCTGTCACGCCGGGGGTCGCGGGTTCGAGTCCCGTCCACTCCGCCAAGTTGCAAAGCCCTGATGGTGATCCATCAGGGCTTTTTGCATGGCTACAGGGCCTCGCCGGGCGTGCGGCGACCGAACATGGCCCAGCTTTCAATGGTCATCACCACCTCGTCGCGTTGATTGATGGCCTCCCAGCGTGTTTGCACCAGGCCCACATGGGGTTTGCTTTTCATGGGGCGGCTGGCCAGCACGGTCATGCGCGCGCGCAATTCATCGCCCACCAGCACGGGCTTGAGCCAGCGCAGGCTGTCCAGGCCGGGCGACCCCAGGCTGGAAGAGTTCAGCAAGAATCCATCGCACATCAGGCGCATCACGATGCCGGCGGTGTGCCAGCCGCTGGCGGCCAGCCCGCCAAACAGAGAGGCTCGCCCGGCCTCCTCACTGAGGTGAAACGGCTGGGGGTCGAATTGCCGGGCAAAGTCAATCACCTCTTGTCGTTCGATCCGTCTGGGGCCGAAGGTCATGCTCAGGCCCTCTGTGAAGTCTTCCCAGTACCACCGGGGTGAGGGTGTGGCCGGTGTCGGGCTGTCGGATGAAGCGTGTGTCATCCGGGCATCTTAAGTGCGCGCGCCCCGCATGTGCGGGCGCGCGTCTTGCAAACCGTCATCAAGGGGTCCCTACAATCGGGACATCAAACACGAACAATTTCAGCAAAGGACCATCATGCAAGTTGCCGCATCCATCTTCAAGGCCTACGACATTCGGGGCATCGTCGGTCAGACCTTGAGCGAGGCCGTCGCCGAGCATCTGGGCAAGGCGTTCGGCACCGAGGCCCTGAAGCTGGGTGAAAAGGCCGTGGCCGTGGGCCGCGATGGCCGGCTGTCGGGGCCGTCACTGAGCGCTGCGCTGATCAAGGGCCTGCGCAGCACCGGCATCAACGTGATCGATCTGGGCGCGGTCACCACGCCCATGCTGTACTACGTGGCGGCCACCCGTGGTGATCAGGGTTGCCACAGCGGCATCCAGGTGACCGGCAGCCACAACCCCAAGGATTACAACGGTTTCAAGATGGTGCTGGCGGGGCGCGCCATTTACGGCGACGACATCCAGGGCCTGCGCCAGCGCATCGAGCGCGAAGAGTACACCTCGGGATCGGGATCGGGATCGGGGTCGCTGACAGAGCTGAACATCTTGCCCGAGTACACCCAGCGCATCGTGGGTGACTGCAAGCTGACCCGCCCCCTCAAGATCGTGGTCGATTCGGGCAATGGCATTCCGGGTGCATCGGCGCCCGGTATCCTGCGTGCGCTGGGCTGTGAGGTGACCGAGCTCTACTCCGAAGTGGATGGTGACTTCCCGAACCACCACCCCGATCCCTCCAAGCCCGAAAACCTGCAAGACCTGATCAAGGCCGTGAAGGCGCAAGGCGCCGACCTGGGCCTGGCGTTTGACGGCGATGGCGACCGGTTGGGCGTCATCACGAAAGATGGCCACAACATCTTCCCGGATCGCCAGATCATGCTGTTTGCGCGCGACATCCTGAGCCGCGTGCCGGGCGGCAAGATCATCTACGACGTCAAGTGCAGCCAGCAGCTTGCGGTGGCCGTGCGCGCCGCCGGCGGCGAGCCTGTGATGTACAAGACGGGGCACTCGCTGGTGAAGGCCAAGCTCAAGGAAACAGGCGCGCCCTTCGCCGGCGAGATGAGCGGCCACATCTTCTTTGCCGAGCGCTGGTATGGCTTTGATGACGCCACCTACACCGCCGCCCGCCTGCTTGAAATCCTGTCGCGTGAGGCCGATCCCAGTGCCGTGCTGGACGCCTTGCCCACCAGCCACAGCACGCCGGAGTTGAACGTGCCTTGCGCCGAAGGTGAGCATCACGCCGTCATTGACAAGCTGCGCGAAACCGCCAAGTTCGATGGCGCCCAGATGACCACCATCGACGGCTTGCGGGCCGACTACCCCGATGGCTTTGGTCTGGTGCGGGCGTCCAACACCACACCGGTGCTGGTGTTGCGCTTCGAGGGGCAGACGCCCGAAGCCCTGGACCGCATCCAGAAGGCCTTCATGGCCGCGATCCTGGCCGTCAAGCCCGATGCGCACGTGGGCGCATCTGCGCACTGAGCCAGCGGCGTCGTCTGCCAAGGACAGGGGCTGCGTATTCTGGTTCGCTGGCTGTACTCGCTGTTGCTGAGACTGGGCACCCCCGCTTATCTGTGGCGGGTGTGGTCGCGCGGCCGCACAGAGCCTGGCTACCGCGCCCATTGGCCTGAGCGACTGGGCTGGGGGGGGGCCATGGTGGCCCCGGGGGCGGGCCCTGTGGTGTGGGTGCACGCGGTGTCACTGGGTGAGGCCCGGGCGGCACAGCCGCTGGTGCAGGCCTTGCGTGAGGCCATCCCTGGCATGCGCCTGCTGCTGACCCACACCACCGCCACGGGGCGGGAGGCCGGGCTGGGCTTGCTGCAGCCTGGCGATGCCCAGGTGTGGCTGCCCTATGACACGCCGGGGGCCGTGCGTCGCTTTTTACGGCGACACCGGCCTGCGGTGGGGGTGCTGATGGAAACCGAGGTGTGGCCGAACGTGCAGCACGAGGCGGCGCGCCTGCGCGTGCCCATGGTGCTGGCCAACGCCCGCCTGAGCGCCAAGAGCCTTAGGCAGGGCCAACGGTTTGCAGCCCTGCTCAGGCCTGCTGCGCAGGCGCTGCGCCTCGTGCTGGCCCAAACACAGGCCGATGCCGAGCGCTTGCGTGCCATGGGGGCGCCACACGTGGCGGTGGCGGGCAATGTGAAGTTCGACATGACGCCGGCGCCAGCGCTGCTGTCCCTGGGGCAGCGCTGGGCGCAGGTGTCTGATGGGGCACCAGACGGTCGGCCATTGGTCTTGGCGGCCAGCACGCGCGAGGGCGAGGAGCAGGGCTTGTTGCAGGCCTGGCGTGCCTTGCGGACGCAACAGGCCGCCTCGTCGACACGGCCATGGCCCCGATTACTGGTGGTACCGCGCCATCCCCAGCGGTTTGACGAGGTGGCCGAGTTGATCGAGGCCCAAGGCCTGCGCTTCGCTCGGCGCAGTTCGTGGGGGGTGCAACAGCCAGGCGAGGACGCGCGCATGGCCGATGTGTGGTTGGGCGATTCGATGCGCGAAATGCCGGCCTATTACGCCAGTGCCCGCGTGGCCTTGCTCGGTGGCAGCTTCGCTGCGCTGGGCGGGCAGAACCTGATCGAGGCGGCCGCGTGCGCTTGCCCGGTGGTGATGGGCCCCTCGACCTTCAACTTCGCTGAGGCGGCCGAACTCAGTGAGGCCGCAGGCGCGGCCTTCAGGGTGGCCAATTGGGACGAAGCCGTGGTGCGGGCGGTGAACCTGATCTCGGACGCTGAAGCGCTGGCGCTGGCCAGGGCACGGTCCGAGTCGTTTGCGCAAGCCCATCGCGGGGCGGCCCAGCGCATGGCCCAGGCCATTGCGGCTTTGTTGTGAGGCGCCTCAGGCCCTGAGGTCTTGCCACTCGGGGTGGCGTCGCAGGTAGGCCTCGACGTAGCTGCACACGGGTTGCACCCGCAGTTGTTGTTCGCGCGCCCAGTGCAGTGCGGCCTGCACCAGCTGTGCGGCGATGCCGCGGCCTTCAAGCGCGGGTGGCACGATGGTGTGGGTCATGGCCATCACGCCAGGCCGAAGCTCGTAGTCGGCCCGGCACAGCAGCCCGTCGACGGTGGCTTCAAAACGCTGCTGGTCGCGGTTGTGAAGAATGGTCAGTGGCGTGGTCATGTCGGTCTGTGAAGTCGGCGAAACACCGCAGTGTAGTCGGGCGGCCCGTGCTCACACCCATCCCAGGGCACCCAGGGCGGCCCCGGCCGCCACCAGCCAGATCAGCCGCACCCGCGTTTGCCACACCAGCCATGCCACCACCCCGCACAGCAGCAAGGCCCGCCCGTGCTGCAGGGTGGGGGCGAGGTGCCATCCTGTGGCCACCAGCAGTCCCAGGGTGACCGGGGTCATGCCGCCCTGAAACGCCTGGACGCTCAACCAATGGCGCCGAGAAGCGATCCAGCGAGACACGATCAGCGTCAGGGTGGTGGAGGGCAGCATGATGCCCAGCGTGCTGATCAGCGCCCCCGACAATCCGGCGGCATACCAGCCCATCAGCGAGACAAACAGCACATTGGGCCCCGGGGCGGCCTGGGCCAGGGCAATGGCCGATGTGAAATCGGCATCGGACAGCAATTGGCCTTCGTCGACCAGGCGGCGGTGCATGTCGGGCACCAGCGTGATGGCGCCGCCGATGGACATCAGCGACAGCGCCAGGAAGTGGCCGAAGAGTTCACCCCACGTGGCCCAAGGCAGCTCCAGACCGTTGGCCATCATGAGGCAGGGCGGCGCAAGCGCCAGTAGGTGAGCACGCAGGCGGCGCCCCCCAGGCCCAGCAGCACCCACAGCAGGGGCCACTTCAAACCCACCATCATGCCGAAGGCCAGTGCGGCCAGACCGATGCTGGCAGGGGCGCCCAGCGGATGCTGGCGCAAGGGGGCCGCCAGTTTCAGCACCGTGCCGATGATCTGGCCAGCCGCCACGGCGGCGATGCCAAACAGCGCGCCTTTGACCGTGGATTGCGTGGCCGGCCACACGGTCTGGGCCTGCGCGAGGGCCCAGGCCAGCGCGAGCATCAAGGCCAGGGGGGCGGCCATCATGCCCAGCAAGGCCACCAAGGCCCCACGCCACCCAAAGAAACGGTCACCAATCATCAGCGACAGGTTGCACACGTTCGGGCCAGGCAGCACCTGGGCAGAGGCCAGCAATTCCAGAAACTCGGCCGGCGTGAGCCAGCGCCGACGTTCGCACAGCTCTCTCTGGGCCACGGCAATCACCCCACCAAAGCCCTGCAGGGCCAGCGCCGTGAAGGCCCAGAACAAGGCGCCCAGCGATGCCGGGCGCTGGGTTTCAGCCATACACCGCCACCACCTGGTATCCCAGGGCGGCCATCTGGCCACAAGGCGTCCACAGCGTGGTGGTTTCGTTCACGTAGCCTTCGCCGGTGGCGATGGCGTCTTTGTCCATGCGCCACAGGCCTTGCGCGTCGATGTCGCCCACAGGGCGCAACTCCAGCGCCCATGAGACCGAGGACGCTGGCGCGAATCCAGGCAGCATGGCCAGGGCCGGCGTGGGGCCGGCGTCTGCCAGCAGCACGCTGAGCAGCTCGGCGTCCACGCCCTCGGCCACCTTCAGCCGCGTGTAGGTGCGGCTGTAGGCATCGCGTGAACCGCTGAAAGGCACGCCGCCCTCGGCATGCCGGAACTCCAGGTGCTGCGTGAACGCCGGCATGACGTCAGGGATGTAGGGCCACACGGCCGCCTGCTCGGCCGTGCGTTGCACGGTGGGCTGTGCCGGGCGAATGAAGGGCAAGGCCGACTCGCGGCCGGTGCCGAACACCCCCAGCAGCACGCCACAGACCTGTGGCTGACCGTCTGCCTGGGATTGAAGCACCCGGGCCTGTACCTGGCGGATGTTCTTGCCCTGGCGCAGCAGGGTCACCTCGACATCAAAGTGGCCGACGGCCACCGGGCCCACAAAATTGGTTTGAAGCGCGCGCAGCGGCCAGTTGCTGCCACACACGTCGCGCATGGCCTGCACGGCCAGGGCCGACAGCAAGCCGCCGAAGGTGGTGCGCCCCTGCAGCCAGTCGGCTGGCACGCTGAAGCGAACCTGCGGGGCGGAAACGCGTTCTCTCGACGCCAGGATCTGGGGCAGGGAGGTCAAGGTGGGCTGTGCATCGCTCATGAGGCAACCTGGCGGCAGTGATGGAGACCCATTATCGAACGATCGTGCTTTTTTTGCAGGACTCAGCTTGTCTTCTCAGGCGGTCTTGAGCAAGGGGGTGAGCAATTCCGCGGGCAAGGGGCGACCATGCAGGTAGCCCTGGGCCACATCGCACCCCAGTGCCGCCAGGAAGGCTTCCTGGTCGGGCATCTCCACACCCTCGGCCACCACCTGCAGGCGCAGGCCGTGGGCCATGGCGATCATGGTGCTGACCAGTTGGTTGTCACTGTCGTGCCCTGGCAGGTCCTGAACAAAGCTGCGGTCGATCTTGAGTTGCTGCACCGGGAAGCGTTTGAGGTAGGCCAGGGACGAGTAACCGGTACCGAAGTCGTCAATCGTGAGCTGCACGCCCAAAGCATGCACCGCCTGCAGGAAGGCTTCGGCGGCGGGGCCAGACTCCATCAGGCCGCTTTCGGTGATTTCCAGCTCCAGGCGTTCGGGCGGCAGTCCGGTGTCTTGCAGGATGCGCGTGAGGCGGTCCAGGACGGCGCCACGGCTGATCTCGCTGGGTGAGACATTGACCGCCACCCGGCCAAACTCCAGGCCTGCGTCCAGCCAGGCCTTGGCCTGGCGGCAGGCTTCGGCCAGCACCCAGTCGCCCAGGGCCACGATCATGCCGGTGTCTTCCATCACTGGGATGAACTCGCTGGGGCCGATCGACGAGATTGGAGGATCGTCCTGGCCTTCAGGCGCCTTCAGGCGCACCAGGGCCTCGACCGACACCACGCGGTGATCGCTGATGCGCACCATGGGCTGGTAGTGCAGCACAAACTCGCCCAGCTCCACCGCCCGACGCAGGCGGGTTTCCAGCTGCAAGCGCGAGTTGGCATCGGTGGTGAAATTGCTGCTGTAGAAGCTGAAGTTGTTGCGGCCGCGCCGTTTGGATTCGTACATGGCGGCATCGGCATTGCGCACCAGCTCCGAGGCGTCGACGCCATCCTGCGGGAACATGGCCACCCCGATGGAGGCACGCACATACACCTGCTGCCCGCCGTCCAGGGTGAAGGGCTCGCCCAGCGTCTCCAGGATGGAGGTGGCCACGTGGGCGGCTTGCTGAGGGTGCCGAAGGTGTTCCAGCACCAGGATGAACTCGTCGCCGCCCAGGCGCCCCAGGGTGTCTTCTTGTCGCACGCGTTGACGCAGGCGTTGCGCGACCTGTCGCAGCAGGTTGTCGCCGGCCGCGTGGCCCAGGCCGTCGTTGACGGTCTTGAAGTTGTCCAGATCGATGAACACGACCCCCACCAGCGTGTGATGCCGCTGCGCCAGGTTCACGGCGTGAGCCAGGCGCTGGTGGATCATCATGCGGTTGGGCAACTCGGTGAGGGTGTCGAAGTGCGCCATGCGGGCCAGGCGTTCTTCGGTCTGCTTGAGCTGGGTGATGTCGGTGAACACGCCCACGAAATGGGTGGGACGGCCCTGCAGGCCTTTGACGGTGCTGACCGACAGTTTGGTCATGAACAGCTCGCCGCCCTTTTTCTGGAACCACACCTCGGTCTGGCAGGTGCCTTGCGCCATGATGTCCCGGCGCAGTGCTTCGATGGTTTCCTCCGGGTGGTCGGGCAGCAGGAACTCGGGCGTGCGCCCGATGACCTCTTGCTCGTCATAGCCGGTCAGGACGGTGAAGGCCGGGTTGATGCTGACGATGCAGCGGTCCCGCCCCAGCACCATCATGCCGTCGCGCGAGCTTTCCAGGGCTGCGGCATGAAGCCGAATGCGTTGTTCGGCGTGGTTGCGCAGTTCTTCGCGGTGCAATGTGGTCAGGGCGAAAGACAGGTCGCTGGAGAGGTCTTCAAACAAGCCGAGCTCGTCGGTGTCGTGGTCGTCCACCCGTTTACCCACCAGGATGAGGTGCCCGATCAAGGCCTGGTCACGGTAGAGGGGCACCACCACGCAGCCTGGCGTGCCCGCCTCGATGGCGTCTTGCGCCCAGGCCGGCCGCAAGGGCTCGCATGACAGGTCGGCCGTGCGGTAGGTGCGCCCCTCGCGCAGGCTGCGGTCCAGCACCGCCTCCTGGGCGGGGGTCTCCAGCAGCTGAAAGCTCAGGGTGTCGGTGCCGGGGCGCGCATCACCGGCCTCCGCCTGGCATTGCAGGCCCGGCGCACTGCCGTCATCGTGCGCCTCGTCAAAATAGGCCACCCAGGCCTTGCGGAACTGACCATGTTCAACCGCGACGCGGCACACGCGTGCCAGCAGGGCAGGCTCTTCTTGCGAGCGCACGATGGCCTGGTTGACGTGGCTGAGAAAGTCATACATCCGCGTCTTGCGTCGCAAGCGTCGCTCGGTCTGACGGCGCCCGGTGATGTCCCAGATCATCCAGACGACCTCGTCGCTGTCGCCGATCGGGGCGCACCGGCTGTCGAAATGGCGCAGCTGGCCCTTGACCTCCAGCGCAAAGCTGGACGACTGCGTCTTGCGTTCGGACAGGGCGGTGCGCAGCGTGCCCATCAGCCGCTCAGCCATTTCGGGGGCAAAGAACTCATGCAGGTGTCGGCCCAGCCATGCTTGTGGCGGGCGGCCCAGCAAGGGCAGGTTGTTGCCGTAGATGTCCAGATGGCGCCCTTCGTGATCCAGCCGAAACGCCAGATCGGGCAGCACATCGGCAAAGGCCCTCAACTGGGCTTCGCGTTTCTTGAGCACGCCCATGGCCCGGTCTCGTTGCCGGTGGGCCAGCCACATGGCGCACAGCAGGACCAGCGTCAGACCGCCCACCAGGGCCATGTTGATCTTGTCCAGGCGACTCTGGTGCAGCCGGGCCAGTTCCAGCTCTTGCTGCCAGGCCTGCGTCACCCCCACCGAGGCCAGGTCCAGGCCCGACAGGGCCTGCCTCACCGTGGCCTCATGGACCTCTTGCGGCCGGCGCAGCCGCTGCAGCACGGCGGCCTCGGCCAGGTGCAGTTGCGCCATCCACTGCGTCAGCGAGGGCTGCATGAGGGGCGAGTCTTCCATCGCCAGGCGGCTGGCCAGCACCCGCGCTTCATCCAGCGGATGCACGATGGCTTCTTGAGTGGCGGTGTCGGGCTGCCGCAAGGCTTCTTCCACCAGCCACTGGCTGCGGTGCAGCCTGAACTGGATGGACGACAGCTGCGCATCGAACGCGTGCGAGCGCTCCTGGATGGTGCGCCAGCCCAGGTGAGACCAGGCGATCAGCCCCATGCTCACCACGGCCAAGGCGGCCAGGCAGGCGGCCACCGGGCCGAAACGGCCCATGACCGGGGTGCTCAGCGGGTGAGACTCCTGCGGTGGCTCGTGAGAATGGGGCGGTAGGGAATTCACAACGGCTTGAAGTGTCTGGCCGACGGATGATTGGACGACAGGGACGAGAGCTTAGGTTAAAAATGGCACCATCGGCGATGATGTCGCATCCCGAGGGTCCCCGATCCCCTCAAGATGAGGTGACCCGCCCGGCATAAAGTCACACCCAGCGTCCCCGGACCCGCGCATGTCTTCGCCCACCCTCCCGCCCACGAGCTACCAACCCACCCATCCGGCCCAAACGCTGTCCCTGGACATTCGGGGGCTGCAGTACCACCTGCTGTGCTGGGGCGACCTTGCCCGCGTCACGCCCGAGCAGCCGCTGGTCGTGCTGGTGCATGGCTGGATGGACGTGGCCGCCTCGTTTCAGTTCATGGTGGACGCCCTGCGCGAGCAGCCGGGGTGGTCGGACCGTCCCATGGTGGCCGTGGACTGGCGAGGTTTTGGGCGCACCGCGGCGCCGCCGGGCACCGACTGTTACTTTTTTGCCGATTACCTGGGCGATCTGGACGCCATCCTGGACCACCTCTCGCCCCAGCAGCCCGTGGACCTGGTGGGCCACAGCATGGGCGGCAACGTGGTCATGCTGTACGCGGGCGTGCGCTCGTCGCGCATCCGCAAGCTGGTGAACCTGGAGGGCTTCGGTCTGCCGGCCACCGAGCCTGAAGAAGCCCCGCAGCGCTACGAAAAGTGGCTGGACGAACTCAAGACGCCCGTGCAACTGAAGGATTACGCCAGCCAGGCCGAGGTGGCCAAGCGGCTGCAGGCCAACAACCCCCGCCTGCGCGACAGCTTTGCACTGTGGCTGGCCGGCCATTGGGGGCGGCCAGAGGGCGAGCGCTGGGTGATCAATGCCGACGCCGCCCACAAACGCCCCCAACCCTTTCTGTACCGTGTGGAAGAGGTCAGGGCCTTCCTGACGCGCATCCGTTGTCCGGTCTTGTTCGTCGAGGGAGCGGACACCCTGTACTTTCTGTTTTTCAATGGCAAGTTCGGGCGTGACGAATTTCTGGAGCGGGTCAAGCTGGTGCCCGATTTCAGGCTGGAAACCCTGGCCGATGCCGGCCACATGCTCCACCATGACCAGCCCGAGGCCCTCGCGGCGTGCATGGCCCGGTTTCTGACGGGCCCCGCGACGTGAGAAAATAAGCCCATACGCAAGGCTCCTGTCGACGACAGCGGGGCCTTTTTGCCTTGATTCGCCCCGGGGGCGAGCCTGGCCACACGCACACTGAGCAGGATTGACCATGGACATCGAAACCATCAACGCCCTGGGCGCCAACATTGCCGATCTGCGCGAGCGCACGGACGACCTTCGGAGGTATCTTTAACTGGGATGAAAAATCCCGCCGTCTGGCCGAAGTGAACGCCGAGCTGGAAGACCCCACCGTCTGGAACGACCCCAAGCGCGCGCAGGCCCTGGGCAAAGAGAAAAAGTCGCTGGAAGACGTGGTGCTTGTGATCGAGCGCCTGACCAGCGGCCTGGCCGACAACGCCGAGCTGTTCGAGATGTCGAAAGAAGAGGGTGACGAGGCCGGTCTGCAGTCCATCGCCGACGATGTGGCCGCCCTGACGGCCGACGTTGAAGGCCTGGAGTTCCGCCGGATGTTCAGCAACCCGGCCGACCCCAGCAACTGCTTCATCGACATCCAGGCCGGCGCCGGCGGTACCGAGGCCTGTGACTGGGCCTCGATGCTGTTGCGCCAGTACCTGCGCTATTGCGAGCGCAAGGGCTTCAAGGTGGACATGGAAGACGAGACCCCGGGCGACACCGCCGGCATCAAGAGCGCCACCATCAAGGTGGAAGGTGATTATGCGTTTGGCTTTCTGCGCACCGAAACCGGTGTGCACCGTCTGGTGCGCAAGTCGCCGTTCGACTCCTCGGGCGGTCGCCACACCTCGTTCGCATCGGTGTTTGTGTACCCCGAGGTGGATGACTCGATCGAGATCGACATCAACCCGGCCGATGTGCGCACCGACACCTACCGGGCCTCGGGCGCGGGCGGTCAGCACATCAACAAGACCGACTCTGCCGTGCGCCTGACCCACATCCCCACGGGCATCGTGGTGCAGTGTCAGGACGGCCGCAGCCAGCACAGCAACCGTGACGTGGCCTGGAAGCGCCTGCGTTCGCGCCTGTACGACCATGAAATGCGCAAGCGCATGGAAGAGCAGCAGAAGCTGGAAGACACCAAGACCGATGTGGGCTGGGGCCACCAGATCCGCTCGTATGTGCTGGACCAGTCGCGCATCAAGGACTTGCGTACCAACGTGGAAATCTCGAACACCCAGAAGGTGCTGGATGGCGACCTCGATCAATTCATCGAGGCCAGCCTGAAGCAAGGCATCTGATCCTATGAACCTGCCCCACAAGGGCTCAAGAAGGAATCACCATGCGTGAAGGGACAGCCCCCCTGGTGCGGCGCGAAGACTATGCGCCGCCGGCTTACTGGATCAAGACGGTCGACCTGAGCTTCGACCTGGACCCGGCCAAGACCCTGGTCATCAACAAGATGACCCTGGAGCCCAACCCGGCACAGGCCGGTGCCCCGCTGCGACTCGATGGTGAAGACATCACCCTGACGCGCGTGCTGGTGGACGGGGAGCCGGTGTCCTTCCGGTTCGAGAATCAGCAACTGGTGCTGGACAAGCTGCCCGAGCAGCCCTTCACGCTGGAGATCCGCACCACCTGTGCGCCTGAGAAAAACACCCAGCTCTCGGGTCTGTACAACAGCAGCGGCGGCTTCTTCACCCAGTGCGAGGCCCTGGGCTTTCGGCGCATCACCTATTTCCTGGACCGCCCGGATGTGATGGCCACGTACAAGGTCACCCTCAAGGCCGACAAGCTCAAGTACCCTGTGCTGCTGTCCAACGGCAACCTGGTGGAAGAAGGCTCGCTGGAGGGGGGCAAGCACTTTGCCGTGTGGGTGGACCCCCATCCCAAGCCCTGCTACCTGTTTGCCCTGGTGGCGGCCGATCTGGTGCGCCGCGAGCAGCGCATTCGCACCCGCGCGGGCCACGAGCACCTGCTGCAGATCTACGTGCGCGCCGGCGACCTGGACAAGACCGAGCACGCGATGAACTCGCTGATCGCCTCCATCGCCTGGGACGAGGCCAAGTACGGCCTCAGCCTCGATCTGGAGCGCTTCATGATCGTCGCGGTGAGCGACTTCAACATGGGCGCCATGGAGAACAAGGGGTTGAACATCTTCAACACCAAGTTCGTGCTGGCCAACCCCGCCACCGCCACCGATGTTGACTTTGGCAACGTTGAAAGCGTGGTCGCCCATGAGTACTTCCACAACTGGACGGGCAACCGCGTCACTTGCCGTGACTGGTTCCAGCTCTCGCTGAAAGAGGGGCTGACCGTCTTCCGGGACCAGCAGTTCAGCCAGGACATGGCCGGCAGCAACAGCGCCCGCGCGGTGAAACGCATTGAAGATGTGCGCACCCTGCGCCAGCTGCAGTTCCCCGAAGATGCGGGCCCCATGGCCCACCCCGTGCGCCCCGACAGCTACCTGGCCATCGACAACTTCTACACCGCCACGGTGTACGAAAAGGGCTCCGAGGTGGTGCGCATGATGCACACCCTGGTGGGGCAAGAAGGCTTCCGCCAAGGCATGGCGCTGTACTTTCAGCGCCATGATGGCCATGCCGTGACCTGCGACGACTTTGCCCAGGCCATTGCCGACGCCAATCCCGACAGCGAGCTGGCCCAGCGCTTGCCCCAGTTCAAGCATTGGTACAGCCAGGCGGGCACCCCTCGGGTTCAAGCCCACGGGGTCTACGACGCCGACCATCAGATTTACACCCTCACGCTCAGTCAGACCTGCGCGCCCACGCCCGGGCAGCCCGACAAGGCGCCGTTTGTCATCCCCGTGGCCATGGGCCTGGTGACCCACGACGGCCGCAACCTGAATCTGCAGCTGGAAGGACAGCTGAACCCCCTGGGGCATGACACGGTGCTGGTGCTGTCCGAGCCCTCGCAAACCTTCACCTTTGTGCATGTGCCGGCCGAACCTGTGCCGTCGTTGCTGAGGGGCTTCTCGGCCCCGGTGGTGCTGGAGGCCGAACTGGGCGACGAGGCCTTGTTCACCCTGCTCAGCCATGACCTGGACCCGTTCAACCGTTGGGAGGCTGGGCAGCGACTCATGCTGCGCCGCATCCTTCAGGCGGTGAAGGGCGATGGGCACATCGAGCTGGATGGGCGCCTCAAAGACGCCCTGCACGCCGTGTTGCGCCACCCCGACCTGGACGCAGCCTTCAAAGAGCTGGTGCTGACCTTGCCCAGCGAGGCCTACGTGGCCGAGCAGCTGGAGGTGGTCGACCCGCAGCGCATCCACCACGTGCGCGAGAGCCTCAAGCTGCAACTGGCCCACGCCCTGCATGACGACTGGCTGTGGGCCTACGAGGCCCATGCCGAACTGGGGGGGTACTCGCCCGATTCGCTCAGCGCCGGCCGCCGCGCCCTGGCCAACCTGGCCCTGAGCATGCTGGTGCTGGACAGCACCGTGCGCCAGAACCCCATCTGGCCGGGGAAGGCCCTGCAGCGTTTCAAGGACGCAGGCAACATGACCGACCGTCTCGGCGCCTTGTCGGCCCTGGTGAACGCCCACTCCGAGCTGGCCACCGGTGCACTGGAGCGCTTCCATGCGCAGTTCAAGGACGAGGCCCTGGTCATCGACAAATGGTTCACCCTGCAGGCCATGGCGCCAGAGCAGGGCGGCAAGGTCTTTGCGCGCGCCAAGGCCCTGATGCAGCACCCTGACTTCACCCTGCGCACGCCCAACCGTGCCCGAAGCCTGTTGATGGCCCTGTGCGCCAACAACCCTGCGGCCTTCCATCGGGCGGATGCCGCCGGCTACGTGTTCTGGGCCGATCGCGTGATCGACATCGACGCCATCAACCCGCAACTGGCGGCCCGCCTGGCCCGCGCCATGGACCACTGGCGGCGACTGGCCGAGCCCTACCGCACGGCGGCGGGTGAAGCGCTCAGCCGCGTGGCACAGCGCACCGAGCTGTCTGATGATGTGCGCGAGATCATCACGCGCGCTCTGCAGGATTGAGCCCTCTTTAACGTCAACTCTTTCGGATTCACTCCCATGACCAAACGCATCAGCCTCACGCAGTACCTGATCGAGCAACAGCGCGGTGAGGCGCAAATTCCGGCGCAGCTGCGCCTGCTCATCGAAGTGGTGGCCCGTGCCTGCAAGCGCATCGCCATCAGCGTCAACAAGGGGGCCTTGGGCGAAGTGCTGGGCACGGCCGGCAGCGAGAACGTGCAGGGCGAGGTTCAAAAGAAGCTCGACATCATCGCCAACGAGGTGTTGATCGAAGCCAATGAATGGGGCGGCCACCTGGCCGGCATGGCCTCTGAAGAGATGGACGACATGCTGGCGGTGCCCAACCGTTATCCGCAGGGCGAATACCTGCTGCTGTTCGATCCCCTGGACGGCTCCAGCAACATCGACGTGAACGTGAGCATTGGCACCATCTTCTCGGTGCTCAAGCACCAGGATGGCGCCGATGTCAGCAACAGCAGCTTTCTGCAGCCCGGCACCGCTCAGGTGTGCGCCGGCTACTGCGTGTACGGCCCGCAGACCACCCTGGTGCTGACCGTGGGCCGGGGGGTGGTGATGTTCACGCTGGACCGCGAGCAGGGCTCGTGGGTGATGACCGAAGACAACGTGCGCATCCCTGAAGACACCAAGGAATTCGCCATCAACATGTCGAACATGCGCCACTGGGCCCCGCCCGTGAAGCGCTACATCGACGAGTGCCTGCAAGGCAAGGAAGGCGCCCGCGGCAAGGATTTCAACATGCGCTGGGTGGCCTCGATGGTGGCCGATGTGCACCGCATCCTGACCCGTGGCGGCATCTTCATGTACCCCTGGGACAAGCGCGAACCCAACAAGCCCGGCAAGCTGCGCCTGATGTATGAAGCCAACCCCATGAGCTTCCTGGTGGAGCAAGCCGGTGGTGCGTCCACCAATGGCTTGCAGCGCATCATGGAGTTGCAACCCACGCAACTGCACGAGCGCGTGTCGGTGGTGCTGGGCTCGAAAAACGAGGTGGAGCGCGTGACGGCCTACCACCGCGAGGCACAGTGAGCAGGGCCGAGAGCGTGTTAGAATCCAAGGCTTGGACGCCGGTGTAGCTCAGTCGGTAGAGCAGCTCATTCGTAATGAGAAGGTCGAGGGTTCGATTCCTTTCTCCGGCACCATCTGATTCCATTCAAAGCCTCGCAGTGATTGCGGGGCTTTGTTGTTTCTGGGCGCGATGTAAGGCGGGTGTAAGTCCATCCGTCGTACTCAGGCCCAAAACCCAGCAGCCAGCCGTTTGAAGTGGTCCCACAGCCCCTGGTGATCACCCAGAACGGCGGGGCCAAGGCAGTCTTGCAGGACGTGGCCAGCTACGAGGCCACACAGGAAACCCTGGCCCTGTTGAAGGTGCTGGCTTTGGGCCAGCAGGAAGTGTCTGCCGGCAAGATCAAGCCCATGTCTGACGTGGTGGCCCGACTCAAGGCCAAGAAGGCCCAGGCTTGATGCCATCCAGGTACCGCGTCTTGCTGACCGATGGTGCCGAGCAGGATCTGGAGGCGATCCACGATCACATTGCCGAGTTTGATGCGCCCTCGAGCGCCTGATCAACGCCCCCAACGTTTCCATCACATCTTCCTGCTGGCCGCGGTAGGCGTGTTCGTCTTCGGCGCACGCCATGCACATGCCAAAAACCGCGCCCGAAACTTCGCGGTTTCCCTCTCCGTGTTGTCCCGTAGCAGGGCCGGAGTCAGTTGTCTCATACAAGCCGTCGGAAATCGAAATCGCTAACCTCCCGGCATTGCAACTGATTGATCGCTCCATATGTGGGCGGTTTGAGTCCAATGAAGTTCTGGATATGCACATTGCCTTTGCTGGCGATTTTGTGGGGCCATTCAACAATCACCCAGGCGGGGGTGCTTGGCCAGGGTTGGTGGTCACCGCCTTGGCAGCAAAGCGCCTATATTCCCGATACCCCCAAGGTGAATATCGCGCCCACGGCACGCAGTGATTGGCGGCAGTTGGCGCCAGGGGTATTGGTCGACCGTTGGGCCGCGCCTGCAGCCAGCGATGTGATTCCTGCGGCCACCTCTTACTTTGTTCGATACACCACGGTCAATGTCCGCGGCGAGCCCGCGCTGGCGTCTGGCATCGTGCTGGTGCCCCATGGGGCCTACCAGCGGGCGCGGGACTGGCCCTTGGTGGTCTATGGCCACATGACCACCGGCGTGGCCGATGCGTGCGCCCCATCGCGCGGCATGTCGGGCTCGTCCGAGTTGCGTCGCATGCAGCAAGGTGACTCGCTGGCCACCGCCTTGCTGACACAGGGGGCGGTGGTGGCGCGCCCAGACTACGAAGGTTTGGGCGAAGACGGCCCCCACCCCTACCTGCGCGGCGACTCGCTGGCGCGGTCCATGCGGGACATGGCTCAGGCCGTGGCGCGGCATTGGCCTCAGATCGGCGGGCGCTGGGTGGCGGCTGGGCACTCGGAGGGCGGCGTGGCGGCCCTGAATGCGGGCAGTCGCAAGCATCCCCCCCTGGAGGGGCTGGCCTTGGCGGGCGTGGTCTCGATGGCGCCAGTCACACAGATGGAGCGCGTGGTGGCGTTTTTCCAGCCGGTCGGGCTGGCAGGCGCCGGTGTTGACACGGCCGTGGCGCTGGCCGCGCTGGCCGTCAAAGGAGTCGCCGCCGTCGATCCGGATTTTGAGCGCTTGGCGCTGGAGGAGGGCGGGCTGTCGGAGCGCGCCCTGGCCTTGTGGCCAGACCTGGAGCGCCTGTGCCTGGCCGACTTGACCAAGAAGGGCTCGTGGGGTGGTTTGTCCCCCAGGCAGGCACAGGGCCCCAAGGGGCCGCAGATGCTGGCTGAACTGGAGCGGGCGCTGGAGCAAGACGATGTGCGGCTTCTGCCCATGTCGCGCGAGGTGCCCGTGCGTCTGGACGCCGCACTGGGCGACGTCGTGATCCTGTACCCGCGGCTTGATCAGCTCGCTCGCGACTACCGGCGTCGCGGTGTGGACGTCACTTACACGCGGTGGCCCACAGGGCACTCCGACATCGTCGACAAGGCCGCACCCACTGTGGCGCAATGGATCATGGAAAGGTTTTGAAATGTCTGAAGTTCGTTCGTTGAAGGCACCTCGTCGCGAGTTTTTGAAGCGGTCTGTCGCGCTGGCAGGCGCTGCGGCCCTGTCGGGCGCCGGGGCGCCGGTCTGGGGCTGGGGTGCCACAGACCCCATGGATCCTGAGCGCCTGCACCGCTGGGTGCGTGAGTTGTGCGCCTTCCAGCCGCGCTGGGCGGGCTACCCTGCCGAGAAGCAGGCCACCCACTGGTTGGCCGAGCGCCTCACGCAGGCGGGCATCAGCACCGTGGTGGACGCTTACGAGTTCCGCAAGTGGCAATTGGACCAGTGGAAGGTGACACTGGTGTCGGGCGGTGAAGTGGGCGAGGTCAACAGCTTTCCGGTGTGGTCGACGCGCGGCGGGCAGGGCGAGGCTGAATTGGTGGATGTGGGCTATGGCACCGATGCCGAGTTGAAGGCGCAAGACCTGCATGGCAAGGCGATCGTGGTCAATGGCAAAGCCCTGCTCAATGTGTTTGCCACCTACAAGAGCACCTACCAGACGGCGGCGTCTTTGGGGGCCGTCGCCATGTTCGTGACCTCTGGTGCACCCGATGACCTCATCCGCCCCACCAGCTACTCCGAGAACTACCTGGACGACAACCCCATCCCCGCCTTCCAGTTGGGGGTCAGCGAGCTCAAGCGCCTGCGGCGTGCCGCCAGGGCAGGCGGGCGCATCGCCTGGAACCTGGACGCCCGCCACGAGCAGGGCATTACCCATGATGTGGTGGCGACCTTGCCGGGCTCAGGTTTGCTGCCTGGCTGCATGGTGATCTGTGCGCACTATGACGCCTGGTTCACCGGTGCGCTGGACAATGCCACCGGGGTGTCGGGGCTGATCGGGCTGGCCGAATATTTCGCGGCGCTGCCGGTGCATATGCGTCCGCGAGACATGATTTTCGTCGGGGTCACCGGGCACGATGCCGGCTATCCGCACCTGGGCATGAACCACTGGATTGCCAAGAACAAGCACCTGATTCCCGAGGTGGACCTCTTCATGAATCTGGATCACCTGGCCGCCCAGGGTGAAGAGCATGTGTCGTTCCTGGGGTTCTTGAACTTCACCTGGATGCGCAGCGGCGACGAAGAGCGCGCCTTGTTCACCACGAAGCATCCGGCCCTGGCGCGCACCTTCAAGAAACACATGCACCGACACCAGGTGTATTCGTTCACCTTCCGCACGATTCCTGACCTGACCGCCAATGGCGATCTGGAGGGCGCGATGGGTGAGCTGGGGGTGCCTTCGGTCAATCTGACGATGGCCACGCCGCATTACCACACGGAAGAGGACACACCGGAGCGAATTCCCCCGGAACAATTGAGCCGGTCGGTGAAGGCGCACCGGGATTTTTTGCGAGAAATGCTCTCCATGAAGCGCAGCGATATTCGTTCAAGGTGGTGACGCCCGAGTTTCAATGAAATACAACCCCCATGCGGGGGTGTCGATGGCAGGGATCACCTGGGTGCTCAGGTGATTTCTGCTTTTCTACAATCGATTGCTTTCATCAAAACACCTTTGGCGGTATTCAGGGTGCTTTCAGACGCTGGCAAGAACATTCATCCGGCCCCGCATGGGCTGACGCTTTATTACTGGCCGTGCAGCCTGATTTTGCTGGCGCGCACGCTGGTTCTGGATCGCTCGACCAGCCCCTTGTGCGCCACGCTGCGCATCGCCTGTGGCGAGCCTTACGAGATCGAGGTCAACGGTCAAACCCTGCGCACGCGGGCGTCGCTCGTGGCCCCGGGCGCCCGGCGCAACCGGGTCACGGCCATCGACAGCCGGGTGGCTTTGTTCTACATCCCCATCGACACCACCCGCTTGGCGCAGGTCAAGCAGATGCTGGGCACACAGGAGTTGATCAACCTGCCCATCGAGCAGTTCGCACATCTGTTGCCGGCCATCGAGTCGGCCTCTCGTGGAGAACTCAGCCCGGCAGATGCCCGATCCTTGATGGATCACACGGTGGCGGCCCTCATCGGTGAGCCTCTGGAGCCTCGTCAACCCAAGGACCCCAGGGTGCGCAAAGTGATTCAGGTGCTGGGCACCGTGCCGCTCAATGAAATCGACAGTGATGCCTTGTGTGCGCAGGTTCATCTGTCGGCGTCGCGATTGAGGGCGCTGTTCAAGGCAGAAACCGGCTGCACCATTCAGCAATACGCGCGGTGGCTGGCGGTCTGGCGCGCGTGTTTTCTGTGGCGACGTGGTTTGAGCTTCACGGCGATCGCGGCCGAAGCGGGGTTCCATGATCTGTCCCATGTGGATCATGCGTTCACCGAGGTGTTTGGCATCAGTCCCACCCAGGTGATCGACACGCGCAGCGTGGACCTGATCAATTGCGAAGAGTCATCGGCCGATGCTGGGGTGCCTGCGCTGATGTGAGCCGCGGTGGCGTCACGGGTGGCGGTGCTGCCTCAGCACACTTCACCAGGCCTCTTCAGGCCCGGCTTGCCGCAGCGGTGCAAAACGCTCGCTGAGGTGCTCCACAAACGCCACCACCTTGGCCGACAGGTTCTTACGGGCCGGGTACACAGCGTGGATGTCTGCGCCAGGCATTTGCCAGCCGGGCAACACCGCCTGCAGGCGGCCTGAACGCAGGTAAGGGGCCACATGCCACTCCGAGCGCTGCAAGATGCCCAGGCCCTGCAGGGCCCAGTCCAGGGCCACCTCGCCATCGTTGGTGGTGGCGGCCACGCCCAGCTTGACCGCCAGGGCGTGGCCCTGGGCATCGCGCATGGCCCACACGCCATGCACCTCGTCGCGTTCGCGGATGAAGATGCAGCGGTGCTTGCGCAGATCTTGCGGGTGTTGGGGTACACCGTGCTGCTGCAGATAGCGGGGGCTGGCCACCAGCAGTCGTCGGTTGCTCGCCAACTGGCGTGAGGTGACCCGTGCATCGGGCACCTCGCCAAAACGAATGCACACGTCGATGCCGTCTTCGTGTAACTGCAGGGGGCGGTCGGTGAGCTGCAGCTGCACTTCGACGCCCGGGTGGCGTTGGATGAAGCTGGCCACGGCCGGGCCGATGAAGTGACGACCAAAGCCAAACCCTGCGTTCACCCGCAGCAGGCCCTGGGGCTGGGCTCGGCGTCCCGCCACGCGCTGTTCCAGTTCATCGACCTCGGCCAGCAGGCGGCGGCCTTCTTCCTGGTAAAGCTCGCCTTCCTCCGTGAGCTGCATGCGCCGTGTGGTGCGGTTCATGAGGCGGATGCCCAGGCGAGCTTCCAGGGCGCTGAGCCGCCGGCTGACGGCACCGGTGGACACGCCCAGGTCCTGGGCCGCCGCCGACAGGTTGCGCGACTGGGCCAGCGTCACGAAGAAGGCCATGTCGGTGAGGTGTTGCATTGTTGATTTGAACGCAAGAATGCTTTTACTTAGAGGTGATTGAGTCTAATTCATCAATAAATAGACTGGCGGCCTGGAGGTGATGGGCATGCTGATGTGGATCGCGAATGTGGGGCTGGGCTTGGTGCTGGGTGGCGTGGGGGGCATGTTCGGCATCGGCGGCGGTTTGATGGCCATTCCCGTGCTGGTGTGGTTGTTTGGCATGGACCAGACCCTGGCCCAGGGCACCGCCCTGGTCATGGTGGTGCCCAACGTTGCGCTGGGGTTTTGGCGCTACAAGCAGCGCAATGCCATCCAGTGGCGTCCTGTGGTGTGCCTGGGGCTGGCCGCGGTGGCCTCGGCCACGGTGACGGCTTGGTGGGTCACACGCTGGCCATCGCACCACCTGCAAGGGGCTTTCGCGGTGTTCCTGCTGGTGATCGCGGCTTTGGCCGCACGGGGTGCCTGGCAAACCCGTGGCGCCAGCAAGCGCGTCGGGCAAGACGGGGCCCTGCCACGCCTGGACAACACCAGCGCTGAGCCGCCCACCTTGCCAGACCGCGGCATGGTGGGCCTGGGCCTGATCAGTGGGGTGTGCTCGGGCTTGTTCACGGTGGGCGGCGGGCTGGTGGTGGCCCCGGCCTTGACCACGTGGTTCGGGGTGCGGCGACAGACGCTGGCGCAGGGCCTGGGGCTGTCGGCGGTGGTGCCCGGCGCCGTGGCCGCCTTGGGGACGTACGCCATGGCGGGGCAGGTGAACTGGTCTTTGGGCGTGCCCATGGCGCTGGGGGGGCTGGCCGGGATCTCGTGGGGGGTGGCTCTGGCCCATCGCTGGCCCGAGCCCATGCTCCGGGGGGCGTTTTGTGTGATCTTGCTGCTCACCGCCGCAGCACTGGTGTGAGCCCCGGGCTCCAACGGTTCGGTTTTTTCGAAGTGAATTTACTTGTCTTTCTACTTGCAGTCTGACCTCGGTGCCCCCACGATCAATCAGAGCGGCCCGGGGTGCTCCTGCGTCGTTCTGAACTGGAGGTGTGCATGGATGTTTTTCTGGTGGTGCTGGCCGTGGGCCTGGTGATGCTGGGGTTGGCGGGCGTGGTGCTGCCCTTGTTGCCGGGCACGCCCTTGATCTTTGCAGGCTTGTGGCTCGGCGCTTCGCTGGACGGTTACCAGCATGTGGGTGGCTGGACGGTGCTGGCCCTGGGGCTGGTGGCCTTGCTGGCCTGGCTGGTGGACTACCTGGCCGCCGCCGTGCTGGTGAAAAAGGTGGGCGGCTCGGGCGCGGCAGCCACGGGTGCAGGGCTGGGCGCAGTGGCCGGGCTGTTTGCCGGTCTGCCGGGGCTCATCCTGGGCCCGGTGATCGGCGCCACCGCTGGTCAGTGGCGCAGCACGCCCGATGACGCGCGTCAGGCCGCGCGCGTGGGCATGGCGGCAGGCCTGGGCTTTGTGGCCGCCACGGTGGTGAAGGCCCTGCTGTCGCTGGGCATGATCATCTGGTTTGGTCTGGCCTGGTGGTTGTGAACGGGCCAGGCCTCAAGGGCAGCGCACCGCGTCGGTGGTGACCATGGCCACTTGGTTGCCCACCCTGGCGCGGGCCGAGGCACACACCAGGTGGCGGCCAGCGATCACGTCGGTGGCCTGCGTGCTGCACTGCGCGCTGTCGGTGCAGGTGGTTTGACGGGGGGTGTCGTGCCAGTCGGGCAGCCACCGCAGGTCGATGGCGTCCACGGGCCGGGCGTCGCCCGCCTGACCTGAGGTGGGGGATGTGGCCGCACACGCCCCATCGGTCACCCAGGCCTTCACGGACACCTGGCTGTAAACCACCCAGAAGCGGTCGTCGTGTTGCAGGTGCAGACAGAACGGGTTGGCCCGCGCTGCGCCAGCGATGTCGCCGCTCAGGGCCACGCTGTCCACCCGCCGGGTGGCTTGCTGGGACAAGGGTCGCAAGGTGCAGGCCTGGGTGCCCAGGGCCAGCACGGCAACCATGACGACAAGGCGTGCGCGCATGCCCGCATCATGAGCGGGCGCCCCCAACCCCCAGGCTGGAAATAAAGGGCGCAGCGGCCCGCTTCTTTCAAAGATGGTGCGGGCAGGCCCTGCGCGCTCAGGCGGCGGCGCGTTCGGAGGAAGGCAGCTCCATGGACTGCGATGCCTGACGGCGTGCCCGGCGGGCGTTGCGCGAGCCCTGGCGGCTTTCAGCTTGCAGCCTGGCTTGTTCTTCGGCCTGACGGGCGGCGTACTCGCCACGCAGCAGGGCCGCCATGCGCGGGCGCACCATCACCAGCACAAACACCATGGCCAGGCCCAGCACCGTGCCGTACAAGGTCATGAAGTCAACGTAATTGAACAGCTTGCCCAGGGGTTTGGCCAAACCCAGAAAAGCGGCAAACATCCACGAGGCGCCGCTGAGCGCTGCCATCACGGCCGTGAGGTTCACGGTGCGGCGAAAAGGGCTGACCCGTTGGCCCAGGCGCTCGAAAAAGCGGGTGTGCAGGTAATAGCCATTGATGCTGAGCACCACCACCACGGTCAGCTTGGCCAGCAGTTTGGGCATGGCCATCATGGCGTGAAGGTCAAAACGGGTGTCGATCCAGACGATCAACGCACCCGTGGCCCATAAACCGATCAGCGCCCACATCACCAGGCGGCTGGCCCAGTGCAGCAGTGCGCGGTCCACGCGCTGGTGCTTGAACAGCGACAAGTCGGCGTAGGCGATGCCGATGGCTGCGACCACAAAGCTGCCCACGTGCAGCATGATCAAAAGCATGCGTTCAATGTCCACGTCATCTCTCCCTTAAAGCCTGTTTAGTTCAGCAGGAATTCGTGACACTTTGCACGCATGGCGCCGGAATCCCGGCTGTAACTGCAATCAGTTGTGACCGAAATCCCCTGTTTGTTACATTTTCTTGCATATGTCGGCCCCCCCTGTTTCGGCGGTACCCCTACAAGCCCTCAGGTGATTCCTTCTGGCAACAGACAGGCGCGCACGCGTGCTGCCGTGTCCTGTGGACGTTCCTGCATGAAGCAGTGCCCGCCGGGCACCAACTGCGTCTGCACCGCCGGATTGATGTCGGCCCAGCGGTGCACCGATTCGGTGACGAAGCTGAAGGTGTGCTGTGCGTGCAGTACCTCCGTGGGGGTGCGCACCCGTCCGAGTTGGTTCCATAGTCGCTCTGGGCCCGAGCTGAAGATCTCGGCCTCGCGTGAGGGGTGGCATTTCAGGGTCACGCTGCCGTCCGTGTCGTCGCGCAAGCCGTGGGTGACAAAGGCGTTCAGGGCGTCGTCTTGCCACCCTTTGTAAACGCCTCGCCCCCGCAGGCCGTCCAGGGCCTCTTGACGGCTGGCCCACCGAGCGCGGCGACCCCGTGCCTGGCGTGCCAGTGGGGCATGACGGGCCATGCCGGTGGCTTCGGCCAAGGTCAGGCCCAACACCATGGAGGGCGTGAACAGCACCGGATCGAGCAGCACCGCCCGCGTGAACCGCTGCGGGTGCTGCGCCAGCAAGAGCGCAGTGAGCACGCCGCCAAAGCTGTGCCCCACGGCCACGGTGGGCACCTGCTCAAAGGCGCGCCCTTGCGCCTGCAGGGCTTCCAGGGCCAGATCGGCATTGCGGTTCCAGCCCACGAACGGCCCACCATGATCGCTGTCGCCGTGCCCCTGGATGTCGCACAGCCACAGGTCGAAGTCGGCCGCCAGGTGGCTCAGCATGGGTTCGTACATGCGGCCACAAAATCCGTTGCCATGCAAAAAATGCAGCAGGGGGCGTCCCCGAGGAGGGGTGTGCCAACCCCTTAACGTGAAGCCGGCCGAACTGGGGTGCTGCCATGAAATCCACTGCATGGCCGGCATTGTGCCTTTGCCGTCTGCGCACCGCCTGAAACTGGAGTAGCATGCGCGCGATGAAAGTTAATCAAGCGCTTGATTCTGGTGCTGGTGAGCCGGTCGAGGGCGATGCCTTGTCGGCCTCCAGCCGGGGTGAGCGGGCCCGTGAGCGCCTGCTGGCGGAGGCCATGCGCATCTTTGCCCAAAAAGGCTATGCCCGTGCATCCACCCGCGAGATCTGTCAGGCTGCCGGCCAGAACGTGGCCTCCATCCACTACTACTTTGGGGACAAGGCCGGCTTGTACCGCGCCGTGTTGTTGCGGCCCATCGAGGCCATCGGTGTGGATCTGGGGGCCTTTGATGCGCCAGGGCTCAGTCTGGCGCAGTCGCTGCGCCGCATGATGACGGCCTTCTTGTGTCCGCCCGAGGCGGGGGCACCGCTGGAGCCCGAGATGTTGTTGTACCTGCGCGAGATGATCGAGCCCAGCGGCGCCTTTCACGACGTGGTGGCACAGCACATCCTGCCCCTGCACCAGCGGGTGGTGCGCTTGCTGGCCCGCCACGTGGGGGTGGACGAGCCTGACGATGCCTTGCACCAACTGGCGTTTGCCTTGTCGGCGATGGTGCATGACTACGGCATGTCGCGGGCGTTCATGGACGGCCTGGCGCCGGGCTTGTTGAACGGCGAGGGGGCGATGCAGCGTGTGCTGGACCGCCTGGTGGGCTATGGCGTGGCCCTGGTAGAACATGAGCAACGGGCGCGTGCCCGAGGTGAGCACCATGAGCAATGAGCGGATGTGGCGACGGGCGGCACCATGGGGCGCTGCAGCGCTGTTGGGCCTGGCGGGGGTGGCATGGGTGCAATCTCGTGCCGATGATGGCCGTGAGGAGTCGGCCGCGCCTGCAGCGGTCGGGGCCGCATCGGCGCCGGCCAAGGCGGCGCTCAGCGTGTCGCTGGTGAGCCCGGTGGCCGCCCAGTGGCCGGTCGAGTTGAGTGCAAACGGCACCATCGCAGCCTGGCAAGAGGCGGTGGTGGGGGCCGAAGCGGGCGGGCTGCGCCTGGATGTCGTGGCGGTGAATGTGGGCGACCGCGTGCGCAAAGGCCAGTTGCTGGCCAGCCTGGCCGCCGAGTCGGTGAGGGCGGATGCGCTCAACGCGCAGGCGGCCTTGCAGGAGGCCGAGGCCCTGGCCCAGGAGGCGCAGGCCAACGCCGATCGCGCCCGGGCCCTGCAGGCCAGCAAGGCCATGAGCGCGCAAGAAGCCCAGCGCGCCCTGACGGCCGAGCAGACGGCCCGTGCCCGTGTGCAGTCGGCCCAGGCCCAGGTGGCCACTCAGGCGGTGCGCCTGCGTCAGACCCGCATCGTGGCCCCAGACGATGGGGTGATCTCGGCCCGCGTGGCCACGGTGGGCGCGGTGGTGCAGCCGGGGCAGGAATTGTTCAGGCTCATCCGCCAGCAGCGCCTGGAGTGGCGTGCCGAGCTGCCCTCGGCCGATCTGGCCCGAGTGCGCCCTGGCATGAAGGCCGTGGCCGTGCCGCCCGGTGGGCAGCCGATCGAAGGCCAGGTGCGCATGGTGGCCCCCACGGTGGATGCCTCCACCCGCAACGGCCTGGTGTACGTGGATTTGCCCGCCAGCGCCTTGCAGGCCGGGGCCCGCGCCGGCATGTTCGCGCCGGGGCGTGTGCTGGTGGGGCAGGGCAGTGGGCTGACGCTGCCGCAAACCGCAGTGCTGCTGCGCGACGGCTTTTCTTACGTGTTCAGGCTGGAGCCCGGTGGTACCGTGGCCCAGACGAAGGTTCAATTGGGCCGCCGTCAGGGCGACCGGGTGGAGGTGCTGTCGGGGCTGGACGCCCAGGCCCAGGTCGTGGCCGCCGGGGTGGCGTTCCTGGCGGACGGTGATGCCGTGCGGGTGGTGGCTGAACCTGCCACCCGGAAGGGCTCGTGATGAACGTTTCGGCCTGGTCCATCCGGAACCCGATTCCGGCCATCATGCTGTTCATCATGCTCACGATCGTGGGCCTGATGGGCTTTGCGGGGATGAAGATTCAGAACTTCCCCGACATCGACCTGCCCACCATCACGGTCAGTGCCGCCCTGCCAGGGGCTGCGCCAGCCCAGCTTGAAACCGAGGTGGCGCGCAAGCTCGAGAACTCGATCGCCACGCTGCAGGGCATCAAACACATCTACACCCGTGTGCAGGACGGCAACGTGCTGGTGACGGTGGAGTTTCGGCTGGAAAAGCCCACCCAGGAAGCGCTGGACGAAGTGCGTGACGCCGTGGCCCGTGTGCGCGCAGACCTGCCCGGTGACCTGCGTGACCCGGTGATCGCCAAGATGAACCTGTCGGGTTCGCCCATCCTGACGTACACCGTGGCGTCGGACCGTCGGGACACGGAGGCGCTGTCCTGGTTCGTGGACCACACCGTGACCAAGCGCCTGCTGGCGGTCAAGGGCGTGGGTGCCGTGGCGCGCGTGGGTGGCGTCACCCGGGAAGTGCATGTCGATCTGGACCCGGCTCGCTTGCTGGCGCTGAACGCCACCGCCGCCGACGTGTCGCGCCAGTTGCGCGCGGTGCAGCAAGAGGCCTCCGGTGGGCGGGTGGACTTCGGGGGCCTGGAGCAGACCGTGCGTGCCATCGCCACCGTGCGCTCGGCCGACGAGTTGGCGGCCATGGACATTGCCTTGAGCGATGGCCGACGTGTTCGGCTGGATCAGATCGCCACCGTGCGCGACACCGTGGCCGAGCAGCGTTCGGGGGCGATGCTGGATGGCCGCCCCGTGGTGGCGTTCGAGATCACGCGGGCCAAGGGCGCTGGCGAGGTGGATGTGGCCGAAGGCGTACAGCAGGCGCTGGCGGCGCTGCGCGTCGATCACCCGGACGTTCAGATCGTCGAGTCGTTCAACTTTGTGGACCCGGTGGTCGAGAACTACGACGGCTCCATGCACCTGTTGTACGAAGGGGCCATCCTGGCCGTGGTGGTGGTGTGGTTTTTCCTTCGCGACTGGCGGGCCACCGTGGTGGCTGCGGCCGCCTTGCCCTTGTCGGTGATCCCGGCCTTTGGCGTGATGTACCTGATGGATTTCTCCATCAACGTGGTGACGCTGCTGTCGCTGTCGCTGGTGGTGGGCATCCTGGTGGATGACGCCATCGTCGAGATCGAAAACATCATGCGCCACCTGGCCATGGGCAAGGCCCCGCTGGATGCGGCGCGCGAGGCGGCCGACGAGATCGGGCTGGCGGTGATCGCCACCACCTTCACCTTGATCGCGGTGTTCTTGCCCACGGCCTTCATGAGCGGTGTGGCGGGCAAGTTCTTCGTGCAGTTTGGGTGGACGGCGGCGATTGCGGTGTTCTTTTCGCTGGTGGTGGCGCGCATGCTCACGCCGATGATGGCCGCTTATCTGCTCAAGCCGCCCAAGGGCGAGCACCCTGATCCTCGCTGGATGACCCGCTACCTGGGGTGGGCCCGCTGGTGTCTGAGGCACCGCTGGCTGACCATGGTGGCCGTGGCGCTCTTCACGGGGATGGCCATCTTGCTGGTGGGCCGCCTGCCCACTGGCTTCATCCCGCCAGATGACCTGTCTCAGACCCAGGTGAGCCTGGAGTTGCCGCCAGGCAGCACCTACGCGCAGACGCTGGAGGCGGCCGAGGCCGCGCGCCAGATCGTGGCCGCCCATGAGCACGTCAAGCTGGTCTACACGGCCATCGGTGGCGGGGCCGCAGGCAGCGACCCCTTCATGCCGCAGGGTGTGGGCCAGGTCAACAAGGCCACGCTGACGCTGAACATGACCCACCGCAACGACCGACCGGGCGTGAGCAAGCAGGTCATTGAAGGCCAGTTGCGTCAGGCCATGGAGGCCCTGCCCGGGGTGCGCGTGAAGGTCGGCTTCGGGGGCTCGTCAGAGAAGTACGTGCTGGTGGTGTCTGGGGAGGACGGCGCCATGGTGGCGCAGCATGCGGCCGTGGTCGAGCGCGAATTGCGTGGGATCCCGGGCATTGGCGCCGTGACCTCGTCTCAAAGTCTGGTGCGTCCCGAGCTGGTCGTGCGGCCCGATCCGGCGCGTGCGGCCGATCTGGGCGTGAGCACCTCGGCCATCGCCGACACGCTGCGCATCGCCACCCAGGGCGATTACGAGCAGGGGCTGCCCAAGCTGAACCTCTCGCAGCGGCAGGTGCCGGTGGTGGTGCGCCTGCCCGCCGAAGCCCGCACCGACCTGTCTTTGCTGGCGCGGCTGCCCGTGCCCGGCGTGCGGGGGCCTGTGCCTTTGGGCAGCGTGGCCACCTTGTCGATGGACAGCGGGCCGGCCCAGATCAGCCGCTATGACCGCCAGCGCAACATCAACTTCGAGATCGAGTTGAACCAACAGCCCCTGGGCGAGGTGGAAAAGCGCGCCATGGCCCTGCCCAGCATCCAGAACCCGCCGCCTGGCGTGGCCATCTCCACGCTGGGGGATGCCGAGGCCATGAACGAGCTGTTTGCCAGTTTTGGCCTGGCCATGCTCACGGGCATCCTGTGCATCTACATCGTGCTGGTGCTGCTGTTCAAGGGCTTCATGCAACCGGTCACCATCCTCGTGGCGCTGGTGCTGTCGGTGCCCGGGGCCATCTTTGCCCTGTGGGTGACCCAGCAAGCCTTGTCCATGCCGTCCATGATCGGCTTGATCATGCTGATGGGCATCGCCACCAAGAACTCGATTCTGCTGGTGGACTATGTGCTCATCGCGCGCAATGACCATGGCCTGAGCCGTTGGGATGCGGTCATCGATGCCTGCCACAAGCGGGCACGCCCCATCATCATGACCACCATCGCCATGGGCGCAGGCATGATGCCCATTGCGCTGGGCATTGGCGTGGATCCCAGCTTCCGCTCACCCATGGCCATCGTGGTCATTGGCGGCTTGATCACGTCCACCTTCCTCAGCCTGTTGGTGATCCCGGTGGTGTTCACGTTCGTGGACGACCTGATCACGCTCAGTGGCCGGGCCTGGGGCCGCGCGTTTGTCCGTAATCCGGATGCTTCTGTGGGTGGATGACCGTCAACCCCCTTGCATGAGGGGGGTGCTTCGCTTCTGATCACGCCTGGTGTCTGCCCTAATCGGGGGCAGACACAATGTTCACGGAGAAGCATGGCATGAGATGGTGGCGATCCTGCCTGGTGGTCCTTTGGCTGGGGGCACTGGCGGGGCTGATGGTGGGCTGTGCCCACAAGCCCTCACCTCGGGTGACGCTGGCGGTGGCGCAGACCGATCGTGGCGTCATGATCTGGCTGGCTGAACACCTGTTGTTCGATTTTGACCAGGACACCCTGTCGGCATCGGCGGGGCCTTACCTGGACCGCGTCGCCGACATCCTTCGCACCCAGACCACGGAGCACCTGCTGCTGGAAGGACACACCGACAACATCGGCGCTGGCAGCTACAACCTGCAACTGTCGCAACGTCGGGCCGATGCGGTGGCCCAGGCCCTGCAGGCGCGGGGGGTGGCGGCCTCTCGGCTCAAGGCCGTGGGGGTGGGCATGCAACAACCTCTGGCCCCCAATGATGTGGCCGTCGGGCGCCGCTTGAACCGCCGCGTCGAGCTCATCGTGCTGAATGAAACGGTGGCCCGGCTCACCAAGGGGCAACCGGCCAACGCCTTTGAAGATGCTTTTGCGCGTTTGAAGGCCGAACTGGAGGCCGTGACCGCCAGCCCCCTGAACCTGCCGGCCACGGCGGCGGGGCCGCGATGAGCACACGCCGGCAGTGGTTGAGCCAGGCGCTGGTTCTGGGTGGTGCGTCGACGGTGGGCTGGCCAGGCGTGCTGCGGGCCCAGAGCGAAGCGGCGCCCCGCATGGCGCTGGTGTTGGGCGGCGGTTCGGCCCGTGGGTTTGCCCACATTGGCGTGATCAAGGCGCTGGAGGCTCATGGCATCCGCCCTGACGCCATCTTCGGTGCCAGCGCCGGCGCGCTGGTGGGGGCCTTTTGGGCCGCTGGCGTCACGGCAGCGGCCATGGAGTCACTCGCTTACCGCGTGCGCGACGACGAGGTGATCGACCTGGTGGCCGGGCAGGCCGGCGCGCGACGGGGCATCGTGTCGGGGCATGCCCTGCAGGCCTTTGTGAACCAGCAACTGGAGCGCCGCCCCATCGAATCCTTTCCCATCCCGTTTCGGGCGGTGGCCACCCGTTACCCGCAGGGCGCGCTGCATGTGTTCAAACAAGGGGATGCGGGCTTTGCCGTGCGTGCCTCGTGCAGCTTGCCGGGGGTGTTTTTGCCGGCTGCGCGAGGCGACGAAGAGTTTCTGGACGGCGGGCTGATCAGCCCCATCCCCGTGCAGTCGGCCCGTGCCGAAGGGTACGAGCTGGTGGTGGCCGTTGACGTGGGCGGCGCCGATCCCGGCAACCTTCAGGAGCGGGGTGGGGGCTTGTTCCAGGTGTTGTTGCGTTCGTTCGAGATCATGGGCGACGCCTTGCGGCGCCAGGAAGGCGCTCGCGCCGACATCCTCGTGCGGCCAGACGTCTCGCGCATCAGCAGCACCGACTTTGCTGCGCGCCGCGTGCTGGTGGAGGCCGGCTTCCAGGCCGGACAGCGCCTGGCGCCGGTGATTCGACAAAAGCTGCAGCGTGGGCGCTGAGGCGTTCCACGCGCCCAGGAATGACACAGGGCCCCGAAGGGCCCTGTGTCACGTCGATGAGCCGTTCGCTCAGACGCGTTCGATCACCATCGCGATGCCCTGGCCACCACCAATGCACATCGTGATCAGGGCGTAGCGACCGCCAGTGCGCTGCAGTTCGTAGATGGCCTTGGTCACCAGGATGGCGCCGGTGGCGCCCACGGGGTGGCCCAGCGAAATGCCCGAACCATTGGGGTTGGTCTTGTCGTTGGGGAAGCCCATTTCCTTGGACACGGCGCAGGCCTGGGCGGCGAAGGCCTCGTTGGCTTCGATGAGGTCGAGGTCGGACACCTTCAGACCGGCCTTCTCCAGCGCCAGCTTGGAGGCGGGCACCGGGCCGATGCCCATGTACTCGGGCTCCACACCGGCGTGGGCGTAGGACACCAGGCGGGCCAGGGGCTTCAGACCCAGGGCCTTGGCCTTCTCGGCCGAGGCCATCACCACGGCGCCAGCACCGTCGTTCAGGGTCGAGGCGTTACCGGCGGTGACCGTGCCTTCTTCCTTCTTGAAGGCGGGCTTCATCTTGCCCAGCGCGTCGGCGGTGGTGTCGGCCTTCACGCCTTCGTCGGTGTCGAACAGCACCACACCCTTGCGGGTCTTGAGCTCCACCGGCACGATCTGGTCCTTGAAGCGGCCGGCCTCGATGGCGGCGGCGGCGCGCTGCTGCGACTGCGTGGCGTAGGCGTCTTGCTGCTCACGGCTGATCTCGTAACGGGCGGCCACGTTTTCAGCGGTGATGCCCATGTGGATGTGCAGACGCGGATCGTGCAGGGCGCCCAGCATGAAGTCCAGCATCTTCACATCGCCCATGCGGGCACCCCAGCGGTTGGAGGTGACCAGGTAGGCGCCACGGCTCATGGATTCGGCGCCGGCGCCGATGGCCACGTCGCAGTCGCCCAGCAAGATGGCCTGGGCCGCCGACACCACGGCCTGCAGGCCCGAACCGCACAGGCGGTTGACGTTGAATGCCGGGGCCTCTTGCGGCACGCCCGCGTTCAGGGCCGCGACACGGCTGATGTAAGCGTCTTGCGGAACGGTGGGAATGACATTGCCCATGACCACATGGCCGACGTCCTTGGCTTGCACGCCAGCGCGCTCCAGCGCGGTCTTGATGACCAGGGCGCCCAGGTCGGCGGGCGGAACATCCTTGAGAGCGCCACCAAAGCTGCCAATGGCAGTGCGGGCGGCACCAACGAAAACGACTTCACGTGTCATGGGAATCTCCAGAAGGAAGAGGGCAGGCGTTCAGCACATTGAACGCGCATTCTGCACTGGGTGCTTGTCAGATTATCCCTGTTTCGTGCACTGCACCATGGTCTGCCGGGATCAATGTCCCTCGGTATTTTGTATTTGTGCAAATGGAAATAGAATCGGCCTCCCGCTGCACAGATAGGAGAACGACATGGAACGACGACCCGTGATGGGGGGCCGCCGCCTGAGGGTGGGGCTCATGGGCCTGGGCCGCATTGGCGCCCTGGTGGCGTCCGAGTTGCGTGCCGCACCGGACATGGACCTGTGCTGGGCGGTGCGGCGTCAGCCCGCCACCGACGACCCCGCCGACCAAGCGGCCCCTGTGGTGTGCGCAGAAGCGGAGCTGAACGCCGCGTTCGTGCGTGCGCACCCTGTGGACGTGGTGATTGATTTTTCGTCGGCCTGTGCGGTGCGCCATTACCCCATGCTGGCCCGCGAAGGCTGCCGCATCGTGTCGGCCATTTCTCGCTATGAGCCCGAGCAGCAGCAGGTGCTGGATGAGGCGTGTGGCCTCACGGCCATCCTGCAATCGCCCAACATCACCCTGGGCATCAACTTTGTGCTGGTGGCTTCGCGGCTCATGCAGCGACTGGCGCCTTATGCCGACGTCGAGGTGGTCGAGGAGCATTTCCGAGACAAGCCCGAGACGTCGGGCACGGCGCTCAAGCTGGCCTCTGCCCTGGGGCTGGACCCCGCCACCCAGGTCAATTCCATCCGCGTGGGGGGCATCGTGGGGCGCCACGAGGTGATCTTCGGGCTGCCCAATCAAACCATCCGCCTGATCCATGAAAGCATCAGTGGCAAGGCGTTTGGCCAAGGCGCCATGTTTGCCGCACGCTGGTTGGCGCAGCAACCCACCGGGCGCTACACCATGGAAGAGGCCGTGCGCGCGACGTTCGCCGCCACCCTGGCCGATGACCTTGCCGCCCAACCGGCCGAGCACGTGACCGAGTTGATCTGATCGGCCACGCCCGCGGGCCTCGGCCTATGATGGTCGGCATGAAGTCGCCCACCTTTTACACGCACGCCGCCCAGGACCCCGACGGCCTGGCGCGCGAGCTGGCCGCCTTCGTGGCCGACCACCTCAAAGAGGCCCTGCGAGAGCGTGGGCAGGCCCTGCTGGTGGTGTCGGGCGGCAGCACGCCGATTCCATTTTTCGAGGCCTTGTCGGCCTGGCCGCTCGACTGGTCTGCGGTGCACGTGACCCTGGCCGACGAGCGGTGCGTGCCCGAGCTGAATGAGCACAGCAATGCGCGCCTGGTGAGGCAGCACCTGTTGCGTGGGCAGGCCCGCTCAGCGCAACTGCATCCCTTGCTTCACGAGGCCCTGGGCGAGCACCCCGATCAGCACACGCGCCAGGCCCGTGCCGAGGCGATGCTGAGCACCTTGCCATGGCCTGCTGACGTGGTGGTGCTGGGCATGGGCAGTGACGGGCACACCGCGTCGTTGTTTCCGCACGCGCCTGAACTGGCCGAGGCGCTGGACCCGGAGGGCCACCGGCGCTGTCTGGCCGTGTCGGCGCCGGCGCTGCCCAACGTGCCTGTGCCCCGCCTGACCTTGACCGCCCGCGCTTTGCTGGACAGCCGCGTCATCGTGGTGCACACCACCGGGGCGGGCAAGCGCGAGTTGCTGGAACAGGCGTGCCAGCCAGGCGACACGCACCCCTGGCCCATCCGCATGGTGTTGCTGCAAGACGAGGTGCCGTGTCACCTCTTTCATGTGGACTGATGTCAGTGTGCGGGTTGCTGTCGCGCACTCAGCCTGGCCATGAAGGCATGGGGCACCTCGGAGACCTTTTTGCCGCCGTCTGCGCTGGGGCCGACGAACACCACGCCGGTCTTGCCGCGCGCCACTTCGCGGTCTGAGGCCTTGTCTCGCAGGCGAAACACCAGGTCAAAGCCGTACTTGTTGAAGTCGGCCGGCACCATGTCGATCTGCATGGTTTCGCCGTAGAAGGCTTCCGACTTGTACTGGGCCATCATGTCACCCACCACCAGGGTGAGCCCTTCGATGTCCAGTTCGCCCTGGTAGCCCAGCCACCGAAAGAACCGCACGCGGGCCTCGGAGACGAGGGTCAGCAACAGCGCGTTGTCCAGGTGTCCGCCTTGATTGACGTGGCTGATGTAGATGGGCACGTCCGTGCTGAACAGAAACTCCGGGGGCAGATCAAACTGGATGCGGGCCATGAGGGGGAGCGGCAAATGAAAACCCGCCCATGATAGGGCGGGTTTCTACCAGGGGTGCTGGCGTCAGCGGGTTTGCAGTTCGCCCGAGGGCACCGACGGCTGGCTGGGGAAGCTGTGCCGCAGGATGCGCCAGATCACCTGGCTGAACTGCCCCACCATCGAGCCCGTGTTGTAGTGGATGCCGTAGCGGCGGCAGATGTCGCGCACCACGGGCGCCATCTCGGCATAGCGGTTGGCCGGCACGTCGGGGAACAGGTGGTGCTCGATCTGGTGGCTGAGGTTGCCCGTCATGATGTGCAGCAGCTTGCTGCCCGTCAGGTTGGACGAGCCCATGATCTGGCGCAGATACCACTGGGCGCGCGTTTCGTTCTTCACCACGCTCTTGGGGAAGGTGTGCACGTCGGTGGTGAAGTGGCCACAAAAGATCACGGTGTAGGTCCACACATTGCGAATGCCGTTGGCGATCAGGTTGCCCAGGAACACCATGCCGAACACCGGCCAGGCCAGCAGCGGAAAGACCACGTAGTCCTTGACCAGCTGGCGGCGCGCCTTGCGCACGGTGGGCGCGGCCTCGCGCGCCAGCTGACGCCAGGTGATGCGGCCGATGAAGACGCGGCCCACGCGCAGATCCTGGATGGCCACACCCCACTGGAACAGCAGCGCAAAGATCACGGCGTACAGGGGTTGGAACAAGGTGGCCGGGTGCCACTTCTGCTCAGGAAACAGGCGCAGCACGTCGTAGCCGATGTCGTCGTCCATGCCATGCACGTTCGTGTAGGTGTGGTGCTTGAAGTTGTGCGTCTTGCGCCAACTGTCGCTGGTGCCGACGATGTCCCACTCGAAGGTCTTGCCCTGGAATTTAGGGTCACCCATCCAGTCGAACTGGCCGTGGATGACGTTGTGCCCCAACTCCATGTTGTCCAGGATCTTGGAGATGCCCAGCAGGGCCACCCCGAGCGCCCACACGCCCCACATCCAGACACCCGACAGCAGCAGGCCCGACATCAGCAGCACACGGCCGGCCATCTCGGTGTAGCGCACGGCTTTGAAAATGCGACGGATGTAGCGGGCATCGCGCTCGCCCAGGTCGGCCACGGTGCGGGCGCGCAGCGCGTCGATCTCGGCACCGAAGCGCGCCAGTTCGTCGGGGCCGATCGCGCGTGTCGGGTGGGGCAGGGCAGGGCTTGGGGTGCTCATGGTGGCGGTGGTCAACAAGGCAAAGGGTTCAAAGGTCGAGGCTGAGATCGCTGCTGGCGCGGCTGACACACAGGCGCACGGGCATGTCGGCTTCGCTCGTGATGTCGCCGCGCTGGGTGTCCAGCGTGCTGCCGCTGTGGCGGGTGCACACGCAGGTGTGGCAGATGCCCATGCGGCAGCCCGATCGCGGGTTCAGGCCCTGGGCCTCCAGCGCCTCCAGCAAGCTGGTGCCGGTGCTGACGGCCAGGGTGCGGCCCGTGCGTGCCAGGTGCACGTGCACCGTGCGGGCGTCGGTGTCGGGCAGTGCAGAGGTGGACGCCGACACCGGTGCGGTGGGTGTGAAGCCCTCGGCCATGAAGCGCAGGGCCCGCGGCTGAACCCACTGGCGGGCGGCCTCCACGAAGCCGCCGGGGCCGCAGGCGTAGACCTGGTGTTCGGGCCATGCGGGCACCAGATGGTCCAGTTGCATCTGATTGATGAGGCCCCGGTGTTCATGGGCCAGCACCTCGGGCTCGTGGGTCAGCACAGGCACAAAACGAAAGCGTGGCTCGCGGGCCTCCAGGGCCTGCAACTCGCGCACAAAGCAGAGCTCGGCCCGTGTTTTGGCCCAGTAGATCAGGGTCAGCTCCACTGGCATGTGCCGGGCTGCCAGGGCCCGGGTCAGCCCCATCAGGGGGGTGATGCCACTGCCAGCGGCCAGGAACAACCAGCGGCCGCTGGGCTGGGCGGGCAAGGTCATGTCCCCAAAAGCCGGGCCGATCTCCAGCACCTCGCCCACCTGGGCGTGTTGCACGAGGTGGGTGCTCAGCGCACCACCCTCCACCCGTTTGACGGTGATGCTGATCGTGTCTTGAGAGGGCAGGCTGGTCAGGCTGTAGCTGCGCGTGACCTTGCGGCCACGCACTTCGGCCGACACATTCACGTGTTGACCAGGCAGGTAGGTGCCCACGTGCCGATTGGGCCTGAGCACCAAGGTCACGGTGTCCAGCGCCTCGATGCGGCGCGAGACGATGCGCGCCAGCGGGCGCGACCACGACCAGGTCGGGTTGACGTGGCTGGCCCAGAAATCGAACACCGACGGATCGACCATGGGCTCAAGCCAGCGCTTCAAAAGCGGCGCAGAGGAGGTGGAGAGGTTCGACGACATGCGATCAGTATACGCACATCAACACAATTGTCTATACACTTGTGCATTAATGTGGGCGCGTTATGATGTGCCCTGACCTGACAGAGGCCAGCCGGCAACGGCCTGTTCACCACTGCGGGTTTCGATGTCATGCACACCTCACCCCACGATCTTCACGCACAGCGCACCGATGCGTCGCATCGCGCGGCTGGCGCCGCCTCGCCTGGTCGCAAGGCGGTGATCTCGCGAGAAGACATCATTGCCGCGGCGCTGACCTTGCTGGGGCCCCACCGCAGTGTGTCCACCCTCAGCCTGCGTGAGGTGGCCCGCGAGGCGGGCATCGCCCCCAACAGTTTTTACCGCCAGTTCAGAGACATGGACGAACTGGCCGTGGCCCTGATCGATCGGGCGGGGCAGTCACTTCGGCGCATCATCGGTGAGGCACGTCAGCGGGCCACCGTGGAGCGCAGCGTGGTGCGTGCCTCGGTCGAGGCCTTCATGGATCAACTGCGCAGCGATGACAAGCTGCTGCACATCCTGTTGCGAGAGGGCTTGGTAGGCTCGGATGCCTTCAAGCAGGCGGTGGACCGTCAGCTGTCGTATTTCGAAGACGAGCTTCGGCAAGACCTGATCAGGCTGGCCCAGGCCCATCAGACCGGGCTGTACGAGCCGGCCCTCACCGCCAAGGCCATCACCCGCCTGGTGTTCACCATGGGCGCCACGGCCATGAACCTGCCGGCTCAGCAGCATGCCGAGTTCACGGAGCAGGTGGTCTTGATGGTGCGCATGATCGTGGCGGGCACCCAGACCATGGCGGCGGTGGCGCCTGAATTGCTGACGAGGTGAGACCCCGTTTGGTGGCGTCGCCACCGCGATGGTGGCCGTGTCACATGGCGCAGGCACGATGACCCTCGTTGTGCACCAACTTGGCCCATAACTTGCTCGTGCTCCTGTCAGTGTCCGAGCCAGCCCCGGGCCCACCTCAGCGGAGATCCGAGTGTCCATTCACGTTGCCCTCAACCACGTCACCCATTACCGTTACGACCGTCCGGTCAACCTGTCGCCCCAGGTGATCCGACTTCGTCCCGCGCCGCATTGCCGCACGCGCATCCTGTCGTACTCGATGCGTGTCGACCCGGTGGTGCACTTCATCAATTGGCAGCAAGACCCGTTTTCCAACCACCTGGCCCGCCTGGTGTTTCCAGAGCAGACGACCGAGTTCAAGATCACGGTCGATCTGGTGGCCGAGATGGCCGTCTACAACCCCTTTGACTTTTTTCTTGAGCCGCACGCCGAGAACTATCCCTTCCAGTACGACGAGGCCTCGCTACACGATCTGCAGCCCTACCTGGCCAAGGCCGAGCTGACCCCGGCGTTCAAGGCCTTTGTGGACAGCATTGACCGCACCGAGGTGCGCACCATCGACTTCCTGGTGGCCCTCAACCAGCGGCTGCAACGCGACATCAGCTACACCATCCGCATGGAGCCTGGCGTGCAGACGCCCGAGCAAACGCTCACGCTGAAGTCCGGTTCATGCCGGGATACGGGCTGGTTGCTGGTGCAGGCCCTGCGTCACATGGGCCTGGCAGCCCGGTTTGTGTCGGGCTACCTCATCCAGCTCAAGGCCGATGTGGCCTCGCTGGACGGCCCGTCGGGCACCGAGGTCGATTTCACCGACCTGCACGCCTGGTGCGAGGTGTTCCTGCCCGGTGCAGGCTGGATCGGGCTGGACCCCACCTCCGGCCTGCTGGCCGGCGAGGGCCACATTCCCGTGGCTTGTACCCCTGACCCCACGGGGGCGGCCCCGGTGACGGGTGCGGTGGACGAGTGCGAGTGCGAGTTTGATCACCACATGGCCATCACGCGCATCTACGAAAGCCCGCGCGTGACCAAGCCCTACACCGACGAGCAGTGGCAGGCCATCGACGCCCTGGGCCGAGAGGTTGATGCGCAACTGGTGCAAGGTGATGTGCGCCTGACCATGGGGGGCGAGCCCACCTTCGTGTCGGTGGACGACCGCGACGGCGCCGAGTGGAACACCGACGCCCTGGGCCCCACCAAGCGTGGCCTGGCCACCACCTTGGTGCACAAACTGCGTGCCCGCTACGGCGAGGGCGGCTTTCTGCACTTTGGGCAAGGCAAATGGTACCCAGGCGAGCAATTGCCACGCTGGGCGCTGTCGATTTTCTGGCGCACCGATGGCCAGCCCTGCTGGCACGACCCCTCGCTGTTCGCCGACGAGCGCAACAGCGTGCACTACACCACCGACGACGCCAAGCTGTTCATCGACACGCTGGCCACCAAGCTGGGGGTGGGCAGCGCCCACGTGCAAACCGGTTATGAAGACACCTGGTACTACCTGTGGCGCGAACGTCGCCTGCCCGTGAATGTGGATCCGATGGACTCGCGTCTGGATGACGAGCTGGAGCGCGTGCGATTGCGTCGGGTGTTTGATCAAGGGCTGGACCATCGGGTGGGCTACGCCTTGCCGCTCAAGCGCGAGCAGGCCCTGGGCCTGAGCGGCCCGCGCTGGATCACGGGCCCGTGGTTCTTTCGTGACGAACGCATGTACCTGATCCCGGGCGACTCCCCCATGGGCTACCGGTTGCCGCTGGATTCTCTGCCCTGGGTGACCGCGTCTCAATACCCCTTCCTGCACGAGCACGACCCCTTCGCGCCCAAGGATGCGCTGGCCGACGCGGCGGTGCTGCGCGCCCAGTACGGCGCGCACCAGGTAGGGGGCGGTGTGGCCGAAGGTGGGGTCGTGGGTGTGCAAAACCTGGGCGTCGCTGGTGCCGCTGGCGCTGGGCTCAATGGGGAATGGGGGCAACTGCCGGCCAATCCTCGTGCGGCCCGTGGGCCGGGGGCGCCCACTGCCTCGGTGGACCCCAGCCGCGTGCCCAGCCGCTTCGAGTCGGCCCACTGGATCACCCGCACCGCCCTGTGCGTGGAAGTGCGCAACCCCGACCGCGCCAGCGGCCCCAGGGTCGAGACCGAAGGGCAGGGCGGTGGTGTGATGTACGTGTTCATGCCACCGCTGGCCAGCCTGGACGACTACCTGGACCTGGTGGCCGCCGTGGAGGCCACGGCGGCCGATCTGGGCATGCACATCGTGCTGGAGGGCTACCCGCCACCGCGCGATTCGCGCCTGAAGGTGCTGCAGGTCACCCCCGACCCAGGCGTCATCGAAGTCAACATCCACCCTGCACATGACTGGGACGAGCTGGTGGACCACACCGAGTTCCTGTACCAGGCCGCACATGAAACCCGCTTGTCCACCGAGAAGTTCATGGTCGATGGCCGCCACACCGGCACCGGCGGGGGCAACCACTTCGTGCTGGGCGGCGCCACCCCGGCCGACAGCCCCTTCCTGCGTCGCCCGGATCTGCTGTCGTCACTGCTGACCTTCTGGCACAACCACCCGTCCCTGTCGTATCTGTTCTCGGGGCTGTTCATCGGGCCCACCAGCCAGGCGCCGCGGGTGGACGAGGCCCGCACCGACCAGGTCTACGAGGTCGAGCTGGGCCTGCAAGAGATCGAGCGCCAGCTGGCCATCTGGGGCCAATGCCCGCCCTGGATGATCGACCGCACGCTGCGCAACCTGCTGATCGACGCCACCGGCAACACCCATCGCAGCGAGTTCTGCATCGACAAGCTGTACTCGCCCGACGGTCCCACCGGCCGCCTGGGCCTGCTGGAGCTGCGCGCCTTCGAGATGCCCCCGCACTCGAAGATGAGCCTGGTGCAGCAACTGCTGCTGCGCGCCTTGCTGGCCTGGTTCTGGAAAGAGCCTTACACCGGCCATGGCGCCCAACGCCTGACCCGCTGGGGCACGGGCCTGCACGATCGCTTCTTGCTGCCCACCTTCGTGGAGCAGGATTTTGCCGATGTGCTGGCCGAGCTCAACCAGGCCGGCTACGACTTCCTGCCTGAGTGGTTTGCGCCGCACTTCGAGTTCCGGTTCCCGTTCGTGGGGGATGTGGCCGCAGGCGGTCTGCGGCTGACCTTGCGCACGGCCCTGGAGCCCTGGCATGTGATGGGCGAAGAGGGGGCCCCTGGCGGCACCGTGCGCTATGTGGATTCGTCCATGGAGCGCATGGAGGTGCGCGTGACCGGCCTGAACGGCAACCGACACGTTGTCACCGTCAATGGCCATGTGCTGCCCTTGCACCCCACCGGGCGCGTGGGCGAGTACGTGGCCGGCGTGCGCTACCGTGCCTGGCAGCCGCCTTCGTGCCTGCACCCCACCATCGGGGTCGATGCACCGCTCACCTTCGATGTGGTCGACAGCTGGTTGCAGCGTTCGCTGGGCGGGTGCCAATACCACGTGGCGCACCCGGGTGGCCGCAATTACGACACGTTCCCCATCAATGCGTACGAGGCCGAAAGCCGTCGCCTGGCGCGTTTCTTCCGCATGGGGCACACGCCGGGCAAGATGGTGGTCAAACCCTTGATGCCCGGCATCGAGCATCCGCTTACACTCGACCTGCGTCGGGCCAAAACCGCGTGATGCCCGTGAGTGACGGCCTGACCATGAAGCGATTGCTCCCACCCCATGTCCTCGTCCCTGCAGCTGTTTGACGATCCGGTGTCACCGTCCCTGGTGGCCCAGGATCTGCTGCGCCGGGCTCGCTCAGCCGATGCGGGCCACCACGACGAACTGCGCGACGACGAAGGGGCGATCAAGCCGGCCTGGGCCGACTTCGCATCCCACCTGGGCGCGCCGTTGGACGACCTGGAGCGTCGCCGCGAAATCCTGGCACGCCAGATTCGCGAAGATGGCGTCACCTACAACGTTTACGGTGGCGAGCAGGGCATGGCCCGCCCCTGGTCGCTGGAGGTCTTGCCGCGCATCGTCGCTGCCGACGAATGGCGCCAGCTTGAGCGTGGCGTGGCCCAGCGCGCCCGCCTGCTCAACCAGATCCTGCTGGACGCCTATGGCGATCAGCACCTGCTGAAGAAAGCCATGCTGCCGGCGGCCCTGGTGCTGGGTCATCCGGGTTACCTGCGGGGCCTGCAGGGTGTGCGTCCCCTGGGAGACATCTACCTGCATGTCATGGCCTTTGACCTCGTCCGTGGGCCCGATGGTGCCTGGTGGGTGGTGTCTCAACGCACCCAGGCCCCATCGGGGCTGGGTTATGTGATGCAGAACCGGCTCATCGTCTCGCGCCTGTTTCCAGAGGCCTATCGGCAGATGAGTGTGCAGCACCTGGCCAGCAGCTATCGGCGCATGGTTGAAACCGTGTCAGAGCTGGCAAGCCCCTGTGCAGGAGGCGACACCCCCCGCCTGGCCTTGCTCACGCCAGGCCCTTACAACGAAACCTATTTCGAGCATGCCTACCTGGCCCGTTACCTCGGACTGCCCCTCGTCGAAGGGGGCGACCTGGTCGTGCGTGACGAGCGTGTCTTCATCAAGACCGTGCAGGGCCTGGAGCCCATCCATGGGCTCTTGCGTCGCCTGGATGACGACTTCTGTGATCCGCTGGAGTTGCGCTCCGATTCCACCCTGGGCGTGCCGGGGTTGATGCAGGCCGTGCGTGCCGGCCATGTCGTGCTGGCCAATGCCCTGGGTACCGGCTTTCTGGAGTCGCCAGCCGTGCACGGATTTCTGCCCGCCCTGTCCAGGCACTTGCTTGGTGAAGAGCTGGCCTTGCCCTCGCTGCCCACCTGGTGGTGTGGCGAAGGCGCTGTGTGGGATGCCGTGCGCCCCGAGCTGGCAGAGCACGTCATCCGCCCGAGCTTTCCGCACATGGGCACGCCCGGGTTTGGCAGCCACACCCAGCGCCTGGATTTCGACACGGTGGTGGCGCGCACGCTCACGGCCCCGGCGCTGGCCGCCTGGCGAGATCGCATTGACCGGCGTCCGGCCGACTACACCCTGCAGCGCTTCCAGCCCTATGCCCAGACGCCCGTGTGGGACGCTGGCATGGTGCGGTTGCGCAGCGCCTCGTTGCGCGTGTATGCCCTGGCCGACGGGCGGGGACAGTGGCATGTGCTGCCCGGTGGCATGACCCGGATCGCCACCCGAGATGCCGGCCCGGTGTCCATGCAACTGGGCGGCTCCAGCCTGGACACCTGGGTGCTGACCCAAGGCCCGGTGGACACCTTCTCGATGCTGCCCTCCGCGGTGCGCCTGGACGAACTGGTGCAGCGGCAACGGCCGGTGGCCAGCCGCACGGGCGAAAACCTGTTCTGGATGGGGCGTTACACCGAGCGTGCCGAGCTGCAGTTGCGCCTGGTGCAGTCCCTCCTGGATTTGCGCGCCAGTGACGACGATCTGGTGCCGGCCCCCCTGCACGCCGTCTCTCAACTGGCCGAGTTCAATGGCCTGGTGCCGCCGGCGGTGCCCTCGCTGGTGAAATCGCCGCGCGTGTTCGAGCGGGCCATGCTGGAAGCCCTGGGCGACGGGCGCGCCTCTCAGGGAGCCTGCAGCCTGGGCTACAACCTGGTGGCCATCGAGCGCACGGCGCAAGCCCTGCGTGACCGACTCTCGCCCGCCCATGCGCGCCTGCTCAGGCAGATGTCGCGAGACTTTGAGTCGGCCTTGCGCCCTCCTGACGACTCGGTAGACGCCTTGAGCCTGGACGCACAAGCCGAACGCGCGCAGGCGGCCCTGGATCACCTGGCGGTGCAACTGGCGGCTGCCACCGGCGCCCAGACCGACCGCATGACGCGAGATGCCGGCTGGCGCCTGTTGTCGGTGGGGCGCCTGATCGAGCGCCTGTCCGGGCACGTCAGCATGCTCAAATCGTTCTGGAGCGCCGATGCGCTGGCGCACCCGCAAGGAGGCGATCTCTTGCTGGACCTCTTTGACAGCGCCATCACCTTCCGCGCCCGCTTTCAGCGGCGGCTGGAGCAGGGGCCCTTGCTGGCCCTGCTGGTCATGGACGAGGCCAACCCCCGGTCTCTGGCCTGCGTGCTGCGCCGTTTGCGCACCGAGTTGGGCAAGTTGCCCGACCGTGGCAGCGGCACCACCGACCTGCTGGCCCTGCTGCCGCACCAGGGCGTGGGCGCCACGTTGCAAGAGCTCTGTGATCCCGAGCACGGGCATGAGGCGGTGCTCAACCTCCTCAACCGGCTGCTGGACGCCAGTTGGCGCCTGTCTGACGAGGTGGGGCGGCTGTACTTCGCCCACGCCGAGCCTGAAGATGCGATGGTGAGTGCATGAGCACACCGATCGAGTCCCCATCGCTGCTGCACGAAGCGATCACCGCCGCCCGAGACCCTGACTGGTCGCAGGATTGGGCCCGGTTGTCGGTCGAGCACGAAACCCTGTACGACTACGCCTCGGCGGTGGACCACGCCCAGCACATCGCCTGCCTGCGGCCGCTCACCGACCAGGGCCAGACCCTGTTGCAGTTCGAGATGGACGTGCGCCCCGCGCCGGCACAGCACAGCGTGCGCCGCGATGCACATGGCAACAGCCGCGCCTATTTCGCACTCAATGCGCCGCACCACGAACTGCGGGTGGTGGCGCGCAGCCAGGTGCTGGTGCGCCGTCGCCATGCCTCACTGGACCCCACTCAAAGCCTGAGCTGTGCCGCCTTGCGCGACCACCTCACCTACCGTGCCAAGGCCCCCTTCGAGCCAGCCAGCGAGTTCCTGTTTGCCTCACCGTTCGTGCCACTGCATGCCGACCTCAAGCGCTACGCCGAGGTCTCCTTGCGTCCGGATCGCCCCGTCGCCGAGGCGGCCATCGACCTGATGCGGCGCATCCACACCGACTTCGAGTACGCCCCGGCGTCCACCGACATTTCCACGCCCGTCATCGAAGTGCTGCGTCAGCGCAAAGGCGTCTGCCAGGATTTTGCCCACCTCATGATCGCCTGCCTGCGCTCATGCGGCCTGGCTGCGCGGTATGTCAGTGGCTATTTGCTCACCCGCCCGCCGCCGGGGCAGGCGCCCCTGGTGGGTGCGGACGCCTCGCACGCCTGGCTGAGCCTGTGGGTGCCTGGTTTGAGCCCGGACGGGCAGGACGACTGGCTGGATCTGGACCCCACCAACAACTGTGTGCCAGCCTTGCACCATGTCAGGGTGGCGCAAGGGCGTGACTTTGGCGACGTCACCCCCCTGCGGGGCGTGATCCGAGGTGGCGGTGAGCACACCTTGGTGGTGCGCGTGACCACCCGCCTGCTGGACGAATCCGCCCAATCTGGGGGCTAAGGCGCCATCTTGGTGCGATCATGTGCCTTCATGTGGCAAGCTGTGCTGGATGTGCCCGAAATCTGTGCCCAACGGCCGATGCCCGGGACAAAGCTGGCACAGTCCATGCATCTGCTGAGTAAACGCAGCAACCACACCCTTCACGGGGACCATCGATGCGATTTTTCGACGAGATGCACGCTGGCGGCACCGAGGTGCGCGACCACTACAAAACCTACGATCGCTGGCTGAACCGACAGCCCACCGATCAGATGCGCTCTCGGCGTGAAGAAGCCGAGATGATCTTTCGGCGGGTGGGCATCACGTTCGCGGTGTATGGCGACAAGGACGAGGATGGTTCGGGCACCGAGCGCCTCATTCCTTTCGACCTGATTCCCCGCATCATCCCGGCGGCCGAATGGCGCGAGATGGAAAAGGGCCTCAAGCAGCGGGTGACCGCGTTGAACCGGTTCCTGGAAGACGTCTACCACGACCAGGAAATTCTCAAGGCGGGCGTGATCCCGTCAGAGCCCGTGCTGCACAACGCCCAGTTCCGCAAGGAGATGATGGGCCTGAATGTGCCTGGTGGCATCTACTCCATCATCTCGGGCATCGACATCGTGCGGGCCTGCAACCCCGATGGCAGTGGCACCTACTACGTGCTGGAAGACAATCTGCGCGTGCCCAGCGGCGTGAGCTACATGCTCGAGAACCGCAAGATGAGCATGCGCCTCTTCCCGGAGCTGTTCTCGGAGCACCGGGTGGCGCCTGTCGCGCACTATCCTGACTTGCTGCTGGACACCCTGCACGCCATGTCACCCGCAGGGGTCAACGACCCGGTCGCGGTCGTGCTCACCCCGGGCATGTACAACTCAGCCTATTTCGAGCACGCCTTCCTGGCCCAGCAAATGGGCATCGAACTGGTGGAGGGGCAAGACCTCTTCGTCAAGGACGACTTCGTCTACATGCGCACCACGCGCGGACCGCAGCGTGTGGACGTGATCTATCGCCGCGTGGACGACGATTTCATGGACCCGGAGGTCTTCCGCAAGGACTCGACCCTGGGCGTGGCCGGCCTGCTGCGTGCTTACCGTGCGGGCAACGTCACGCTGGCCAACGCGTTTGGCACCGGCATTGCCGATGACAAGTCCATCTATCCGTACGTGCCGCGCATGATCGAGTTCTACCTGGGCGAAAAACCCATTCTGCAGAACGTGCCCACCTACATCTGCCGCGAAGCCGACGACCTCAAGTACACCCTGGACAACCTGTCCGAGCTGGTGGTCAAGGAAGTGCACGGCGCGGGCGGCTACGGCATGCTGGTGGGGCCTGCGGCCACCAAGGCCGAGGTCGAGACCTTCCGCAAGGTGCTGCTGGCCAACCCGAGCAACTACATCGCTCAGCCGACGCTGTCGCTGTCCACCTGTCCCACCTTCGTGGACAGCGGCATCGCGCCGCGCCACATTGATTTGCGCCCCTTTGTGCTGTCGAGCAGCAAGGAAGTGCGCATGGTGCCGGGGGGGCTGACCCGTGTGGCGCTCAAGGAGGGCTCCCTGGTGGTCAACAGCTCGCAAGGCGGGGGCACCAAGGACACCTGGGTGCTGGAAAGCTGAACACCATCGCCATCAAAGGGGAGGCCACATGCTCAATGAACGCATCGAACACCATCTGCCCCGGCACCTGCTGACACACACACCGGGCCGCGCTCGCCGCCGTGCCGCCCATCTGGAGACCAAACCCATGCTCTCGCGCACCGCCGACCATTTGTTCTGGATGGCCCGCTACATGGAGCGCGCCGAAAACACCGCGCGCCTGCTGGACGTGAATTACCAGACGTCCTTGCTGCCGCAATCCAGCGAGGCGGCGCAGGCCGGCTGGCGTGGCTTGCTGGGCATCAGCGAGCTGACGGCCGAATACCTCAAAAAGCACGACTCCATCAATGCCCGTGAGGTCATGGAGTTCATGGTGGTCGACCCGGGCAACCCGTCCAGCATCGTCAACTGCCTGCGTGCCGCCCGAGAAAACGCCCGTGCGGTGCGTGGCGCCCTGACCACCGAAGTCTGGGAAACCATGAACCAGACCTGGCTCGAGTTCCATCGCCTGATCAAATCAGGCGCCATGGCGCGGGACCCGGCCGATGTGTTCGAGTGGGTGAAGTTTCGCTCGCACCTGTCGCGTGGTGTCACGCTGGGCACCATGCTGCAAGACGAGTCTTTCCACTTCCAGCGCATTGGCACCTTCCTGGAGCGGGCCGACAACACGGCGCGCCTGCTGGATGTGAAGTTCCATGCCCGCAACACCGAGTACTTCGGCACCGGCATCGGCAACGAGGCCAAAGAGGTGGATTTTTACCACTGGTCGGCCGTGCTGCGCTCGGTCTCGGCCTTCGAGGTGTACCGCAAGGTCTACCGCAACGTGATCCGCCCCGAAAAGGTGGCCGAGTTGCTGATCTTGCGCCCCGACATGCCGCGCTCACTGCTGGCCTGCGTCAACGAGGTGGTCTCCAACCTCGAGGCCGTGGCCAATGACCACAGCGACGACACCCTGCGCCGCGCAGGCCGCCTGCGCGCCGATTTGCAGTTTGGTCGCATCGACGAAATCGTGGCCACCGGGCTGCACGCCTACCTGACGCAGTTCCTGGACCGCGTCAGTGACCTGGGCTATGGCATCAGCCGCGACTTCCTGATGCCCGCCTGACAGGCTCGTGCTCAGGCCTGATCAGGCCGACGGGGGCACGTAGCCCTGCACCTGCTCGGCCCCGTCGCCAAAGAAGAACTGCTCCATCTGGCGGGCCAGGTACTGGCGCGCGCGCGAGTCGGCCAGGTTCAGGCGGTTTTCATTCACCAGCATGGTCTGGTGCTTCATCCACAGTTGCCAGGCTTCCTTGCTGATCTCGTTGTAGATGCGCTTGCCCAACTCGCCCGGGTACGGCGGGAAGTCCATGCCCTCGGCTTCTTTGTTGAGGTGCTTGCAATGAATGGTGCGTGCCATGGTGTGTCCAGGTCTCGGTTATTTCAAGGGTTTGACCAGCACTTGTGATCGCCGGTCCCATTTGTAATGACGTTTTCGGGCCTCGGGCAACCAGCCCGGGTCCACCGGGGCGAACCCCCGTTTGATGAACCAGTGCATGGTACGCGTGGTCAATACAAACAGTGTGGACAGGCCCATTGCCCGAGCGCGTTGCTCGATGCGCTTGAGGATGCGCTCGCCGTCGCCCTGGCCCTGCACCGCCGGTGAGATCGTCAGGGCGGCCATCTCGGCCGTGCCGGCCTCTGGGTAGGCGTGCAGGGCCGCGCAGCCAAAGATCACGCCATCGTGCTCGATCACCGTGTACTGGGCAATGTCACGTTCAATCTCGGTGCGGCTGCGTTTGACCAGGGTGCCGTCTTGTTCGAAGGGCTCAATCAGTTGCAGGATGCCGCCCACATCGTCCGGGGTGGCCTCGCGCAGGCTTTCCAGTTTCTCGTCGACGATCATGGTGCCCACCCCGTCGTGGGTGAACACCTCCATCAACAGGGCCCCATCCACCTTGAAGGGGATGATGTGCACGCGCTCCACGCCGCCCTCGCTGGCCTTGACCGCGTGCTGCAGGTAGTAGGCGGTGTCGGTGGGCTCGGTGGGGTTGGGCAGGGCGCCCAGCAGGCGCTTGGCGTCGGCCAGGGCCAGTTCCTGGTCGATTTCTTCATCAGGGTCGTGCTGCCGCGCCTCCAGTTCCACCGCGCGCAGTGGCTCGGCCACGATGCTTTGCAGGATGCCGCGCACTTCCGTCACGAACACCAGCTTGTCGGCCTTCAGGGCGATCGCGGCGCTGGTGGCCACGTCTTCCATGCTGAGGTTGAAGGCCTCGCCAGTGTGCGAAAAGCCGAATGGCGAGAGCATCACCAGCGCACCGGTGTCCAGGGCCCGGCGCACCGCCATGGCGTCGATTTTGCGCACCAGGCCCGTGTGCATGAAGTCCACGCCATCCACGATGCCCACCGGACGTGCCGTGACGAAATTGCCCGAGATCACGCTGATCGAGGCGCCGGCCATGGGCGTGTTGGGCAACCCTTGAGAAAAGGCAGCCTCGATTTCATAGCGCAGTTGCCCGGCAGCCTCTTGTGCGCAGTCCAGGGCCAGCTCATCGGTGATGCGCATGCCGTGACTGAACTTCGAGCTGTGGCCTTTGGCGCGCAGCTGTTCTTCCAGTTGGGGCCGAAAGCCATGGGCCAGCACGATGCGGATGCCCATGGCATGCATCAGCGCCAGGTCTTGCACGAAGGCCGCCAGCTTGCCGGCGGCCACCAGCTCGCCGGTCAGGCCCACGACGAAGGTTTTGCCACGGTGAGCGTGGATGTGGGGCGCCACCGAGCGAAACCAGGGCACGAAGAGATGGGGAAAGACCAGGTCCATGCAGGCTGCAGACAAGACAATGCAAAAAAGCCGGCGCAACCTCTGCACCGGCCAGACAGTTCTCAGCCGTGATGTTACGGGATCACGACCCCGTGTGCAGCGCCGGGCGACGCTCAAACCAGGGTTGAGCCTGTTCCAGTTGGGCGGCCAGCCGCAGCAGCAGCCCTTCGCCATCCAGTGGCGCCACGAACTGCACGCCCAGCGGCAGGTTCTGTGATGTCCAGTACAGCGGTACCGACATGGCCGGTCTCCCTGTCAGGTTGGCCAGTTGGGTGTAGGGCGTCCACCCCAGGTTTTGCAGCACGGTGTTTTTGAAGCTGCTGGTGTGGCGCATCACGCCGGCCAGGCCCATTCGCCTGGCCACATCGCTCAGTTGCGCCAGGAGCCAGGGGGTGTCCATCGAGCCGATGGTCACGGGGGGCGCGGCCACGGTGGGGGTCAGCCAGAGGTCGTGGTGCGCATGAAAACGCGCCACGTCGTGGATGTGCGTGTTCCAGCGTGCCTCGCAGGCCAGCAGTTCCACCGCCGAGATGCTGCGCCCCACGGCGGCCATCAACAGGCTGTCGGGCTCGAACTGGTCGTCGCTGGCGCCGGTCTGGGCCTTGACGGTGTCGATGATCAAGGCTTGCGCACAGAACCAGGCCAGCAGAAAGTCCTCTGCCAGTTGCACACCATTGACCGGGCTGGCAACTTCTTCCACATGGTGTCCGAGTTGCGTCAGCAGGCGGGCCGCGTGCTCCACCGCGCGCACCGCCTCGGCATCCACGGGCGTGCCGATGGGCGATGCCGTGGTGAATCCGATTCGCAGCGGCCCCGGTGGGGTGTGAATCTGCTCGGCATAGGGTGTGGTGGGCGCCGGCATGAAGTAGGGGGCGTGAGGCTCAGGGCCTTGCAGCACGTCCATCATGGTGGCGCTGTCGCGCACGCTGCGCGAGACGATGCCCTGCACGGCGATGCCGTTGAGGCCTTCGGCCATCAGGGGGCCCATGGAGATGCGCCCCCGTCCAGGCTTGAGGCCGAACAGGCCGCAGGCCGACGCCGGGATGCGGATGGACCCCCCGCCGTCGTTGGCACCCGCCATGGGCACGATGCCGGCGGCCACGGCGGCGGCCGATCCCCCAGACGATCCGCCAGGGGTGCGGCTCGGATCCCACGGGTTGCGCGCCGGCCCCCAGGCTTGGGGCTCGGTCACGTTGCGTGCGCCGAACTCAGGTGTGTTGGTTTTGCCAAAAATCACCAGGCCAGCGCGCTTCCAGCGTTTGACGACGTCGCTGTCTTCGGCCGCCGGCACCTGGCGCAGGGCCTGGTTGCCACAAGAAGAGGGCAGGCCGCCGATGTCTTGAAACAAGTCCTTGGCCAGAAATGGCACGCCGGCAAACGGAGCATCAGACGGCGGCGGGACCTGCGCAGCCGCACGCGCCATGTCGTCCATTCGGCGCACGATCGCGTTCAGCGATTGGCATTCATCAGCACGGCTGAGCGCCGCCGTGAGCAACTCGTCCGGATGCACCTCACCTTGCCGTACCAGCTGAGCCAGACCGACCGCATCGTGGCGCACGTAGTCATCAAATCGCATGGTGAAATTCCGCTTTGAAGAACACAGCGCCGGATAATGCGGCACTTTTCGCTCATTCGGCCCCCCGTTGTTTCCCGTGTTGCCAGCCATCACCTTTCCCGAATCCTTGCCTGTCTCTGGCAAACGCCACGAGATCGAAGTCGCCCTGCGCGAGCACCAGGTCATCATCGTGTGTGGCGAGACGGGCTCGGGCAAGACGACGCAGTTGCCCAAGATTGCGCTGTCGCTGGGGCGGGGCGGTTGGGGGCAGCCGCGCGAGCATGGCAAACGCCCGAAGCTGATTGGCCACACGCAGCCTCGCCGCATTGCGGCCTCCAGTGTGGCCAAGCGCATTGCCGAAGAGCTCAATACCCCTTTGGGCGAGGTGGTGGGCTACAAGGTGCGCTTCCAGGACCGGCTGCAGCCCGGCTCATCGGTCAAGCTGATGACCGACGGCATCTTGCTGGCCGAAACCCAGGGTGATCCGGACCTCAAGGCCTACGACACCATCATCATCGACGAGGCCCACGAGCGCAGCCTGAACATCGACTTCCTGCTGGGCTACCTGCGGCAGTTGCTGCCGCGCCGGCCGGATCTGAAGGTCATCGTCACCTCGGCCACCATCGACGCCGAGCGTTTTGCCAAGCACTTCGAATCCGCCAAGGGGCCGGCGCCGATCATCCTGGTGTCGGGGCGCCTTTTTCCCGTCGAGCAGCGCTACCGGCCGTTTGAAGAAAGCCGCGAGTACGGCCTGAACGAAGCCATCGCCGATGGGGTGGACGAACTGTGGCGCGAGGGGTCGGGCGACATCCTCGTCTTTTTGCCTGGTGAGCGCGAGATCCGCGAAGCCGCCGACCACCTGCGCAAGCACCTGGCCCACGGCCGCATCGTGGCCGAGGTGCTGCCGCTGTTCGCGCGCCTGAGCCAGCAAGAGCAAGACCGCGTCTTCCAGACCGGCAACGGCCGGCGCATCGTGCTGGCCACCAACGTGGCCGAAACCTCGCTGACGGTGCCGGGTATCCGCTACGTGATCGACAGCGGCAGCGCGCGCGTCAAGCGCTACTCGTTCCGCAACAAGGTCGAGCAACTGCAGGTCGAGCCCATCAGCCAGGCGGCGGCCAACCAGCGCGCGGGCCGCTGCGGCCGGGTGGCCAACGGCATCTGCATCCGCCTGTACGACGAGAAGGACTTCAACGCGCGCCCGCGCTTCACCGACCCCGAGATCCTGCGCTCGTCGCTGGCGGGGGTGATCCTGCGGATGAAGTCGCTGCACCTGGGACATGTGGAGGACTTTCCCTTCATCGAGCCGCCGCTGCGCAAGGCGATTGCCGACGGCTACCAGCTGCTCAATGAGCTGGGCGCGGTGGATGACGACAATCAGATCACCAAGCTGGGCACCGAGCTGGCGCGCCTGCCGCTGGACCCGCGCGTGGGCCGCATGATCCTGGAGGCCAAAGACCGTCAGGCCCTGGCCGAGGTGCTGGTGATCGCCGCGAGCTTGAGCGTGCAGGACGTGCGCGACCGGCCCATCGATCAGCAACAGCAGGCCGACACCAAGCACAAGCAATTCGACGACGAGAAGTCGGAGTTCATGGGCACGCTCAAGCTGTGGAAGTGGCTGGATGAATCGCGTGGTGGGCATGGGCACCATGAGCCTGGCGCCCCCGAGAAACACAAGCTCAGCCACCGCAAGTACGAAGCCCTGCTGCGCGAGAACTTCATCAACCCGCGCCGCGTGCGCGAGTGGAAGGACGTGCACACGCAACTGCACACCGTCGTGGCCGAGCACAACTGGCGCTTGAACGGCTCGCCCGCCACCTACGAGCAGGTGCACCTGTCGCTGCTGTCGGGCCTGCTGGGCAACGTGGGTTGCAAGAGCGATGACGAAGAGTGGTACCTGGGCGCACGGGGCATCAAGTTCTGGAAGCACCCGGGCGCCAACCTGAGCAAGAAGCCCGGGCGCTGGATCCTGGCGGCCGAGCTGGTCGAAACCACCAAGCTGTATGGTCGTGGCGTGGCCAACATCGACCCGCAGTGGCTGGTGTTCATGGGGCAGCACCTGCTCAAAAAGCAGCTGCTGGAGCCGCACTGGGAAAAGAAGGCCGCCGAGGTGGTTGCCCTGGAGCGTGCGACGTTGTATGGCCTGGTCGTCTACAACAACAAGCGCGTCAACTTCGGCCTGGTCAACGCCCGCGAGGCCCGCGAGGTCTTCATCCGCGAGGCCCTGGTGGGGCAGGAGTGGGAGACCCGTCTGCCCTTCCTGGCGCACAACCGCAAGCTGATCGCCCAGGTGGAGCAGCTGGAGCACAAATCCCGCCGGCAAGACGTGCTGGTGGACGACGAGCTGATCCACGCCTTCTACGACGCGCAGGTGCCGCCCGATGTCATGAGCGGCGCCACCTTCGAGCGTTGGTACAAGCACGCCAGCCGCGAGAACCCCAAGCTGCTCTACCTGAGCAAAGAAGAGTTGATGCGCCACGAGGCGGCGGGCATCACCAGCGCGGCCTTCCCGAAGTACATCCGTCTGGGCGGTGTGGACTGTGCGGCCGCCTACCTGCACGAGCCCGGCGATGCCCGCGATGGCGTGACGGTGACGGTGCCCATCTACGCGCTCAACCAGGTCAGCGAAGAGCGCGGCGAGTGGCTGGTGCCGGGCATGCTCAAAGACAAGGTGCTGGCCCTGGTGAAGAGCCTGCACCAAAAGCCACGCGCGCGCCTGGTGCCCTTGCCCGATTACGCCGAAGGCTTTGTGCAGTCGGCCGAATTTGGGCAGGGCAGCCTGATGGAGGCCTTGCTCAAGGCCGTGCGCGACAAGACCCAGCTGGACGTGAAGCGCAACGACTTCAAGCTGGACATGCTGTCGCCACACCTGTTCATGAACTACCGCGTGGTGGATGAGCACGGCCGCCAGTTGGGCATGGGCCGCAACCTGCCGGCGCTCAAGGCCGAGCTGGGCTCGCTGGCCCGTGGGGCCTTCCAGGCGCTGGCGGCGCTCAAGGCCAAAGAGGTGGTGCAGGGGGGCGATGCCCAGCCCGATGCGGGCAAGGTGGTCCAGGCGGTCAAAGCCGCGCCTGCACGAGCGCCCGGCACCGCGGTGGCCACCAAGACCCAGCCCCCCGCTGCGTCAGCCAGCACGCCCTTGACCGACTGGACCTTCGGCGAGCTGCCCGAGCTGATGGAGATCCAGCGCGGCGGCCACACCCTGATCGGCTTTCCTGCCTTGATCGACAAGGGCACGCACGTCGAGATCGACATCTTCGACGAGCCCGATGTGGCCGCCGCCAAGCACCGCGCGGGTCTGCGCCGCTTGGTGGCCCTGCAGATCAAGGAGCCCCTGAAGTACCTGGAAAAGAACATCCCGGGCCTGCAGAAGATGGCCATGGTCTACATGCCGCTGGGCACGGCCGACGAGCTGCGCGACCAGATCATCGAGGTGGCGCTGGACCGCGCCTACCTGGCCGACCCCCTGCCCAGTGATGCGGCCAGCTTCAAGGCCCGGGTGGAGGAGGGGCGCACGCGCCTGAACCTGATTGCGCAGGAGGTGGCCCGGCTGGCGTCGGGCATCCTGACCGAGTACGCGGCGGCGGCGCGCAAGCTCAAAGACGCCAAGCCACCCAAGGATGTGGCCGATGACGTGAACGCTCAACTGCAGCGCCTGATGCCCAAGCGCTTCATCGCACAGGCGCCCTATGCTCAACTGCAGCACTTCTCACGCTACCTGAAGGGCATCACCCTGCGCCTGGACAAGCTGCGCGGTGACCCTGCGCGCGACAACCAGCGCATGGCCGAGCTGCGGCCGCTGGACCAGCGCTACACCCGCCGTCTGGCCGAGCTGAAGGGCACCCACGACGCGCGGCTGGACGAGTTCCGCTGGCTGCTGGAAGAGCTGCGCATCAGCCTGTTTGCGCAAGAGCTGCGCACCCCGCAGCCCGTCAGCCTCAAGCGCCTGGAGAAGGTGTGGGCGCAGATGTCGGCGTGAGCGGAGACGCGGGCGGCGGACTGACGTTCAACACCTTGACCAGGGACTCGGCCAAGGCCTTGTTCATGCGGGCCAGGGCGGCCACCTGGGCCTCAGGCGTGTCGCCATCGATGGCTTGACGGTGTTGCCATTGGCCTTGCAGCCCTCCACCCTCAGGCACGCGGGGCCCTGGCGGTTGGATTTGCCACTGCACCACGGCCACCACCTCGCCTGCCGCGCGTTGAATCTCCAGACTTTGGTAGCTCACCTGCACGGTGCCCGCGCCGGGGGCGCTGCAAGGCGCTTCGCACCAGCGCCAGTCTGGCTGCAGCGCCTGCAGGCTTTGCGCCAGGTGGCGCGTCAGGTTCACTTCCACACGTTCTGCCCAGCGCGCCTGGGGCCATTCGGCAAAGCTGTTGAGGCCATCCCGATAGCGCAGGGCGGTGGTCTGCAGGTACTCCGGCACGCGCAGCCGTTGCACCACGACCCACGGCGTTGTGGCCGAGGTGCTGTCGCTGTGGTCGGCGGCGGACGTGACCGCAGGCAATGCCAGCCAGGTTGTGGGCGTTGGCGGGGCAGAGCCGCAACCAATCAGGCTGGTGGCGGCCAGCAGCAGCCCCCACCGGATCGACGTGTTGATGCCATTCATGGGGCCTTGCCTCCAAAGAGCAGGGTGCTGGGGTGCCGGTCAAGCTGATCGGCAAACGAACGCAGGCTGCGCGAGGTTTGCGACAAATCGGCCAGGGCGCTTTCCAGGTCGGCCCGCATCGGGGCGCCCGGGGCGCTGAGCTCGGCGATGCGGCTCATGGCCAGTTGCGCCGCGTCGGCCGCTTGGCGCGTGTGCAGCAGGGTTTGGGCGATGTCAGGCTGGGCTTGGGTCACTGTCTTGGTCGAGGCCTCTGCCAGCGTCTGCACCGACACCAGCGTGGCCTGGGTCTGGGTCCGCACATCTTTGAGCACCTCCGACACGGTGCCCAGCGTGGCGCGCGTCTGTGCGGCGGTGGCATTGATTTCCCGGCCACTGGTTTGCAGCGTGCGCTGTGTCACCAGCAGGGTCTGGTCCAGGGTGTCGAGCGTGCGCAGCAGCTTGGCCATCAGGTCCGCCACAGGCAGGTCTTGCACCTGCGCGATCAGTGCGTCCAGCTTGTCTTGGGTGGTGGGGATTTCAGGCAGTTTGTTGCGGCCTCCGCCCAGCAAGGCCGGCGGGGTGTCTGCCCTGAAGTCCAGCTCAACGCCCATCTGCCCGGTCACGAAACTTTGCAGGCTCAGTCGGGCCCGCAGACCTCGCTGCACAAAGTCGGCGATGTCCAGTTCACCATCGCGGCTTCCGTTGGACTGGATGCGCAGCGCAGTGCCGGTTTGCAAAGCGATTTCCACGGGGATGCGTGTGTCCAGGCTGTCGCCATCCACCACCAGGCCGATGCGACGAACCTCGCCTACCTTCACGCCCCGAAAGCTCACCGGCGCCCCCACGTACAGGCCTTTGACGCTGCCGTCGAAGTACACCACCGCGTCATGTTGCTGGTTGAACAGGCCGGTTTGCCCCACGGCCAGGATGCCGCCGACGATCAGGGCCAGCGCGGCCATCACGAAGGTGCCTACCCAGAATCCAGCGCGTTTCATGGTGTCAAGATCTCCTGTCGGCGCATGAAGGCCTGCACCGTCGGGTGCATCACCTCCTCGCGCAATTGTCGTGGGCTGCCCTTGCCTATCGGTTGCTTGCTGTCGGCATCCAGGAAGAGCGCATCATCCACGATGCCATCGATGCTGGCCAATTCATGCGTCACGATGATGATGGCCGCCTGCGTGCGCTCGCGCACCGCCAGGATGAGTTGGTCCAGACGCACCGAGCTGATCGGGTCCAGCCCGGCCGAAGGTTCGTCCAGAAACAGCAGGCGCGGTTGGGCCACGATCGCTCGGGCCAGGCCCACCCGCTTCTTCATGCCGCCGCTCAGCTCGGCGGGCAGCCGGTGCGCGGCCTCGGCCATGCCCACCCAACCCAGGGTTTCCAGCGCCACTTCGCGACAACGTGCCTCGGGCCAGCCCTTCAATTGGGCCAGCGGCAGCATGACGTTTTCCAGCGTGGTCATGGATGACCACAGGGCTGCGCTTTGAAACAACACCCCCATCTGCGCACGCAGGGCCTGTTGCCTGTCAGGTGATGCCGCCCAGAAGTCATCACCATCGATGCACACCTGGCCGCCGCTCGGACGATGCAGGCCCATCAGGCTGCGCAGCAGCGTGCTCTTGCCGCAACCACTGCCCCCCAGCACGCCAAAGATGGTGCCTGGCGCCACGTCGAACGACACGTTCTCCTGGATGAGGCGCTCGCCATGGCGAAGCGCCAGTTGGTGCACGATCAACAATGCCATGCTCACACTCCCAGCGCGTTGGCGCACACCGCGAACACCGCGTCGATGGCGATCACCCCCACGATGCCAGCCACCACGGCGCGGGTGGTGGCCTGGCCCACGCCAGCCGCATCACGATCGGCCTGCAGGCCGTGGTGACAGCCCGCCAGCGCCACCAGCAGACCAAACGCAAAGCACTTGCTGAAACCCAAGCCCAGGTGGGCCAGGCTCAGTGCCTCGATGCTGCGGTTGGTGTAGACGACAGGCGGCAGGTCCAGCAAGCTGGCACTGACGGCGTAGCCGCCAGCAAGACCTGCCACGCAGGCGAAGCCGTACAACAAGGGCAGCATCAGCAAGAGTGCCAGCACACGCGGCACCACCAGATAGGCCACGGGCTGAATGCCCAGCACCTCCAGTGCGTCGATCTCTTCGTTGGCCTTCATGCTGGCCAGCTCGGCCGCGAAGGCGGCACCCGTGCGGCCTGCCATCACCACGGCGGTGATCACGGCCGCCATCTCGCGCGACACCGCAATCGCCACCAGATCCGCCACGAACACGCCCGCGCCAAACTTCAGCAACTGCACGGCGCCCACGAAGGCGATGATCGCCCCCACCAGCAGGTTGACGACCAGCACGATCGGCAGGGCCTGGGCGCTGGACGCCAGCAACACGCGCACAAAATCGGCACGCCGGAAGCGCCAGCCGTGGCCCAGGCCTTTGATGAGGGCCAGACCCACATCGCCCAGCAGGGTGATGGACTGGGCCAGGCCGTGGTGCAGCGTCATCGATCGCATGAGGCCCGAGTGTGCACCGAATGTCGGGTGTTGCCGACACGGGGCTGTCATGCAGTCATCCCCGCGCGGCATGATCAGCCGGGCGATGTACAATCTCAGTCTTCGGGGTGTAGCGCAGCCTGGTAGCGCATCTGCTTTGGGAGCAGAGGGTCGTGAGTTCGAATCCCACCACCCCGACCAATCAAACAACGGGTTGGCTCTTCTTGAGCCAGCCCGTTTTTTTTTAAATATCAACGCCCTTTTTGATGGCGCGCGGCTTTGCTTCCATCTTCGCTGCTTTCAGCGCCTCAACTGTGCGTTGTCCTGGAACGGCACGCTGAGTGGTCTTGGCCCCGCCGTGGTGAAACAAGTCAACCCAATGCCTGTGGCTGTTTGGTCTCGCAGTGCGCATTGCGCTGATGCGGGTGGCTGTGCATGGCTTTGGACTTCACTTTGCAAAAGTGCACAGCGTGAGCTTGTCTGGCCTGAACTCAGTGGACCAGCCAGGTCCGGAAGTCACGCAGGTCAACACAGATCCACCCCTGCTGTTGTAGTGCGGTGCGTTGCAAGTCAGTGAAGCGAGGGGCATACAAGGCACGTTCCTGTTTCCATCCTTTGAAGCGCTTGCCGTTGCTGGTGGACAGAAAGTCCTGGATGTGTTGATGAGTTTTGGCAAGTGAGGCGCGGTCGTGTTTGGTCTCTGAGCGTTTGCAACTCCCAAAGCGCACGGTTTGCTCGGTTTCGTTGAGGGCCACGATGTCGATTTCAACGAGGCGAGAGGCATCGTGTGGCCGGTTCCAGTAGCCGGTGACCATGTCGGTCAGGGCAAAGTCGCCCACAGCTCGCCGAGAGGCTTCGGCCATGAGCTTTCTGATCATCCGCTCGAACACATGCCCCTCGTGGGTCGCGAGCTTGTGCGCGGTGATGTCGAGTGCGCGAGACAAGGGCTGTACTCGCGCAGCTTGCACACCGGGCTCGATGGCGGCCAACCAGGCCGCCAGGAAGTTGTCGCTGATTTGATAGCGTGCCTGACGGCTGCCGCTGGCTTTGGCAAAGACGGGTTGCTGCCGTTCGACCAGGCGGTATCGGTCAATCAAGGTATTGAGGTAGTTGGCAATGGGCTTGTCGTCACCCGTACTTTGCTGGTAAGCGTCACTGAGTTGCTGGTGTGCGCAGGGCTGTTGTTGGGCCAACAGGCGCAAGATCGAGACACTGGCGCCGCGTAACTCACGCATGAACCAGGTTCCAGCTTCCTCAGCCAATGGGGCGGAGGTAGAGAAAAACAAGGCCTCTGCTGCACGCATGCCCAGGTTATCCATGGGGGCGGAAAGGCCCGGGTTGATCGGCACAAAAACGCCCTGGTTGGCGCAATCGCGGTAGAACTTGGGCACGCCTTCAAACAGTCCCCACAGGCTGAGCCAGTCTTCAGGTTCGGTCACACCATGGTCATCAAACACCTGAAACAGGGTGTGGAAGTCCCAGTGGTCGAGCGCCATGCGGTCAGTGACCCGGGCGTAAAGGGGTGAGCTGCGATCTTCGAGCAGCGCGGTCATCTCGGTGTGGATGGAGCCCAGCACAAAGATGCCCCCACAGGCGCTTCCTGTGAGTTGATCAACCTCGGCCTGCAGCAACGAGGTGAAGGCCGACAGCGATTTGCGATTGAAGTACTGGAATTCGTCGAGGATGACGACCCAGCCCGCATGGCACAAGGTGCCGATGGCTTTGGCCATGTCCGAGAATCGGCGCAAGCTGTCGGGGTGCAGGGTGGCTGGCAGCCCCATGGGGCTGGCCGCTTTGAGGGCGTCAGCAAACACGGCCACCACGTCACGCTCGTCACTGTCAGGCACTTGCAGGTACACGGCCTTTGCGGCCTGGGGCAGCGCCTGGAGCGCTTCGCGGATGAGCGAGGTCTTGCCGATGCGACGTCGGCCACTGATGGCGCAGAAGAACCAACGCTGACGCGACAGCAGTCTGTGCATGCTGTCGAGTTCGTCGCTGCGGCCGTAGAATTTCCAGGACATCGCTTAAGGTGATTTGTTTATTGCTATTCAATTTTTGCTCAAATCACCAATAAATTCAATGATTTATTGGTGAGTTGATCTGCTGTTTGCCAAGGCTCCAGCAGTGGCCGTTTCACAAGAGTGATGGTCGGTGAAGGGGCGTTGTTGCATCTCGGCGCGGTCACGGTCTCGCGCCCGCGTCACCTCGGCAATCGATACTTAACACACGGCTTGATCCAGCACTTGAATCCGCTCCATCGCGCCCAGGGCTCAGCGGCGCAGATCTTGGTTGGTGCGGACCCGGCATCCTGACACCTGGTGCGACGCAGAGTATGAGCGGTTGGGGCAATACCTCGCGCTGCCAGGTCGTGTTGCGCGAGCCAGTGTGGTTCGCGGACGCCAAGCGTTGGCGGTTCAGCAGGCTTTCGATTTTGACGAGTCGATCAGTCTGTGCAATCACCTCGCCCCAGGGGCGGTGTCATCTGGTGCCGCAGGCATGGGGTGATAGAGTGATTTGCATCCGTGTGCTCAGGGAGGGCGACGGATCGGCCAAATACCCGATTGCATTCATGAGATCTGCCCTGTTTGTTGACTTTGACAATGTGTTTTCCGGGCTGATGCGCCTGGGCCCCGACTATGCGGAGGCCTTTGCACGCAACCCCTCGCGCTGGTTGAACTGGCTGATCGAGTCGCTGGAGGCGCCCGATGGCGCTGAAGACCAAGCCAAGAGGCGCGTGCTGGTGCGGCGCTGCTACCTCAACCCTGAGCCGTACAAGCGCTTTCGGATTGGGTTCAGCCGCGCAGGCTTCGAAATCGTGGACTGTCCACCCATGACGGCGGCCGGCAAGACCAGCACCGACATCCACATGGTGCTGGACATGGTGGACGTGCTGCAAAGCGCCACGCGCTACGACGAGTTCATCGTGTTCTCGGCCGACGCCGACTTCACGCCGCTGCTGCGCAAGCTTCGACGTGAAGACCGTCGCACCACCATTTTTGCGGCCGGGGCCACCTCGGCGTCGTACGACGCCTCTGCCGATCTGATCATCGACCCGGAAGCCTTCATCATCGGCGCCTTGGGCTTTGACGAAGAAGAGGCCACACCCACACCGCCCAACCTGGACACCTTGATTGCCCAGGCCGAAGCACTGGTGTGGCGCACGGTAGACCACGCCAACCAACCCGTGCCGTTGCCGGCCATGACCAAGATCCTGGCCACACAGGTGCCTGGGCTGGTGCAGACCAACTGGGCAGGCAAGGGCACCTTTTACGGGTTGCTGACATCCCTTCCGCTGGAGCCCCTGCGAATCGACCGCAACATCAACGCATTGGTAGACCCCAGACGTCTGGCCTCAGAAGCCCGTGCTGACCGGCAAACCACCCACGCCAATCCTGGCGTGACACCTCACAGCAGGCCTGCACCGGCTGCCCCAGACACCGCCACGCCAGAGCTTGCGCAGGCGTTGGGAGCTGAGCCGGTAGAGGAGGGCAGGGACATCGACCCTGCTGACGTGGGCGCCATGCTGGCCCGCGAGTTGGCCGAGTCGGACCGCCCCATCGCCGTGGCCCGCCTGGCGCAGCTTGCTCGTGGTCAGTTTCCAGGGATTGAGAAGTCGTGGCTGGGGTGCGGCACCTGGAAGAAGCTGCTGGATCAGCTTCAAGGCCCGAAGCTGCAGGTGGTGTGGGAGAGCCAGGTGGGATATGCCCTGGACCCCGCCCGACACACCATGCACATTGCTGAGGTGCCGCCTGTGCTGGAGGACACGGTAGGCGCAGCCAAGTGTTCACCTGAGGTGATGACCTGGCTTGCGGCAGCCGGCCTGCCCACGCTGGAGCGTGGTCGTTATCGCATCCTCGTGGAAGGCTTGTCGAACGCCATGGGCGTTGAGCCGTTCTCACTGGCCGCTGTGACCAAGCTGGCCCGAGACCGAAGCGTGGCTGCCGGTAAGCCCGTGAATCGTCAGCACGCCAACACAGTGATGCGCGGCTTGCTGTTCAACGGCTTTGACCTCACTCGTGATGGCCACAGTACTGACGACTTGGTGGCCTATCTGTGCGGCATGGTGGTGTCCGCCTGTCGCCGCGAGGGCGTCAAGATGAGCGACCAAGACAAACTTGTTTTGGTGGAGTGGGTGGGGGCCTGAGGCGGCTTGTCGCTTGAGGGCGCGGAGCGTCACAAACTCTTGAGTTTTCATGATTGGCTAGCGACCGACAGGTTCGGCAGGCGCACAGCCCATCTTTAACGGATATTCAACGACTCGGCGTTGACTATCTGGGCCGCAGGCTGGTCACACAGGTAACAAAGAATGTGTTGAGAGTAGGTGCCATGACTGGGCAGCAATTACCCATTGCCACACTGATCGCTTCAAAGCCAAAGCACCCAGATTTGCTGCGCCGCGCACTGACCTCTGTCGTCAAACAGCAGTGTCGTCCAGACTTTTTGTTGCTCGCGTTTGACAGCCGATTGCCAGACCCCGGCGTGTTGGATGAATCGATCAGCCACTCGTTGATCAAAGAGGCTGTTGTTCTGTTGAACCAACGCAGGCCGGGGGCAGCTGGCGCGTGGAACACTGGCTTGTCGTGGCTTCGGTCGCATGGTTTTGATGGCTACGTGGCGATACTCGATGACGACGACGAATGGGACCCCGATCACCTGAGCCAATGTGAACTCGCAGGTACGTTGGACGACGCCGACGTGGTCTTGTCCGGCCTTCGTGTGATGAAGGACGGTGTTGAGATTCCGCGTTCGCCGTTGTCCTCTGTCTCTAGGGATGACTTCCTGGCTGGCAACCCCGGGTGGCAAGGCAGCAATACCTTTGTCAAGTTGGAAGCCTTGATGCGTGTTGGTGGCTTCACTGATGGTTTGCCCAGCACCAATGACCGAGACTTGGCTGTGCGTTTACTCGGCCTGCCAGACTTGAAAGTGGCGTTCACCCATCGCATGACAGCAACCTGGCACATTGACAGCCAGGCAGATGCTTTATCTCGCCCCGGCAGCCCCCAGAAGCGGGCAGGCCTGCTCCAGTTCCTGGCCATGCATGGTCACCTGATGTCGCCTGATGTTATGACCAAGTTCAAGTCTCGTGCCCGTGATCTCTTTGGCATTGATTTGCCATGATCGGACACCTGCATGAGCAGCCTTGCCTGCCAGATTGGTCGGAGCCGAGACTACCCAAGATACGACTGACACATCGGAACATCCACTTTCTGAAGTCGCCCAGCGAGGCGGCATTGCAAGCCTCGGTCATTGTGGGTTTGTCACACCGCAACCATCCTGAGGGCTTGATGGAGGCCTTGAGGAGCGCCATGGCGCAAAGCCTGGCCGAGGAAATCGCGTTCCTGGTGTTGGACGACAGCTCTGACGAAGGGTGGGTGCAGCAGCTGGACGCTGATCTTTTGTCTGATCCTCGGGTGGTGGTGGCAGCAGGGCGCTTTGGCTCGCCTCCGCAGGCCAGGAACGGTCTCCTCGATCTGGTGGACCAATGCTTTCCTCGCGCAAAATGGGTTGCACGCATGGATGCCGACGATCGTTTCGCAGAGACCGACAGCCTGCGAGCATTGGTTCAGGCTGGCAATCTGAGCGACAGCTTGTACGTCATCGGCAGCAATCGCCTGTGTGTCGACGGGGAGGTCCTGTCCGCAGTGAACTGGGCCTTGGGTGAGACTTTGCTGAATCGAAGTCGGCTCAACGCCTTCATTCAAGCTTTTTGCCGGCAGCAGGTTGCCAATGAGTTGCCCTCATGCAACCTCTTGCTCCGCGCGAGGTCAGGCATACGGTATCCCAATGCCAATAGTGCCGAGGATCATTGGCTGGTTGCCGGCTTGTTGATGCACCGACCGCAGGATGGCTGTGTGGTGACCGAGCCTGCGTATGCTGTTTATGCGCTGGGTGGTGCCGTGACACAGGTCAATCAGAGATCGGATGCATGGGCAAAGTCCAGGCTGGCGTTGGCTCAGGCCGCCGAAGCATGGCATGCAGCACTGATGTTGTCGGGTGCCACGGTACTTGGATGGGGGCAAGAAGGCGTGGTTTGGCGCGAATCCGCTGGCGTCTTCAAACGCTTCTATCCCTACTCGCTCAGAACGGATGAACTTCGCCAGATCAAACAGCTTGTCGCTTGCGCTGGCCATGCCGTCATTTCATTTGACATATACGATGCCCCCTCCCCGGGAGCGCTGATCAAGTTGGGCGCAGAACCCTTGCGGGAGGTCGGGCAACGATGGCCATTGGCTTTGTCTCGTCGCTTCTTGCAGGCGATTTACCGCGCCGGTGTGGTGACCAGCAACGTCAAGCGGGACAACCTGCGCATCACCAGCTCGGGTGAACTGCAGTACATCGACATCGGGCGAGACATCGTGCGGTTGAGCGCTTCGCGCTTCCTGGATTGCGCTGCTCGGCTGTATGCCGTTGGGGAGTTGGGCTGGTCTGATCATGAATTGGCGAGACGAAAAACCTCTGAGCGATCGGTTGAGGCCTTGGACGCTCTGGCTGGCTTCGATGCCTTCTATGCCGAGGTGATGCGATCACTGCATCCTGCTTGCCTGCTGGATGCAAGCGAAGCTCTGCCGATTCCAGTGCATCCACATCATCCTGATGTCACGCTACTGATCAAGTGTTGCCCCCAGGATGTGAGTTCAGCCACCCTGCAGGTACAGCATTTGGTCAGCGAGTTGGAGGTGCGTGCGCGTTTCGCGAAGAAGGTTCTTCTGATTGACCCCTTCGAAGGTCCTTACCTTCGGCAATACGCCAAGGGCGATCTTCCCCTGCTGCTTGTTGCGGCCGATCAATGGATCCACGCTGGACTGGTGGATGAGGTGTGGGTGGCGCCCACCGAGCGGGTCGAGATTCGTGAGATCAACCAGCGATGGTTTGCTGCTCCGCAAGTTGATGCATCGCACACGGCCGAAGGGGCGCCTGTGGCTTCCCAGCTGTGGGCATTTGACCGTGTGGACACGGCATTTGTCCTTCAGATGGACATTGATGTGCTGATCGGTGGCACAGATGTGCGCCACGACGTCATCGCGGACATGAAGCGTGCGTGTACTGAGCCAGGCGTCTGGTGCGTCGGTTTCAACATCCCTCAACCGGATGTGGGCTTCAAGGCCTACACAGGTGAACCTGACCAGTTCGCACCGGAGGTTCGCTGTGGCTTGCTGAACCTGGAAAGGATCAAGGCGCGTCGGCCGTTCGCGAATCCAATCAGCGGTTCAAAGCTGACGTGGATGTGGCATCGAGCGTTGAAGCAATCCCAGCCGGAAAAGGGCATGCGCAGCGTCAGAGGTGGCGACTGTCGCAGCTTCTACATCCATCCTCGGAACGAAGACAAATGTGTGGTGCCCATGGGTCGCGTGCGTGATCTGGTGGGGCAGGGTCGAGTTCCTGCTGAGCAGCGAGGCGAATGGGATCTCATGGGCTCGGCGAATTGGGCATACCCGCGCCGAAGCGAAGACATGGTTTTCCTGCTGTTTGGCCGAGAGACGCCAGCAGGCAAGCTGGATCGTTGTCTGGCTTCACTGCGCGCACAGTCTTGTCAGGACTTCGGCGTGATCATGATTGACGACGGTGGATGTCCACGGCGTGCCGTCGAATTGCCTGATCGATTGGGTTCGATGAGTGGTCGGGTGACCTTGATCAGACGGACGGATCGAGTTGGGTACATGGAAAACTTTCGCGAGTCAGTTGAGCGCATTTGTGTGAACCCTGACACCCTGCTGGTTGTGCTGGACCAGGATGATGCCCTCATGCATGTGAATGCGGTTCAGGCGTTGATGGACGCTTGGCATTCCGGTGCGGATCTCATCAACGGACCGATGTTCAGGCCAGACAAACCCCTGACGCTCTACGAGATCAGTCATGACTCTCCGCGCAAGTGTGGGGGCGGCAATGTCTGGGCCCACCTGCGAGCATTCAGGAAGTCTCTTTTCGACCGCGTACCGGCAGCGGTATGGGACACCGCGCCTGACCACGACTGCTTGAGTGATTTCCTGACCATGGTTCCCATGACGGAATTGGCTCACAAGCCGGTTTATCTGGATGGGCCTTACCTTTACTGGCATGAGCGATCGCCGTACACGGCCGAGCGAAAGGTGCGAGAGCAGGCCATGAAGACCTGGCTGTTCAGTCAGCCGCCTTTGGCTTCAAGGCAGCTTGGCTGAACGCCAAGTATTGGGCATGCCTCAAGCGCTCTGCTATCTGCTCGATCACCGTTGAGGCATGGGTGTCGTACAGCCACCAGTTTTTCGTATTGGACTGCGAACGATGAAGGTGGAACATTTGCTCCAGTTGAATCGTCTTATCCGATGCCTGCAGAAGCTCTGGTGAGGGTTCAATGCTGGCTTGGGTGATTTCTTCAAGCTCGTGCATTTCTCCAGTTCTTGTTGACCTGAGCATCGCGTCCAATAGCTGGGTGTGGTGGATGCGTCCTTGGGGAGCGGCTGTACCGGCTTGCGCGTCTTGGGGGGTATGTCCATTAATCAAAGGCCATGACCAGTCGATCGGCGGCTTGGTCAGCCAGCGCTGAAATGTGGTGCGGCGCTCGCCAAGCCAGTTGTGAAAGGCTTGAGGTAGTGGCTTGCGTTGACCCAGATCAGCGGGCCTGGTCAGGCTTGGGTTGAACCAGATGCCGTCAACCATCACGTCTTCATGGCTGGACCACAGTCCGTGGACCAAAGCGTAGCCCGACGAAGGCAGACATCCCAGAGTTTGGGCATGCTCATCAAGCATCTGGTTCAGTCGATGCTCTAGGTCTGCCAATCCATCTGGGTTGCCTGAAGACCTCAGCACCAATTGATGTCGTCCGTGGGCATCTCGCGTCATCTGGACATTGACTTCCTGGCTCCTTGCGTCAACAGCGCCCAGGCCGTTGAAGATGAACGTCACGTCAGGGGTTCCGGTTTCAGTCTCGTAGCGGAGCCCGTTGCCCAGGATGAGCAGGTTTCTTTCTGGGTGTCGGCGCGGCAGCGTGTAGGAGGAGCACATTATCAGTCCCGATTCAAAATTAACCACCAGGGATGCGGCAGAAAACTTGGGCTGGTTAAACCCCTTTCATAGGCTACTGCAATATCTGATCGTGCTTCGGGCCTTGGCCAGCGCCTCGTTTTGCCATTGGATTTAGACGGCACAGCAGGCAATGAATTCGTCGATGGCCGCGTCCAGCATCGCGTTGGCCGACTCGGTATTTGGTCGTGTACAGATGACCACCTCACGATCAGGCCATCAAGGCAGTCGATCATCGGCCATGGGTATGCCTTGGCTGCCTGAAATTGGAGCTCAGTGATGTCATTGAGCCACTTCTAGTTCGGTGCACCGGCGTTGAATGCGCCTTTGAGAAGGTTGTCCTGAGCGAAGCAGCGCTTACCTATGTATGAGCCGTATCGACGACGCTTTTGGGTGCTAAGGGCCCTCGCTTCATCTGACGCCGATTACCCCGCCTGACGCCTTCGTCGACCACTTGGTCAGTGAGCCGAGAGTCCTCAGGGACCCTTGGTACTTGGCGTTGCACAAAAAGATGTCGGTCATGACTTGGCGCAAGTTGGCGTACTTGTCGGCGACCTTAAGCGGGGCCTAATTGTAAAAGTAGGGCCTGCGTGGCAGTTTCAGGCCGCAGAGTCGGTCCGACACGGTGTAGGTTAACTTTCAGGGCACCAGCCTGCAGCGTCTTCTTCCGACTCGTCTGATTCGCTGATCGATGCCCAGTTTTTTGCCTGGCGCAAGCGTGTGGAACCTGGGCGACACCAGGTCCTTCATGGCTCATGCATCACCCGGTTCTGCGGGGTGGATCGTGACGTCGTGCACGGGCAGAATTGGCAACATGCGGTTGGGCTTCAAGACACGGACACAGTGCCGGAGCCCTCGTTCATGACCAGGGAGTTCTGCATGCTGCTTCGCCGTCGCCCGTGTTCTCGTCGCACCCAAGGTGGTTGGTCCTTGGTGGAGGTGCTCAGCACCGTCACGATCATGGGTGTGGTGTCCGCGTCGGCGTTGCCCCGCCTGACGGAATGGACCCAGCACGCGCGAACGGCTTCCATCGAGCACCTGGCGGGCACGCTGCAGGTGGCTGGCACCATGGCCCGCATGCGCTGCGCCATCGAGAAGGGCTGCGACATGTACGCGGGCGTGTCCCAGATCCGGTATGACGGCCAGCAGGTGCGCTTGCTTCGAGGCTACCCGCAAGGTGGCACGCCGGAGGGGATCGCGCGGGTGGTGGACACCAAAGGCTGGGTGGCGGTGCATGAAAGCAATCGCACCATGTTCCATCTGCCCGGCACCGCTCCCAATCAGGCGTGCCGGGTGGTCTACCAGGCGCCTGATCGTGAGGGCGCCCCCCCGGTCATCCAGGCCCAGGTGGACGATTGCTGAGCTGCCGAATCAGAAACGGCACCACGGCCTGCGCCACGCCTTCGGGGTCGTCGGCAAAGGGGAAATGACCGCTGTCCGGTAGTCGGTGAATTTCAGCCCGAGTAAAGAACTGGCGCTGATCATCCGCCAGGCGGGCGGGCAGGTAAGGATCAGCCTCGCCCCAGACCACCAGGGTGCTCGGGTTCAGTGGTTTGAGCATGCGCCCCAGCATGTCGCTGCGTTGAGCGACGTCGCTGGTGGCCCGATACAGCTTGAGGATGGCCCGTTTGGTGCCCGCATCCAGATCGTCGTACATCCGGTCCACAAACTCGCGTGGCAAGGGCTTGCGCTGCCCCACGTTCAACGCCCAGCGAAAGCCGCGTCGGGTGGTCAGCATCTGTTGCAATTCGCCCAGCACCGGTGTGCGCCAGATGCGGGCCATGAGGTGCCAGCGGTAGTTCAACATCAGGCCAGTGTTGACCAGGGTCAGGCTGGCCAGCCCCATGGGGTTCATGGCGGCCCAGGCCAGGCCCCAGGGCCCCCCGAAGTCGTGTAACACCAGGTGGGCTCGCCACACGCCCAGTCGCTGCAAGGCCTCGCCCAGGAAGGTGGCGCCCGCTTCGACCGAATAGGGACAGTCTGCCGGCTTGTCGGCCCGGCCGAATCCGGGCATGTCCATCGCGATCACGCGCCCGTGCGGTGCAACGCGCGCCATCAGGGCGCGCCAGTCCTCACTGGAGCCCGGATTGCCGTGGACAAAGACCACGGCCTCTGTGGCACGGTCGTTTGCGCCACCCTGCAGCACGCGGGTGCTGATGCCGCAGGCTGTCAAGCGTTGCTCAGAGATCGGCCATGGGGTGTTCATGGTGTGCGGGTGCCGTGGTGCGCGAGCACAGACTCATGCCTGGACGACATAACCTTCTTCTTCAATCAGATGGGCCACGGTGTCACGAGCCAATGTCGTGGTCACGCGGGTCAGCCCCTGAGGAAGCTCGACTTCAACGATGGCCGACGGGTCTTCACCCTGGATGGCCTTGGTGATGGCCTTCACGCAGTGTTGGCAGCTCATGCCAGAGACGGTCAGATCATGGATTTGAGTGCTCATGGTGTGGTCCTCGGTCAACGTGAGGGCTTCAGTGTGAACCTTGCCATCATGTCAGACTTGTCGGTGGCTCCCGCGACATCGTGTTCAGTGAGCGCATCATGATGGACATGCCCGCCTCCTCGTCGACCACAACATCTTCTGACCCTGCCGACCGCATCGATCTGGCCGTTCGGGGCATGACCTGTGCTGCGTGTGTGGGACGGGTCGAGCGTGCGTTGCGCAAGCAGCCCAATGTGAGCGATGTGCAGGTGAATTTCGCGACCGAGGTGGCCACGGTGCACCTTGTTCAGGCACCCGGCGATCAGCGCTCAGCGGTGCTGACGACGCTGACGGACACCGTGCACGATGCTGGGTACGAGGCCCATGTGATTGAAGCCGACGCCCCCGTGACGGACGACGTGCCGTCGTGGTGGTCGGTGTGGGGGGCAGTCACGCTGGGGCTGGCGGCCGCCGTGCCGTTGATGCTGCCCATGCTCTGGGGCGACCATCACTTCTGGCCCCCCTGGGTGCAGTTCGCGCTGGCCACGCCCGTGCAATTCATTCTGGGGGCTCGCTTTTACCGGGCGGCCTGGTCGGCCTTGAAGGCTCGTGCCGGCAACATGGATCAACTGGTGGCCTTGGGCACCACGGCCGCCTGGGGCCTGTCGATGTGGCTGTGGTGGCGCCACGACCCCGGGCAAGGCGCACATGCCGCTCATGCGGCGCATGATGCTGGTCCTGCCTTGTACTTCGAGTCGTCGGCGGTGGTGATTGCGTTGGTTCTGCTGGGCAAGGCGCTGGAGGCGCGTGCCAAGCGGGCCACCTCGGCCGCCATCCGTGCCTTGCAGGCCTTGAGGCCCGACACGGTGTTGCGCCTGGGGCCTCAAGGAGAGGTGGAGGTGCCGCTGAAGCAGGTCACCGTGGGCGATCGCCTGGTGGTGCGGCCGGGCGAGCGTGTGCCCACCGACGGACGTGTTCTGGAGGGCAGCAGCCACGTGGACGAGTCGCTGCTGACCGGCGAACCCTTGCCGGTCTCCAAGCAGGCAGGGGATGGGCTCACGGGCGGCGCCGTGAACGCCGAGGGGCGCCTGGTGATGGCGGTGGAGGCCGTGGGCGGTCAGACCCTGCTGGCCCAGATCATCCGCCGTGTGTCAGACGCCCAGGCTACCAAACCGCCCATCCAGCGCCTGGTGGACAAGGTGTCGGCCGTGTTCGTGCCGGTGGTGCTGGTGTTGGCCATCGCCACCGGGCTGGGGTGGATGTGGGCGGGTTTGCCGGGTGAAGACGCGCTGATCCGTGCCGTGGCCGTGCTGGTGATCGCCTGCCCATGTGCCTTGGGCCTGGCCACGCCAGCGGCCATCATGGCCGGCACGGGGGCGGCTGCCCGACATGGCATCCTGATCAAGGATCCCGAAGCGCTGGAGGTGGCGCATCGAGTCTCCGTGGTCGCTTTTGACAAGACAGGCACCCTCACCGAGGGGCATCCGACCTTGCGGGAATGGCAGGTGCCGCCGGGCAGCGGTTTGTCGTCCGCAGACGCCCTGCGGTGGGCAGCAGCCCTGCAGGCCGGCAGTGAGCATCCACTGGCCCGCGCCGTGCGTGAGGCGACCCGCTCGCCGATGCCCGAGACCACCTCTGCCGCCGCCACCGATGCGGTGGCGCTGCGTGATGTGCACGCCGTGCCGGGCCGAGGCATTCAGGCGTCCCTGGCCTGGCAAGGGCGCGGCGGGCAGCTGTGCCTGGGCAGTCGTTTGTGGGCCGTCGACGCCCTGGGCGAGTCGGCTTTGCGTGACAGCATTCCTCAGGCGGACGCATGGTCTGCCCAGGGCAGCAGCGTGTCGTGGATGTGGTGGCAGCCGTCGGAGAGCATCCCGGGGGCGGGGGAGGCGAGGGTGTTGGCCGCCATGGCCTTTTCCGATCCGATCAAACCCCATGCGCCGGCCGCCGTGCGCGCCTTGCAAGCCTTGGGCGTGCAGACCGTGATGATCTCAGGCGACAACCGTGGCGCGGCCCAGGCCATTGCGCGTCAGGTGGGCATCCAGGACGTGGTGGCCGAGGTATTGCCGGGTGACAAGGCCGACCACGTGCACCGTCTTCAGGCCGGGGGGCGTGAAACCGTGGCCATGGTGGGTGACGGGCTGAACGATGCGCCTGCCCTGGCCGCCGCCGATGTGGGCATGGCCATGGCCCACCCCGATGGCGGCACCGACGTGGCCATGCAGGCCGCAGGCATCACCCTCATGCGAGGTGATCCACTGATGGTGCCCGCTGCGCTGGACGTGGCCCGCCGCACCTCGGCCAAAATTCGGCAGAACCTGGTGTGGGCCTTTGGCTACAACCTGCTGGGCATTCCCCTGGCGGCCATGGGCGAACTCAGCCCCATGGTGGCCGGCGCAGCCATGGCCTTCAGCAGCGTTTGTGTCGTCACCAACGCCCTGTGGTTGTCGCGCTGGCGACCGATGACACCGGGCATATCTGAAGATCGGGCCTCAGGGGCTTGACGTACACTCCGGCGCACAGGCTGTCCGTAGCTCAACTGGATAGAGCAACTGCCTTCTAAGCAGTAGGTCGGGGGTTCGAGTCCCTCCGGACAGGCCAGAAACCGCAGCCCCGATGTGTGGCTGCCCGCTGGAGGCCTTCACACGCATGTTCGCTTCACTGAAACGCTTGATGGGGTCTGGTCGCGGCCTGGCAGACCAGGGCGATGTGCTGGCCGATTGGGCCAAAGAAGAAGGCCATGTCCTCAAGCGCGTCAAGGGCAAGACGGGCATGGGCTACGTCGTTGAGGCCCAGGCTGGCTGGCGGGTCGAGTGGGGCGATTCACAGCGCCCGTACGTGATCGGCAAAGAACTGCGGTTTCGTGCCGACACCGGCGTGCCCGGGGATGTGCAGATGGTCATGCTGACACGCGTGCTGGCGCAGACGCTGGAGTCCGACGTCTTCAGTCGGTTCACCAACGCCATGCAGACCCAGATCGACAACACCTTGCCGGATGAAATGCGCTGGCTGGCCATGCACCCCAAGGTCAGCCTGCAGGATTCGGCGGTGCTGCACCGCCGGTTCGTGTTGTTGTGCAACGCCGAAGGCACCGCCAAGGCCTGGCTCGCGCGCAGCGCGCCATTGCTGGAAGAGGCCGCGTCTCAGTGGTGGACGGACAGCCTCGTCTTTGTCGTCACGCTCAACCGGGGCATGCTCACCGCCCGCATGGCAGGCCAACCGCTGCAGGTCACCCAGTTGCGACTGGTCGGTGCATTGTTTGCCCAATTGGCCGCCAAGGCCAAAGAAGTGTCTTCACTGGCGCCGGCGACGCGCCAGGAATGAGTCGATGGCCGCGCCTGCATCACCTTGTTGAAGGGTGTGCATGAAATGGTTCAACTCACTGTCCAGCTGTGCACTGAGACCCGCCTCGGCCTGGTTGAGTAACTCTTTGAGGCTGGAAAGCGCGCAGGGCGCCTGCTGCGCCAGTTGGTCGGCCAGCGCCAGCGCACTGGCCAGGGCCTGCCCGGGCTCACACAAGCTGTGCACCAGCCCCGCCGCAGCCCACGACCCGGCTTCATGAGTTTCACCCAAGGCCAGCGCGGCCCAGGCGCGCTGGCGTCCCAGGGCATTGGTGAGGGCCCAGGTCAATCCGCCATCAGGGCTCAGCCCCGCACGGATGTGGCTGAGCCCGAAGCGGGCTTCGCTGGACGCCACGATCAGGTCGCAGGCCAGGGCGAGCGATACGCCGGCGCCCGCCGCGTGGCCCTCCACCGCAGCCAGCACGGGTTTGGGGAAGGTGCGCATGGCCACGATCCAGTCGTGGAAAGACTGCACGGCAGCCCGTTGGGCCGGCAGGTCGTGCTGACGGTTGTGGTGCAGGCGCTGAAGGTCGCCGCCGGCGCAGAAATGCCGTGCTGCTCCGGTGATCACCACAGCCTGCACATCCGGGCTGGATTCGGCCATGTTCAGGGCCTCAACGCCCGCCGCGTAAACCTGCGGAGACAGCACGTTTCGGTGGGCCGCCCCGCTCAGGGTCATGACAAGGGTTTTCCCTTGAGTGTGTGTCAGCAGTTCTGTGGTCATCCAGCGCAATCCATGCAAAGGGGCGGGCAGTTTCGGGGATTCCCGCTCAAGGCTTCATGCTAGAGTGAAATCTCAGGCCTCATGATGCACCTTATGAATCAGATATCGCGGGTGTCGGCCGCTGCCTTGGTTGGCGCGACGTTGATGTTGACATCCTTGTCGTCGCACGGTCTGGGTTTCGGGCGCCCCATCAGTCAAGCCACCCTGGGAGAGTCGCTGACGCTGACGGTTCCGCTTCGCGTTGAGGCCAGCGAAGACCTCACCCAGGACTGCGTTGGCGCTGAGGTCTTCTTCGGCGATGAGCGGCTCAGTGATTCGTCGGTCCAGGTGAGTTTGTTGGGCGCCCAGTCGGGCGTTCAGTCCAACCTGGCCGATCAAGGTGGGCACCGCCTGCGCGTCACCACGTCCCGGCTCATTCATGAGCCCATCATCACCGTGCGCATCAAGGCAGGTTGCCTGGCCTCGATGACACGCCAGTTTGTGGTGCTGGCCGACCCGCCTGTGGTGGCGGCCCCGGCGGCCCCAGTGTCATCTGCCGCGCCAATGACCCCACCGCGCGCCACATCCGGCGCGTCAGGCTCTGCTTCTGCCTCGCCAGTGGTGCCCGCCGCGTCCGCTCGATCGGTGGCGCCGCGATCGGTTGCACAGACCACCGCGCGCACCAACACACCGGTTGCCGCCCCTGTTCAGCGACGCGCCCGCACCGAGGCTCGTCGCTCGGCAGCGACACCACCGGCCACACCAACCGGGTCGCCGCCCGCCGAATCGCAGCCGCGCCTCATGCTGGACCCCGCGGGCATGGACGCCGCGCTGGTGCCTGAGCTTCGCTTGAGCAGCACGCTGGATCAGGGCATGCAGGCCGAGCAGGCCAGCCCCGAGGTGCTGGCCCGGCGCGAGGCGGCTGCAGCCTTGTGGCGTGCCATGAACGCGGCGCCCGACGAAGTGGTGCGCGATCAGCAGCGGGTTCGCGAACTGGAGCAGCGTCTTGCACAGCTTCAAGACGACAGCCAGAAGGCGGGCGAAGCGGTGGGCACCTTGCGTGCGCGGCTGCAAGAGCTGGAGTCTCAGCGGTCTCATTCCATCTGGCTGTACGTGCTGGCGCTGGTGGCGTTGGCAGCGCTGGTGGCAGCGGTTTACTTCCACCGGCAGTGGCGCCGTGTGAAGGCCGGGCGCGAGGCGGCCTGGTGGCAATCCCAGATCGATGAAAGCGCCGTGGGCGCGGTGGCCAGCGCCGACACAGACCTCAGTCACACCTCGGCCGATTTTGTCCATCACCGTGCGGAGCCTGAATCTCACGATGAGGCCGAGCATTTGGCCGCCGCTTCGGTGTCCATGGCGTCGCCAGCAGTGCCCCCGGCACCGCCCGCTGTGGCGCCTTCCGTGACCTCCCCCATGGCGCCCACGCCGGAGCCCAAGGTCCGGGTCGACGCGCCACCGCCGCCAATCATGGCGCCCACCGCCGAGCTCAGTCGCGCCGTGACCGTCGAAGAGCTGATCGACCTGGAACAGCAAGCCGACTTCTTCGTGGTGCTGGGCCAGGATGACGCTGCCATCGACCTCCTTGAAAACCACGTGGATGGTGCCACGGCCGCCAGCCCGCTGCCCTACCTGAAGCTGCTGGAGATCTACCAGCGCCTGGGTCGCCGCGACGATTACGAACGTGTGCAGCAGGCCTTCAACCTGCGCTTCAACGGCTATGCGCCTGCCTGGGAGGCCGATCTTCAGCAGGGCCACCGACTGGATGAATACCCTGGCGTGATCGAGCGCCTGCAGGGCCTGTGGACCACGCCATCCCAGGCGATGGAGGTGCTGGAGCGCTCGCTCACGCGTCCTGAAGAGCAGTCCGAGACATTCGATCTTCCGGCCTACCGCGAGTTGCTGTTCTTGTATGCCGTGGCCAGAGATCTGGCAGAGCGCGAGCAGCACCAGCCGCCGGTGGACTTGTTGCTGAGCGCTAGCACCCCGGAGGGGGTGGCCCCGCTGATGGCCACGCGACCGATCAAGGCCCAGCCTGAGGCACGCCCTGACTTCACGCTCGATTTGCACCTTGACGAACTGGAGTTGTCCGGCAAGTCCGGGCCGTTCACCACCGCACCGCTGGGTGGGTCGCCAGACCATGAGCACATTGACTTGCCCGATGTGTCTTTGAGCGATCCTCGGCGTTGAGCCGCTTCACAGGCCGTAGTCTGGCGGCGACTCGCCGCCGGCGGGCGCTTTCAGCGCCTGGGTGATGGCTTCGCTGCTCAGTCGGTCTGACACCAGCTCGGCGAATGTCAGCACGAACTGACGCAGGTAGGCCCCGCGCTTGAACGCGATGCGGGCCAGGTTGGGGCCAAACAGGTGCCCCACCGGGCGCCACACCAGTTCGGCGTCAGGATGCCCCATCATCGGGTCGTCGCGCACCGCCATTTCGGCCACCAGGCCGATGCCCAGGCCCAGTCGGGTGTAGGTCTTGATCACATCGGCATCGATGGCTTCGAGCACCACGTCGGGGGTCAGGCCACGCTGCGCAAACGCGGTGTCGATGCGTTTGCGACCCGTGAAGGACGGGTGGTAGGAGATCAGCGGTTCGCTGGCCAATTGCTCCAGGGTGAGCCGCGAGACACTGGCCAGCGGATGGGCGGCCGGCAGCACCGCCACGTGCTGCCACTCGTAACAGGGCAGGGTGACCAGATCGGCGAAATCGCTGAGCGATTCGGTGGCCAGGCCGATGTCGGCGGTGCCGTCCAGCACCATGCGGGCCACCTGCTCGGGCGTGCCCTGGTGCAGGCTCACGGCCACCTTGGGATGTTTTTTGCGCAACGCGGCCACGGGCGCGGGCAGCACGTAACGCGCCTGGGTGTGGGTGGTGGCGATCGACAGGGTGCCGGCGTCTTGCTTGGCGTATTCATCACCGATGCGCCGCAGGTTGGCCAGCTCTCGCAAAATGATGTCCACCGACTGCAGCACCTGGTGACCCGGTTCGGTGATCTGCTTGAGTCGCTTGCCGTGGCGCACAAAAATGTCCACGCCCAACTCTTCTTCCAGCTCCAGGATGGCCTTGGAAATGCCTGGCTGAGACGTGTGCAGCGCCTTGGCTGTTTCGGTCAGGTTGAGGTTGCGGCGCGCCGCTTCGTGCACGAAGCGAAACTGGTGCAGGTTCATGCCAGCCCCTCGTCAGGTGTCCGTGGTGGTCGTCTGGGGTTGTGCCAGCGTCCAGGCGGCATCCGCCAGGGCCTGGATGAGTGTGTCGGTTTCGCCCACGGCAGCGCTCAGCTGCCAGGACACCTGCGGGTGCTGTGCCTGGAGCTCACCCATCAACCGCGGAAGGTCTTTGCGCACGTGCCCGCCAGCGCCCAGGAACAAGGGCACCACGGTGACGGACCGGCATCCGGCCTGCACCAGCGTGTGGCCGGCGGTCAGCAGGTCGGGCGTCATGAACTCCAGAAATGCGAGCTCAACCACATGCGGTGTGTGCTCGCCTGCCGGCGCGCGTGCGCGCAGCAGTGAGGCCGCGCGTTCAAATGGCTGCGCCCAGGCCGGGTCGCGGGCGCCATGGGCGAACAGCAGGATGCCTTGAGGTGAGGTGGACATGGGGGGTCTCAGCGGTAACGAACCAGCCAGGCAAAGGCACCCAGCGAGATCAACAGGTAGAGGAGGCTGGGCAAGGTGGCCGCCAGCCAGGGCTCCCACTGATGCAGCAGCCCCAGGTGGCTGGCGATGTGGTTGACCAGCACGAAACTGATGCCCAGCACGATGCCCCCGAAGATCTTCAGGCTCATGCCCCCCGATCGGGCATGCAGGTAGGCAAATGGCAGGGACAGGCCCACCATCACCAGGCAGACCAGGGGGTACAGCGCCTTCTTCCAGAATTCGATTTCGTACTTCTGGGCGGCCTGGGCGTTGAGCGACAGGTGGTCGGCGTAGCGACGCAGGTCCCAGGCGGACATGGTTTCTGGCGGCAACACCGACGCCGACACGACCACGGGCGTGAGGCTGCTGGACCACGCAAGGCTGTCCAGGCGCCGCTCTCGCACCAAGGGGCGCCCCAACTGCTCCATGCCAGAGCCCGTGGCACTGGCCAGCGACTGGCTGAGCCAGACCGTTTCCTGCACCCCCTTGAGCATCCACACCGAGCCCTCCTGGGCGGCGCCATCGGGCAGTGCCGTGACCGTGGCGCTGCTGGCCGCGAGGCGTCTGAGCAGGTGCCCTTCGCCGTCAAACTCGAAGATGCGCACCCGTTCGAAGCGGCCCTGGTCGCTGGCCGCCCCGACGTTCACGGTGACCACCTGCCGGCTGCCGTCTGCCAGGGTGCGTTGCTCGCGCAGCCAGGTGCCGCCTTCGCCCAGGCTCAAGCTGCCACCGCCGCGGAACTGAGCCCGATGCAGGGTCAGTTCGGCTTCGGCCCGTGGCACCAGCCAGTTGCCAGACAAGGCGCTGATCAAGGCCGCTGCCAGCCCCAGCCCACCCAGCAGGCCCAAGGCGCGCCCTGGCCCCAAGCCCCCGGTTCTGAGGATGGTGAACTCGGAGGTTTGCGCCATGCGCGCCAGCGCCAGGATGGCGCCAATCAGCAAGGCGATCGGAAACAGGTTGTAGAAGTGCCCGCCCTGCATCAGGATGCAGGTCCACACGGCATCGATGGTGGTGTAGCCATTGCGGCCAATGCGTTTGGCCTGATCGACAAAGTCGATGAAAAAAAACAGGCCGGAGAAGGCCAGGATGACCAGCACCACGTGGCGCAGCACCGCACGGTAGACCAGCTTGCGCACGGTCTTCATGATCGACCTCCGGTGCGCGTCAGGGTCAACTGCCAGGGCCATCGCCGGAACGGGGCGTCCTTGAGTTTTACCAGGGCCAGCATCAGCAGGGTGACGCCACCATGCAGGGCCAGCAGACTGGTCCACAGCTCCATGCGGCCCTTGCTCACCCACGTCTGGTGCAGGCCCATGACGTTGAAATACACCACGAACACCAGCAGGGCGGCCACGATGTTCCAACTGCTGTGGCGGCGTGTGTTGCCCGTGGACAGCACCAGACCGGCCAGCACCAGGTTCAGCGCCGCCCAGATGAAGCCCCAGCGCCAGGCCATTTCGCCCCGTGCGTCTGCCGCAGGCAAGGGCCACAAGGCCATGGTGCTGAGGCCTCGTGTGTCTTGGGTGTCTTCAGGGGGCGGTGGTGCTTCGCCCACCAGAATCCGGGCTGTTTCAAAGCGTGCGTGGGTTTTGACGCCTGTCACCAGGTCGGTTTCGCTGCGTTCCCCCTGGCTGAGCACCAGGTAGCGGTGGTCGTCGTCCAGTTGCAACTGACCTTCGCGGGCCGTCACCACGGCCTCGCTTTGCTCATTGCTGAGCACCATGAACACGTTGCGGCCTCGCTCCTGCCCGTCGCTGTGGCTGTCAATGAAGAACACCCGCTGACCATCGGCCGAACTCTGAAACTGTCCCGGGGCCACGCGGGCCATGTCCGAGCGTTTTTCGTAGCGGTACTTCAGCAACTCGGTCTGGTTGTAGGCCCAGGGCTTGGCCACCAGCGAGCACAGGGCCACCAGCGCGATCACGGGCCAGGCCATGCGCAGCAGCGGCCGCACGAAGCGCCACTGCGCCAGGCCGCTGGACTGCCAGACCACCATCTCGCTGTCTCGCCACATGCGGCTCAGCACCGTGACGATGGCAATGAACAAGGCCAGCGCCAGCAGCACCGGCAATTGGCCAACCACCGCGTAGCTCAGGATCAGGCTCACATCGGCGGGCGCAAACGAGCCCTTGGTGGCCTGACCGAGCACGCGGATCAACACCATGGTCAACACCACGGTCAACAGAATCACCAGCGTGCCCACAAAGCTGCGCCAGAGTTCTCGACGGAGAGAGGAATCGAATAACATTGCCTGCACTGGATCAATCTGTCCATTATGGACGCACGTCGCATGGAACACCGCTTCATCGAGGCCCCAGGGGCCGCTCTGTCTGGCGTCAAGGCCGATGCCTTGCTGGTGGTGCTCACCACCGAACATCACCACACGGGCGACAAGGCCGTGGACGCGCTCATCGACGACGCTGTCAAACACGGCGATCTGGCGCTCAAGGCCGGCCGCAGCCTGTTTTGCCGCCGCCCCATGGGGGCCGGCAAGCCGCACCTGGTGCTGGTCGTGGCTGCGCAAGATGGCGCCAAGGCGTTCAAATCTGCGGTGGCCAAGGGCCTGGCGTCCGTGAAAGACCTGGCCGTGGCCCACGTGGCCGTGGTCGCGGCCGACGGGCTTGCGCTTCAATCGGCCCATGCCCGGGCGCTGGTGCAAGCCGCTGACGAAGCCACCTACGTTTATCGTCAGACCAAGCCCTCGGCCCCCGCGGCAGGCAAGCTTCGCAAGGTGAGCCTGGTGGGGCCCAAAGCCAGCGCGAGTGCTCTGGGCGCGGCCCTCAAGCAGGCGCAGGCGCAGGTGGCCGGCGTGGCCCTGGCGCGCGAGCTGGGCAACCTGCCGGGCAACCACTGCACGCCGAGCCATCTGGCCGTCGAAGCCCGCAAACTGGCGCGCGAGTACAAGCACATCTCTGCGCAGGTGCTGGAGCGCCCCGCCCTTGAGAAACTGGGCATGGGCTCGTTCCTGTCGGTCACCAACGGCTCGGCCCAGCCGCCCAAGTTCATCATCCTGCGCTACGAGGGTGCTGCTGCCAGCCAGGCCCCCGTGGTGCTGGTCGGCAAAGGCATCACCTTCGACACGGGCGGCATCTCGCTGAAGCCGGGCGCCGGCATGGACGAAATGAAGTTCGACATGGGTGGGGCCGCCAGCGTGCTGGGCACCTTCCGTGCCCTGGCCGAACTCAAGCCCCGCATCAATGTCGTGGGCCTGGTGCCCACCTGCGAAAACATGCCCTCGGGCACGGCCACCAAGCCGGGTGATGTGGTCACCAGCATGTCGGGCCAGACGATCGAGATCCTCAACACCGATGCCGAGGGCCGACTCATCCTGTGTGATGCGCTCACCTACGCCGAGCGCCTCAAGCCCGCCGTGGTGGTGGACATCGCCACCCTGACCGGCGCCTGCGTGATTGCCCTGGGTGGCATCCACAGCGGCTTGTTCTCGCGCGATGACGAACTGGCCCAGGCCCTGCTGTCGGCCGGCCAGGACAGCGGTGACACCGCCTGGCGCATGCCCCTGGATGAAGAATACGGCGACGCACTCAAGAGCAACTTTGCCGACATCGCCAACGTGGGCGGTCGTGAAGCGGGTTCGGTGACGGCCGCATGCTTCCTGGCCAAGTTCACCCAGGCCTACCGCTGGGCGCACCTGGACATCGCCGGCACCGCCTGGAAGTCGGGTGGCACCAAGGGGGGCACGGGCCGTCCGGTGATGTTGCTCAGCCAGTTCATCCTGGACCAGGCCGCTGCTGGCAAGCAGGCGCTGGCGCCTCAGGCCAAACCTGCACGCAAGCCCACGCGTGCTCCGAAGGCCTGAGTGGGTCGGGATGGTGCTTTGATGACAAGCAAGGGCACGGTCGAGTTTCACCACGGTGTGGGCGACAAGCTGTTGTACGCCCACCGCCTGGTGCGCAAGGCCTACCGCCAGGGCGCTCGACTGGTGGTCACGGGGGAGTTGTCGGATCTGCGTCGGCTGGATCAGCAACTCTGGACCGCCGACGAGCAGGATTTCATCGCGCATGTGCTGGACACTGACGGGGCTTTGCCGCCACGCCTGCAGGACACGCCCGTGTGGTTGACGCCGCGCCCTGACCAGGTGCCACCGGGGCATGAGGTGCTGGTGAACCTGGGCCATACCGTGCCGGAGGGCCTGTCGGCCTATCGCCGGCTGTTTGACATCGTCTCGCAATCGCCGGACGATCGCCACAGCGGGCGCACCCGCTGGAAAACCTACCAGGCCATGGGGTGGGACGTTCGCCCCCACGAGGTCACATCAACATGACGGCTGCAGTACCGCCCCGTCCGCGACCGGCCCAGGTGCCGGTGCTGACGGAAGTCATCGAAATTCAGGCGCCCGCGGTGGCGCCGGCCCCCGAATTGCCCAGCGAGCAGCAGATTGCCCAGCGGGTGATGCAGGATGTCCAGCGCCAGATTGACGGCATGCTGGATTTTCGTTTGCGCGAGGCGCTGGCCCCGGTGCTGGCGCGGCACACCGACGCACTGGTGCAGGACTTGCGACAAGAGCTGTCCCGCACCCTGATCGACGTGGTCAACCGGGCCGTGTCGCAAGAGCTGGCCAAATTGCGCCAGCGTTGAACGTGTTCAACCCATCAAGAGAGGTCAATCCATGAAGTTTGATGTACGTTTCACGGTTCGGGCCGGCGTTTGCCTGAGCATGCTGCTGGCCGGCCTGAGCACCGTCAGCACCGTGCAGGCCCAGACGGTGGTGCGCATCGGTCACGTGGGTCCGGTGTCCGGACCGCAGGCCCACTACGGGCGTGACAACGAAAACGGCGCCCGCATGGCCGTTGAAGAACTCAACACCCAAGGCGTGACCATCGGCGGACAGAAGGTGCGCTTTGAGCTGGTGGCCGAAGACGACGCGGCCGACCCCAAGCAGGGCACGGCGGCGGCCCAAAAGCTGTGTGACGCCAAGGTCAATGGCGTGGTGGGGCACCTCAACTCGGGCACCACCATTCCGGCCGCCCGCGTGTACAACCAGTGTGGCCTGCCGATGATCTCGCCTTCGGCCACCAACCCCCAACTGACCCAACTGGGTTACGACAACGTGTACCGCCTGCTGGCCAATGACAACGCCCTGGGCGCGGGGCTGGCGCAGTACGCGTTCAGCACCCTCAAGCTCAAGCGCGTGGCCATCATCGATGACCGCACGGCCTACGGCAAGGGCGTGGCCGAGGTGTTTGCCAAAACCGCGCGCGAACTGGGCATGCAGGTCGTCAGCCAGCAGTACACCAATGACAAGGCGGTGGATTTTTCGTCCATCCTGACCCGCATCAAGAGCGCCAAGCCCGATGGCATCTTTTTTGGTGGCATGGACCCGCAGGCCGGCCCCATGTTGCGCCAGATGCAGCAGCTCGGTTTGAACAAGGTGTACCTGTTTGGCGGTGATGGCATCTGCACCGACAAACTGATGGAGCTGTCCAGCGGTGCCCGCACCCTGGCCAACGTGGTGTGTGCCGTGGGCGGCGCCTCGCTGGACAAGCTGCCCAGCGGCAAGGCCTGGCGTGGTCGCTACGATGCGCGGTTTCCCAAGCAGTTCCAGGTCTACTCGCCCTACACCTACGACGCCACGATGGTGCTGGTGGACGCCATGAAGCGCGCCAACTCGACCGACCCCAAGGTGTACGGCCCCAAGCTGCGCGACACGCAGTACCAGGGCGTGACCGCCAAGGTGTCGTTCGAGCCCAACGGCGAACTGCGCAACCCGGCCCTGACGCTGTACGCCTACAAGGGCGGCAAGAAGGTGCCGCTGAACTGAGCCGCTTTCAGGCTACAATCGTGGGCTACACGGAGAGGTGGATGAGCGGTTTAAGTCGCACGCCTGGAAAGCGTGTGTAGGTTAATAGCCTACCGCGGGTTCGAATCCCGCCCTCTCCGCCAGAATCAGGTGTCATGAGGTCTCACTGAGACTCAGATGCCACGCGAAAGCCCCGTAAGTCACTGAACTCGCGGGGTTTTTTCGTTTTGGCGTCCCATGGCGTCCTTTGACAGCCCGGGCAGGTTGGGGGACTGTTTGGAGACTTGTCCGCAGTCCCCCAGCTGTGCCAGCCAAAAGTCCCCCAAATGCCCCTGACCGACGCCACGTGCAAGAATGCGCGTTGCCCTGAAGGCAAGGCCCGTGAACGCTATGCCGACAGCGGCGGCCTCTACTTGGAGGCCTTGTCAGCTGGGGGCAAGCATTGGCGCTGGAAGTACCGCATCGGCGGCAAAGAAAAGCGCCAGGCCATTGGCACCTATCCGGCGGTCACGCTGGCACAGGCCCGCGCCAAGCCCGCGACGATGCCCGCAAGAAGCTGCTTGATGGTGTGGACCCTGTTCAGTCCAAGCTCGATGCCAGGCTGGCCGTGCGTGTGCGCAAGGGTACAACCTTTGAAGCCGTGACACGGGCCTGGTTTGAGCACTGACGCGGCCCGAAGACGGCGCGCCATGCCGAGTACGTGATGCGGCGCCTGGAGGCCGATGTGTTCCCTGCGCTGGGCAATAAGCCGATTGCCGACATCACGGCGCCGCAACTGCTGGCGAACCTCTGTGTTTTTGCGGAATGTACCGCGTCCTCGGCGCATCTTGCAGTTCATATCCATTTGGATATAATTTCGCCATGAAACCAGTGCGATTCTTGGGTGATCGCCCTCAAGTCCCTGCGAGACTTTCCAGAAGATGCCAAGCAGGACGCGGGCTACCAGCTCGACAAGGTCCAGCGCGGCGAACAGCCTGATGATTTCAAGCCCATGCCGTCGATCGGCAAGGGCGTGGAAGAGATCAGGATCTGGGACGACTCCGGCACCTATTGGGTGGTCTACACGGCTCGCCTGGCTGACGCGGTCTATGTCCTTCATGCGTTCCAGAAGAAAACACAGACCACGTCCAAGCGCGACATCGACACCGCCAAGGAACGCTTTGCCCAACTCACGAAAGGCCGGAAATGAGCAAGACCGAAACCTACGCCAGCGTATGGGATGCCCTGGCGGACACGCCCGAACAAGCGGCCAACCTGCGTGCCCGCGCTGAACTCATGCAGAAGATCGCCGCCATCGTGAAAGCCAGTGATTGGACGCAGGCCGATGCGGCCAAGCAGTGTGGCGTCACGCAACCCCGCATGAACGACTTGCTGAGAGGCCGCGTGTCGCGTTTTTCTCTGGATGCCTTGGTCAACATCGCCACGGCCATCGGCCAGCGCGTGCATCTCGAATTGGAGCCTGTCTGAGCTGGGGGACTTGCGTCAATCCAGACGCCTCACAGCCCATGATCTGAACGACACCCTCTCCGCCACATTCGCCTCACAAAATCCCTTCCTGGATGCCCCCTCGGAGGGATTTCTCATTGATGCGCCCTGCGCGGCACCGATTCATTGTTCACCACCTGCCAATAGCGAGAAAACGACCGGCACCGCTGCCCCGGATCGGGCCACAGCACGGCGTCCGCGCACAGCGCCGCATCGGGCCACCCTGGCAGTGCCGCGTGCAGGTGCGGGTTGTCAATGCAGAAGCTGGTGTCTGGTGGCGGCGCTTCCAGCCAGACGATCTCGTCGCACAGGGGGTGCATCAAGGCGTGCACGAAATGCCAGCGTTGTGCGCTCCAGGGCCAGGTGTGATGGAAGGGCGCCAGCAACACGCCGATGCGGCGCCCCGAGCGCGTTGATGTGCGCTGCACCGCGAGGTCATCAGCGGCTCTCAGCGACCAGGGGTGCACCAGCCACGCGCCGGCCAGATCATCCTGTTGCGCTGTGCGAAGTGGGAATGGTGGGGTGCTCAGCAATGGGGGCTCGGGCGCATGGGCTGACGTGGTGTGCCCGGCCCGCCTTTCAGCCGCATCGACCGCTGGTGCCACGGGCTCGCGCTGGCTGGCCCAGGCCAGCAGCGTGTCGTGGTCGGTGTCCAGCCAGCCGCCAGTGACGTGCCAATCGGGTGGCGCAAAGCGGGCCACGTTCTCGGCGTTGAACAGGTAAGGCTTGTGGCTGCCGGTGCCGGCCACCCATTGCCACGACAGGTGGTTGCTGGCCAGGTCGCCGTCCAGCAGGTGGCCGTACAGCCAGTCGGCCCCGGCGCGCCAGTGCACCTTGCGCAAGTGCACGGTGTAAGACGCCAGCCACAGGCGGGCGTGGTTGTGCAGGTAGCCGGTGCGGTAGAGGGTGCGCACGGCCTGGTCGATCACGGCCAGGCCGGTGCGGGCTTCTCGAAGGTCGGCGGGCACTTCAGGGGCATAGGCCTCGTCGGGCAAGACGCCGGTGTGCAGGCTGCGGAAGATGCCATCGCCTTCATGGCGCCACACGTGCTGGAAGTAGGCGCGCCAACCCAATTCGTACATCAGCTTGTGGGCCGGGTCGATCTGGTGAACCTGGCGCAGATGCTCGGCCACCTGGGGCAGGGTGAGCACCCCGTGGGTGATGTAGGGCGACAGGCCCGTCACGGCGCCCTGAAGGTGGTTGCGCGTGCGGGCGTAATCGGTCGGCCGCACGGCCTGAAGGTGGTCCAGCGCCGCGTGGGGATCGAAGAAGCGTTCCATGGGCCGATGTTAGGCGGGGGCGCTCAGGCCGCCTGCCCTGGCCCGGCAACGGGCCCGCGACAAATCAGGCTCAGTGCGCAGGTGGGCGCGCCCCGCGCCGGCGCTTCAGGGCCGTGCGCATGCCCACCACGCCCAGTCCGGCCAGCAGCAGGCCCACGGTGGTGGGTTCGGGCACGGCAGGGATGGGGGTGCCCCAGGCCACTGCCGAGGTGTTGATCCGGGTGAAGTCGTCGGACACCGACCAGGTCAGGCTCGCGAAGGCCTCGGTGCTGCCCGCGCCCGAGCGGGCGTTGATCGAGGCGTCCACGCCCACGCTGAAGATGCACGGCACCCAGTTCAGGCTGGGGTTGCCGATGGCGCCCAGGCAGGTCTGGCCGCCAATGTTCAGCAGGTCGCTGAGTTCGTAGCGCAGGGTGTAAACCGACACCCCGCTGCCCAGCTCGGTGATCGTGTAGGACTGATCAATGTCCAGGGTCGGGTCCAGTCCGCCCGCGCTGAGATTGACTTCCAGGCTCGGGGTTTCGTACGTTTCGCTGTTGAATGCGTCGTTGGCGATGAGGCGGTGTTGCACCGTCAGTTCAAGGTCCAGGTAGGGCTTGTATTCGTCCAGGGCCAGCGCGGTGGCGCGGTCGATCGTGAGCGCAAACGAGCCGGTGATCACCGACGACGCGCTGGTGATGACGCCCATGGTTTCGGCCCCGCCTGTGGTCTGACCCAATTGCCTGAGGCCCTGCGCGCTGGCGCTGAGCACGCCGTGGGTGGCGTTGGCGTAGCTGTTGGCGCTGCGTTCATAGGGCGTCACGCCCGTGGCGAAGTTGTTGGTGCCGGTGAGGGTGAGGTTGGCGCCCACATGATCGATGATGACCGGGCGGGGCAGTCCGCTGAAGGGGTCGATGCCATCGGCTTGAACCGTGCGCTGCAGCCACGTGCTGGCCGACCAGGGGGTGGTGCCTCCACCGATGGTTTGATCAGGGTTCACCGTGCCCCCCGTGGCGGTGGGCAGTACGGTGGGGGCCCCCACGTTGTCAAAGGCCCAGGCCGAGCCGAACACACTGGCTTGTTGAAAGCTGTTGCTCATGGACACGATCTCGGCCGCGGCGTGCGCCGTGGTGCACACGGATGACAGGGCCAGCGGCAGCAGCAGTGCCGAGTTGCGCAGCATTGAGGTCGACGGGAAGCGTTGGGATGACAGCATGGTGGTCCTGCTCGGTGAACATGAGATGTCGGCACCGTAACAGCGGCACGGCCAAAATGCCATCCCCAAAATAAAGCGCCCCCGAAGGGGCGCTTTGGTGTCACCGCGGTCCGGGTGGGTCCGCAGTGTAGGGCCGCAGTGTGGTGCTGCAGGCAGGGCTCAGCGATTGCTTTCGCGCACGATGTACCACTGGCCTTCTTCGCTCGCCTTCCAGGTCAATGCCTTGGTGCTGACGTCATTGAAGTTGCTGGAGCGGTAGGTTTGCTTGAACCGGGTGACCACGGTGTCGCCTTGCACGCTGGTCTTCACGTCAGACACCTTGACATCGATGCTGCCGGGCTTGCTCAGCAAGCGACGACGCTCGGCCTGCCAGCGCGCGTTCGTGTAGCGGGCCGGGGCGAAGTCTTTGGCATAAAAGCCCATGTAGCTGTCCACGTCCTTGGCCGACCAGGCCTGTGCCCAGCCTTGCAGGCGCTCGTTCACGCTGGCGGCTGCCGGGGGCACCGGCGTGGGTGCGGTGGCCGTTTCCGTCACGGCCGGAGCGGCCAGGGCGGTGCTCATGGCCGGGGTGGCCAGCTTGCGCGCGCGGTCGTTGAGCTCTTCCAGGCTGGCCGCAGCGGGGTCCACCACCACCACGGGGCAGCGCTGGGCAGCGTCGCTGGCAGCCTGCCAGTTTTCGGCGGCATCGGCACCGGTCGTGTCCTGGCTCAGGCCCAGGGTGCGGCTGAGGGTTTGCTGGGCGGCGTGGGTGCGGGCGTAAGCGATCTGCAGATCGTGTTCTGCGTTGGCGTAAGCGCGCTTGGCAGTGTAGAGCTCGTTTTCGGCGTTCAGCAGGTCCAGCAAGCTCCGTTGCCCGATGTCGAACTGCTGACGGTAGGCGTCGCGGGCCTTCTCGATGGCCAGCACGTTGCGGTCCAGCGCGGCCAGTTGGTCCTTGAGCTTGCGGATGTCGTTGTGGGCGATGGCCACGGTCTGGCGCACGTCGCGGCAGGCCTTGTCACGCAGGTCCTGGGCCTGGGCCAGTTGATCAGCGAATTGACGCACCCGAGCCTGGTCAGAGCCACCGTTGTACAGGTTCCAGTTCAGCAGCACTTCCACCGAGGTGTCGCGCTTCTGGTCCACCACGCCGTCGAAGTTTTTGCCCACACCTGTGCGAGCGCGTGCTTCAACACGCGGCTGGAAGGCGCTGTCTTGCACCTTGCCCTCGGATTCGGCCGCCCGCACGTTTTCGATCGCTGCGCTGATGCTGGAGTTTTGGGCCAGGGCCAGGCTCATGCTGTCGCCATAGGTGGCGGGCAGACCGCTGTCCAGGCCGCTGGGGGCGGCCAAGGTGCGGCCGGGGGCTTCGCCCACGATCCGCAGGAAGCGGGCGCTCACGTCGTGCAGATTGGCCACCTCGGTGCTGAGGTTGGACTGGGCCAGTGCCAGTCGCGCGTTGGCCTGTTCGGAGTCCACGCCACGGCCGACGCCAGCCTTGAACTTGCTCTGCAGCTGGTCGAACACGTATTTGTGCTGGACGTAGTTTTCTTCTGCCAGCTCGACCATGCGCTGGAATCGCAGCACATCCACGTAGGCGCGAGCGGCTTCAAGCGCGGCTTCTTCGGTGGCCCCGAGGAACTCGAAATAGCGCACCAGGCGGGCATGCCCCAGGCGCTCGACTTCGTTGCGGGTGGCCTGTCCGTTCCACAGCAACTGGGTGGCGCTGAGGGCCAGGCCGTTGCGTGTCAGGCTTTGAGAGTTGGGGTCGCGGCTGGTGATGCGGTCGCTGTCGCGGCCAATGCTGGCGCTCAGGTCCACGCGCGGCCGGTAGGCCCCGCTGGCCACGTCAATTTCGTTGGCGGCGGCGCGCAACGCGTTCAGTCGAGCGGTGACTTCCGGGTTCTGGGCGATGGCCTTCTGGGCGGCAGCAGCCATGCCCGTCAGTGCCACGGGGGCTGTGCCCTGGGCCAGGGCCAGGGTGCTCAGGCTGGCCAGGGCCAGGGCAGACAGGCTGGTTTTCAGCAATGGACTCATGTGGTTGAACCTCGTGCAGCGCAGACGCAGCTTTAGTTATCGGGTCTAACTTCTGATTCTGTCACCAAAAATTACCGCGATGTGGATAAATGGGCCCCCTGGGTGAATGGGTGCCATCGCTGGCGGATGAGGCGTGGCGCGCATCGCTCATCAAGTTTGCGGTCCGCATGCCGAAAAAATCGCGTGATCCCCGGATTTGTCCTCGTCCACAAGGCCCGCAACGGGTCTGGGCCATCAGGCCTGCTGCGCTCCGCCACGTCAGTGGGGGGCAGGGGGTGTTGCGTCCTGCCAACGCGTCGGTGGTGGGTGAGGGCGCGGGCCTGGGGCCTGGCCGCTTTGTTGATGCTGGGTGGCGTGCAAGCCTGGCAATCGCCCCAGTTGATGCAGCGGGCCACGCAGATGGGCCCCGGGGCACATGCGCGCGCGCAGATGCTGGTGGACCTGATCGCCGAGGCGGCCTCGCAGCCCGAGGCCAACCGACTCAAATCCATCAACACCCACTTCAATCGACAGGTGTTGTTCACGGACGACCGGCAGGCCTGGGGGGTGGTCGATTATTGGGCCTCGCCCCTGGAAACCCTGGCCAAGGGCCGGGGTGATTGCGAAGACTACGCCATAGGCAAGTACTTTTCCCTGCTTGCGGCCGGGGTGCCAGGTGTGAAGATGCGACTGGTGTATGTGCGCGCCGAGGTGTCTGGCAGCCTGCAGGCGCACATGGTGCTGGCGTATTACCCCGAGCCTGAGGCCGAACCCTTGATTCTTGACAACCTGATCACGGACATCCGGCCGGCCTCGCGGCGACCTGACCTCACGCCCGTGTTCAGTTTCAATGCAGAAGGTTTGTGGCAAGGTGTGGGGCCGGCCACGGCAGGAGATCCGACCACGCGCTTGTCGCGCTGGCGGGATGTGCTGTCCAAGGCCCGTGCCGAGGGATGGTGGTGACATGCCAGACAGGATGAGTGAACAATGTCTTTGATTCGTCAGATCTGGTCACTGCTGTTGGCGACGCTCTTGATGGCTTTCGTCGGCAGCTTTGCCGTGTGGATGTTTTCGGCCCGGGGTTACCTGGAGACGCAGTTGCGCCTCAAGAACGCCGACAACGCCCAGGCGCTGGCCCTGAACCTGTCTCAGCTCAAGGGCGACACCACGGCCATGGAGTTGACCGTGTCGGCCATGTTCGACACCGGCTTTTACCAGCGCATCACCTTGAGGGATGCGGGGGGGCGCGTGGTGGTGGACCGTGAAATGGACACCCGTACCTTGCCCAGGCAGTCGCCTGCCTGGTTCGTGCAAGCCATGCCGGTGCAGTCGGTGCCCGGGGTGGCGCAGGTGTCCAACGGCTGGCGTGCGGTCGGCTCTGTCGAGGTGGTCAGTCATGCGGGGTTTGCGCACGCCCAGTTGTGGCAGGGTGCGGTCAACACGGCAGGCTGGTTGTCGGTGCTGGGGGCCTTGTCGGGCCTGGTGGCGTGGTGGGGCGTGTCGCGCATCCGCCGGCCACTGGACGGCGTGGTGGAGCAGGCCCAGGCCCTCATGGACCGCCGTTTCATGACCTTGCCCGAACCCAAGGTACCTGAGCTGGCCCGCGTGGGCGAGGCCATGAACACCATGGTGTTGCGCCTGAAGGCGGTGTTTGACGAACAGGTCGTTCAGGTGGAGGCCTTGCGTCAGCAGGCCCATTGTGATGCCTTGACCGGCCTGGCGCACCGGCGTCATTTCATGGCGCAGCTCGCCGCGATGCTCGACAGCGAAGAACAGGCCGCACAGGGCACCTTGTTCCTCATCCGGGTGCTCGACCTGGGGTCCATCAACCGTGCGCTGGGACACCGCCACACCGATGCCTTGCTGCAGCGCGTGGCGCAGGTGCTGGCCGAGGTGTCGGTGGGCGTGGGGGCCAAGGCCTTGGGGCGGCTCAATGGCGGTGATTTTGCCGTCTGCCTGGGTGGGGGCGATGTGCCTTTGCCCGAGGCCCAGTACTACGCTGACGCGCTCAAGCGCGCCTTTTCGGAACATGGGGCTCAAGGTGGCGTGGTCGTGGGCGCGGTGGGCTGGCGGCGCGGCATGCGCATCCATCAACTGCTGGCCGCTGCCGATTCGGCCCTGGCCCTGGCGGAAAGCAAGGGTGCGTACGCGGTGGAGCTGGGCCAGACCCCCGAGCAGGCACAGGCCGTGCGTGGCGAAGACGATTGGCGACGCGTGCTGGGCCAGGCCCTGATGGAGCGCCGCGCCGAGTTGGGTGGCTTTCCGGTCGTGGATGCACAAGGCCACTTGCTGCACCACGAGTGCCCCATGCGGCTGATGCTTGACGGCGATCTGCCCACGCCTGCCGCACATTGGCTGCCGATGGCCATGCGCACGGGCTTGATCTCTCAGATCGATGAAATGGCCGTGGTGCTGGCACTGGAGCAGGTGGCGCTGGACGGCGTGGCAAGAGGTGTGAACCTGTCACCGGCATCCTTGCTGGACAGCGGGTTTGTGCCGCGCCTGAAGGCGCACCTGTCGGAATCGCCCTCGCTGGCCGCTCGCCTGTGGGTGGAGGTGGCCGAGGCCGCGGCCGTGGATCACCCCGATCTGATCCATGCCTTGTGCGAACAGCTGCGCCCGCTGGGCGTGCGTGTGGGGCTGGAGCATGCGGGTGAACGTCTTGCTGGCATCAAGGCGCTGTTCAGCCTGGGCTTGGACTATGTGAAGCTCGACGCCTCGGTGGTGCAGGGGGTGGCGCAAGACAACTCACGCGCTGCTCATGTGACCGCGACGGTGAGCATGCTGCGGGGCCTGGGCTTGCAGGTCATGGCCGAGGGCGTCAACGACGCGGGCGACCTCCAGGTGCTGTGGCAATGTGGGGTTCATGGCGTGACTGGCCCCGCCGTGCGGCTCGCCCACTGAGCACCACCCCGGGGTGGTGGCCGCTCAGCGCTCGGTCAAGGCCCGTTGGTGGGCGCGCAACACCGGTTTGAGCAAATAGCCCAGCACGGTCTTCTGGCCCGTGAGCACATCCACCTCGGCGGTCATGCCGGGCATGATGGGCATGTTGTCGTGCCCTTGTGGCTGGGTGGTGCGCACGCGAACCACGTAGTAGGTGTTGGTGCCACGTTCGTCGGTGACGGTGTCCGGGCTGATGTTTTCCACCACGGCGTCCATGCCGCCATAAATCGAGAAGTCGTAGGCGGTGAACTTGACCGTGGCGGCCTGACCGGGATGGATGAAGGCGATGTCGCGCGGCTGGATTTTCGCTTCCAGCACAAGCGCATCGTCCAGGGGCACGATTTCGACGATGTCACGGCCAGGCGAGACCACGCCCCCCACGGTGTTGGCCAGCAGCCGCTGGACGCGACCGCGAACCGGGGACTTGACCTGAGACTTGTCGACCTTGTCGGCCAGCGCCACCGCGCCTTCGGTGAGGGCGTTCAGGCGCGCCAGCACGTCCGAGAGTTCCTTGCGGGCTTCGTTGCGAAACGACAGGTCGGTTTCCTGGATTTTGCGGCTGGCTTCGTTGATGGCGGCCTGGGCGCGCGCACTCTGGGCGCTGGCTTGTTCCATGTCGCCCCGGGCGCGACTGACCTCGCGCTCAAGCCGCAGCACCTCGACCTCGGAGACGGCGCCTGTGGTCAGCAGCGGGCGGGTCTTGCTGAGCTCTTGTTGCGACAGGTCCAGGCTGCGTGCCGCCGAATTGCGCCGGGCCTGGGCTTCACTCAGCTCCTGGCGCCGTTGTGCCAGCTGTTGTTCGTTGATGGACAGCATGGCCGAGAGCTCCGAGCGCCTGGCGTCGTAGAGCTGGCGCTCCTCATCCAGAATGCGGGCTTCTTCATCATTGCCTTCCTGGCCTGCGGGGGGCGCGAAGTCGGCGCCTTCGGCCAGCGCCTTGAGCCGCGCGGCCTTCACCCGCAGCGAAAACGCCTGCGCCGCGCTTTCACGCACACCCGAGGTGGCCCGGGTCTCATCGATCTTCAGCAAGAGCTGCCCGGCGTCGACCACCTGGCCTTCCTTGACCAGGATCTCCGAGACCACCCCGCCATCCAGCGACTGGATGACCTGTAACTGCCGTGATGGAATCACCTTGGCCTCGCCCTTGGTGACCTCATCGATCTGCGCCAGGCTGGACCACACCAGCAGCACCACCGTCACCACCACGGCGCTGCGCACCAGGGTCTGGGCGCGGTGGGTGCTGGCCGTGCTCATGATGGCCTCGGCATCTTGCTCGAAGCCGCGCATGCCGGCCTGGGCTGCGGCTTGTGGGTCGACCCGCGGCCCGGCCAATTTGTCCAGCAGCCGGTCGCTGACGGGGGCCAGGCCGCGCCTCAGCGACTCCAGCACGTCCAGCGTGCCCTGACCGATTTTGTGCAATGCCATGGACGGCGCTCCTTTGCTCACGAGGCCCGCGCAATGCGGCCCGCTGCCAGGGCCTGCATGATGCGCTCGCGCGGACCATCGGCCACCACACGGCCCTGGTCGATCACGATGACGCGATCGACAAAACTCAGCATCGAGGTGCGGTGCGTCACCAGCACCACGGTCTTGTCCTGGGCAAACCGTTGCAGGTTGTGGGTCACCTGGGCTTCGGTCGAGAAATCCATGGCGCTGGTGGGCTCGTCCATCAGCAAGATGGGCGCGTTGTGCAGCACGGCGCGCGCAATGCCCACGCTCTGGCGCTGACCGCCGGACAAGAGCTCCCCGCGCTCGCCCACGGGCATGTCGAAGCCTTGCGGATGCCGGGCCACAAAATCAGTGAGCCCGGCCACCTCGGCCGCCGCCATGATGGCGTCATCTCGGGCATGGGGCATGCCGAAGGCGATGTTGTCGCGCATGCTGCCAAAAAACAGATGCACGTCCTGGGCCACGTGCGCCATGTTGCGTCGCACATCGGCAGGATCAAGCTGGCGCAGGTCGATGCCGTCCAGCAGCACGGCGCCCTCTTTGGGTTGATACAGCCCCAGGATGAGCTTTTGCAAGGTGGTCTTGCCCGAGCCCACCTTGCCGATCAGCGCGACCTTTTCGCCAGGCTGGATCTTGAAGCTGATGTCGTTCAATGAGGCGTCGTTGCGGCCTGGATAGGCAAACGAGACATGGCGGAATTCGATGGCGCCCTTCAGTTCGGAGCGCTCCAGATGCCGCTGGCCATCGGCCCGTTCCACGTCCTTGGCCATGACCTGGTTGAGCGATTCCAGGGCGGTTCGTGCGCCCTGGTACTGCATCAGCAAGCCCACGATCTGGCCTGCAGGCGCCAGCGCTCGCCCAGACAACATGGTGGTGGCGATCAAGCCCCCCATGGTGAGCTGGCGGTCGGTGATGAGGTAGACCCCGATGATGACGATGGCCACAGACGCCAGTTGTTGCAGGGTGGCTGTGGTGTAGACCGCGCCGGACGACAGGCGTCGCATGCGCACATTGAGGGTGGCCAGAAACTGGTTGGCTCGTTCCCAGCGGGCCTGTATGAGGTGTTCGGCACCCTGGGCCTTGATGGTCTCGATGCCGGTGAGGCTCTCGACCAGGGTGGCGTTTCGCTGCGCGGCGGTCTGGTAGGTGCTTTGAGACAGCTCGTGCAGTCGATGCTGCGCGATGTAGCCCATCACCAGGATGACGACGAACACGAGCACGGCGGGGATCACGAGCCAGGGCGAGATCCAGACGATGACCAGCAAGAACAGCAGCGCAAACGGCAGGTCGATCAGGGCCGTGACGGTGCTGGAGGCGATGAAGTCCCGCACCTGCTCGAAGCCCCTCAGATTGGAGGCAAACGAGCCCACCGACAAAGGACGATTTTCCAGACGCATGCCCAGCACGCGCTCCATCAGCCGCGATGAGATCAACACGTCGATGCGGGCGCTGGCTTCGTCCACAAAGTGGCTGCGCAGCACCTTCATGAACAGGTCGCTGCCCAGCACCAGCACCACGCCGATGGCGAGCACCCACAGGGTCTCGGTGGCGTGGTTGGGCACGACGCGGTCGTACACGTTCATGGAAAACAGCGGAAACGCCAGGGCGAACAGGTTGATGAGCAGCGCGGCCCACAGCACGTCGCGGTACACAAAACGCTGCGCCTTGACCGGCCCCCAGAACCAATGATCGGCCCGCTCGGCCACCGGGCGGGGCGTGCGCTCGTCAAAACGGAAGTGCGGGCGCGCGAACAGCACCAGACCGTTGTGGCGCTGGTTCAGTTCGTCTTCGCCCATCGACACGGCGCCCTGGCCGGCCTCTGGCAGCAACACGCGCCATTGGCCGGACTGCCGTGGATCGGGGCCCAGCAGCACCAGCACGCGCTGGTCGGGGCCCAGGAGGATGGCCGGCAAGGCGCGCTGATCGATGGCCGACCAGCGCATGCGCTGCAGCCGGGTGCTGAGGCCCACCCGCTCGGCGGCACGTTCGGCCAGGTTCAGCGGCAAGGGGCCGTCATCCAGTGGCAGGCCCGCCGACATCGAAGCGCGCGTGGCATTCAGGCCGTGCAGCCGCGCCACCTCGACCAGAGCGTCCAGCAAGGGGTCGGGGGTGACCAGGTCATCCCTCAGTCGGGGCTCTGCGGCGGGGGGCGGCGCGCCGTGCTCAGCGGCTGGCTTGGCGGAAGGCTGTTCAGCGTGCTCAGAGGTCATACATGGTCGATGGGGCCAGGGCGAATGCGCTGGTCTGCCCCGGGCTTCACCGTATATCGGCGCAATAGACGCCAAATTGACCCGTTTGACGTTCTTCGAAGTAGCGCTGCAGCGTCATGCGCACGGTGCGGAACGCCAGCTCATCCCAGGGGATCTCGTCTTCGCGGAACAATCGGGCTTCGATGGTTTCAGGGCCAGGCGCAAACTCGGTGTCCAGCAAGCGGGCGCGGTAGAAGAAGTGGACCTGTCCGGCGCTGACCACGTTGAGTACGCAATACAGGCCCTGCATCTCGATGCGGGCCCCGGCCTCTTCGTCGGTCTCACGTCCAGCACCCTCTTCAGTGGTTTCGCCCAGTTCCATGAAGCCGGCCGGCAGCGTCCAGAAGCCCTTGCGGGGCTCGATGTTGCGTCGGCACAGCAACACCTGGTCTTCCCAGACGGGCAGGGTGCCCACGACGTTCAATGGATTGACGTAATGGACGTGCCCGCAACCGGGGCAAACCGCGCGGTCGCGGTTGTCTCCCTCGGGTACTTTTTGCTCCACGGGGGTTCCGCAAACCTGACAGTGTTCGATGCGCCTAGTAAACCACATGCTGGCAGTGTATAGGGCAATACACTGCCAGCGCATCGGCGTTCACGGACGTTGCTGCGTCACCCAGGGGGCAAAGCACTCGGTGACGAGCAAGGGGGCACCTCGCCGGCGAAATACCGAGTGTCGGGCCCACACGGGCGCGGGCTGGTCGACGGTGACGTGCAGCCAGGCCCGCCGGCGGTGTGACCAGGCGCGCCCGTGCGCCGGCCACCGTTCACCGTCGAGCGCACCGCGCTGGATGTCGCCATCCGTGAACAGGATCTCGGCCAGGGGCCTGCTGCCCAGGCCCTTGATGGCACGCCAGGGGCCTCGGGCATCGACGGCGGAGGTGCAACTGCGCGCCCACACGGCCGCCCGCCCGTCAACCCACAACAGCACCTCGCGCACATGCCCGTGTGTCTGCCCCCCCAGGGCGGCAGATTCCCAGGCCCACAAGCGCTGGTGCCCCTGGCGCAGCACCTGGACACGCACGGCACCCAGGCGCCTGAGTCGGGCCGTCAGCGAGCCCGAGGCGCTCAGCCATGCACGGGTGTGGCCATGATGCCTGGCCTGACTGGGCGCAGCGGGTGCGCGGGCGGTTTTGACAGCGCACATGACGCAGGCGGGTGTGGGCGATCGCAGGTACAGTGAAGCCGCGATGATAGCGACCTCGCTTGACAGGACCCCACCCGTGACCGGCTTTGACACCCACGCCCTTCGTCAGTCTGGACTGCTGCCCGAACTTGGGCGGGGGGTGCGTGCGTGGTTCAGCACCAGAGACCACGGTGTCAGCCAGGCGCCCTATGCCAGCTTGAACCTTGGTGACCACGTGGGCGATGTGCCTGCGGCCGTTCAGGAGAATCGGCGGCGTGTGGCTGCCGTCGTGAATGCCGAGGTGGCCTGGCTGGCGCAGGTGCATGGCCCCCGCGTGCTCACCTTGCAGCGCCACGGCATGCCGCCTCAGGACGACCCTTGGCGACCGGACGCCGCATCGAGTCCGGTGCAGGCCGATGGCGCCATCACGGCCGATCCGGGCGTGGCCTGCGCAGTGATGGTGGCCGACTGCCTGCCGGTGCTGCTGGCCGCCCCAGAAGGTCGCGCGGTCGGGGCGCTGCACGCCGGTTGGCGAGGTTTGGCCGGCGCCGGCGCCATGCAGGGGCGCGGCGTGGTGGAGCAGGGGGTGACGGCCCTGTGTGAGCTGGCCTCTTGTGACCCGGCGGATGTGCGCGTCTGGTTGGGACCGTGCATCGGCCCCGACGCTTTCGAGGTGGGGGCGGTGGTCCTGGAGGCGTTTGGCGTGTTGCCGAGCTTGAACCCGCTGGCGCTGCCACCGCAGTTCAAGCCACTTGTGGCGTCGTCCCCACAATCAGAGCCCAAGTGGCGGGCCGATCTTCAGGGGCTGGCTGCGCTGCGGCTGCATGGGCTTGGCGTTCGGCACGTCCAGGCCACGGCCCTGTGCACCGTGTCAGACCCCGGGCGGTTCTTTTCGTTCAGGCGTGATGGCGTCACTGGGCGGATGGTGGCCCTCATCGCCCGGGACGTCGACGGACGCTGAAGCGGACAGCCTCGCCTCCTGGGCTTCTGCAGCCCGCCGCGCACGGCGCCGAGCGGGCGTGCTCAAGATGTACATGACGATGGCCACCGGCGCCACGCCATAAAACAAAAACGTGATGATGGCACCCAGGACGGTGCCTTGTGGGTGGGTGGCTTCTGCCACGGTCATCATGACCGCCACGTACATCCAGGCAATGGCAACGATCCACATGGTGTTGAAACAGGCTTTGGCACCGAGGTTGCTAGTTCGATCAGGACACGGGGGCCCACGCGGGTGTGTCGCCTGGATGCTGCAGTGCAGCAACGCCAAGTTTCACATCGCGTCAGAATACGGCAACATGAACGTGGCACGCTCAACTGGGCGGGTTCATCGACTCAACATGAAGGAGACATATGGCAGACACCTCGCGCACGCGGGCCGGATCTCGCACGCAGGCCGCCACTGGCGCCCGATCCAGCACGACGCGACGCCCTCGCGCCAAGGTTTCGCCGCAGGCCGGCACACCGGTGTCCGAGCCCGATGGTATGGACACCGGCGCTGGTGCTGCCCACGCCCGCCAGGCCATGCCTGACTGGAATCAGCTGTTGAGCAGCACGCAGCAGGCCTGGCAGGAATGGGCGGGCAAACTGCCGGCGCAATGGCAGACGTGGTCGCCGGCCGATTTGTCCGCCATGGGTGCCCCTGCAGGGCTGGACCTCGGGCGGCTGATGAAGGGCTTTGAAGGCTTGCCCGCGATGGGCGCTGGTCTGGGCATAGGTGGCGCCGTCACCGAGGCGTGGACGGCCATCGGCGGCAGCATGGCCGACACCGCCAAGTCGGTGGCGGGCCTCAGCGTGGCGCCCGAGCGCCTCAAGGCCATCCAGGAAGACTACCTCAAGCAGGCCAGCGAACTCTGGAACAGCACCCTGGAGCAAAAGGCACCCACGGGCTTGCGCGACAAGCGCTTTGCGGCCCCCGAGTGGCGTGACAACACGGCGGGCGGTTTCATGGCGGCCAGCTACTTGCTCAACGCGCAGACCCTGCAACGCCTGGCCGATGCCCTGCAGGGGGATGAGAAGGCCCGTCAGCGTGTGCGTTTTGCGGTGCAACAGTGGGTGGACGCGGCAGCGCCCTCCAATTACCTGGCCTTCAACCCCGAGGCCCTCAAGAAGGCCGTGGAGACCAAGGGTGAAAGCCTGCAGCAAGGCATGCAGCACCTGATGCACGATTTGCGTCAGGGCCACCTGTCGCAGACCGACGAGACCGTCTTCACGGTGGGGCAGAACGTGGCCACCACCGAGGGATCGGTGGTTTACGAAAACCCGTTCTTCCAGCTGATCGAGTACAAGCCCCTGACCGCGAAGGTGCATGAGCGGCCCTTCCTGTTCGTGCCACCGTGCATCAACAAGTACTACATCCTGGACCTGCAGCCAGACAACTCCCTGGTGCGTTACCTGCTCTCGCAGGGGCATCGTGTGTTCATGGTCAGCTGGGTGAATGCCGACGAGAGCCTGGCCAAGGCCAGCTGGGATGACTACATTGAGCAAGGCGTCATCCGGGCCATCGAAGTCACGCGTGACATCGCCCAGGTCGACCAGATCAATGCCCTGGGCTTTTGCGTCGGCGGCACCCTGATGGCCACGGCCTTGTCGGTGCTGGCCTCGCGCGGCGTCGAGCCGGTGGCCAGCCTGACCTTGCTCACCACCTTCCTCGACTTCTCCAACACGGGTGTCATGGACGTGTTTGTGGACGAGGCCATGGTGCGCATGCGAGAGATGAGCCTGGGCGCGGACAGCCCCACAGGGGGTGGGCTGATGCGTGGCACCGAACTGGCCACCACATTTTCATTTCTGCGGGCCAACGACCTCGTGTGGAACTACGTGGTGGGCAACTACCTGAAAGGTGAAATGCCTCCGGCGTTTGACCTGCTGTACTGGAACAGCGACAGCACCAACCTGCCGGGCCCGATGTACTGCTGGTACCTGCGCCACACTTACCTGGAAAACAAGCTGTGCAAGCCGGGGGCGGCCACCACCTGCGGCGTGCCAGTGGACCTGGGACAGATCAAGGTGCCTGTGTTCATTTACGGCTCCCGCGAAGACCACATTGTTCCGTGGGATGCGGCGTATGCCTCCACGCAGCTCATGTCGGGCGATGTCACGTTCGTGCTGGGGGCCTCTGGCCACATCGCGGGCGTGATCAATCCCCCTGAAAAGAAAAAGCGCAGTCACTGGGTGACGGGCTCGGGCGTGCGTCGTCTGCCCGCGTCTGCCCAGGATTGGCTGGCCTCGGCCCAGGAGCAGCCCGGCAGCTGGTGGCCGGTCTGGTCAGAATGGTTGTCGCCACATGCTGGCAAGATGGTGCCGGCGCCGCGGCAAGCAGGCGACAAGACCCATCCGGTCATTGAAGCTGCGCCAGGCCGCTACGTGTTGAAAAAGGCCTGACCGACCCACAAGGTCGGACAGGTGTACCCACCCTCGAAGGAGAACCTCCATGAGTGACATCGTCATCGTTGCAGCAACCCGCACCGCCGTCGGCAAGTTTGGCGGCACCCTTGCAAAAACCCCGGCCGCCGAGCTGGGCGCCATCGTCATCCAGGATTTGCTCAAACGCACCGGCGTGTCCGGCGAGCAGATCAGCGAGGTGATTCTGGGGCAGGTGCTGCAGGCCGGTTGTGGCCAGAATCCGGCTCGCCAGGCCGTCATCAAGTCGGGGCTGCCCAACGCGGTGCCGGCCATGACCATCAACAAGGTGTGTGGTTCTGGCCTGAAGGCTGTGATGCTGGCGGTGCAGGCCATCCGTGATGGGGACGCCGAGATCGTGATTGCCGGGGGACAGGAAAACATGAGCCTGTCGCCACACGTGGTGCCCAACTCGCGCGAAGGCATGCGCATGGGCGCATGGCAAATGGTGGATACCATGATCAACGACGGCCTGTGGGACGTGTACAACCAGTACCACATGGGCATCACCGCAGAGAACGTCGCCAAACAGTACGGCATCACCCGCGAAGAGCAGGATGCGCTGGCCTTGGCGTCTCAACTGAAGGCCGCTGCGGCGCAGGATGCCGGCCGCTTCAAGGACGAGATCGTGCCGGTGGTCATCCCGCAAAAAAAGGGTGATCCCATCGTCTTTGCCGCCGACGAATACCTCAACCGCAAGTCGACGGCCGAGGCCCTGGCAGGGCTGCGTCCGGCCTTTGACAAGGCGGGCAGCGTGACCGCAGGCAATGCCTCGGGCATCAACGACGGCGCGGCCGCCGTGATGGTGATGAGCGCGAAGAAGGCCGAGCAACTGGGGCTGACGCCCCTGGGCCGCATCGCATCGTATGCCAGCGCTGGCCTGGATCCGGCCACCATGGGCATGGGCCCTGTGCCAGCGTCGAAGCGCGCGCTGGCGCGTGCTGGCTGGCAGCCTGCCGACCTGGACTTGATGGAAATCAACGAAGCCTTTGCCGCGCAGGCCTGTGCCGTGCACAAGGAGATGGGTTGGGACACCAGCAAGGTGAACGTCAATGGCGGCGCCATCGCCATCGGTCACCCGATTGGCGCGTCAGGCTGCCGCGTGCTGGTCAGCCTTTTGCATGAAATGAACAAGCGCGACGCCAAGAAGGGCCTGGCGTCGCTGTGCATCGGTGGGGGCATGGGCGTGGCCCTGACCATCGAACGTTGACCTGCCCGAACCCTGAGATCATCCTTTTCGAGGAGCAATGAGATGAGCAAAAAAGTAGCATACGTGACCGGTGGCATGGGTGGCATTGGCACGGCCATCTGCCAACGCCTGTACAAGGACGGATACACCGTGCTGGCGGGCTGCGGCCCCAGCCGGGATTTCAACAAGTGGCTGGATGAGCAAAAGGCGCTGGGCTACACCTTCTACGCCTCGGTGGGCAATGTGTCGGATTGGGATTCGACCGTGGAGGCCTTCCGCAAGGCCAAGGCCGAACATGGCCCCATCGACGTGCTGGTGAACAACGCCGGCATCACCCGCGACGGCATGTTCCGCAAAATGAGCAAGGCCGACTGGGATGCGGTGATCGATACCAACCTCAACAGCCTGTTCAATGTGACCAAGCAGGTTCTTGACGACATGGTTGAGCGCAACTGGGGTCGCATCGTCAACATCAGTTCGGTCAACGGTGAAAAGGGTCAGTTCGGTCAGACCAACTACTCGGCAGCCAAGGCGGGCATGCACGGCTTCACGATGGCTTTGGCTCAGGAAGTGGCCAACAAGGGCGTGACCGTCAACACCGTGTCGCCGGGCTACATCGGGACTGAAATGGTGCGCGCTATCCGTCCAGACGTGCTGGACAAGATCGTGGCCACGATTCCTGTCAAGCGCCTGGGCACGCCTGAAGAAATCGCCTCGATGGTGTCGTGGGTGGCCAGCGACGAAGCCGGCTTTGCCACGGGCGCCGATTTCTCGGTGAACGGTGGCCTGCACATGGGCTGATCACGGCGTCGTGCCGCACAGCGAACAACACCGCGCCTGGCGCGGTGTTGTTGTTTCAGGCCAGCGCTTCTTGCTCGTGAACGAGGCGGTCCAGGGCCGCGCAGACTTCGGCAAAGCGGCCGCTGATCACGGTGCGACGGGCATCGCTGGGGTCGGTGCTGATGCGCACACGCTGCATGGCCGACGTGGAGGCCGCGCGACCGTTGACCAGGCCGCACTGGCGGTGCAGCGTGGCCGTCGCGCATGACGCCGGGGCCGTCCATGGTGTGATGGGGCGTGGGCGCACGGGCGCAGCCGGTGTTGGACGAGGTGACGTGCCATCCGCAGCCCCAGAAGTCTGTGCTGTTGGCTGCTGGTGTCTGTGGGCTGACGCCTGTGGACTGGTTTCTCGTGCGAAGAAGGCGCGAGCGAGGTGGTGAATCATGGTGAACTCCTTGGACTTCAGCGAAGTTCGGCAGGATTCATACAGGGCCCACCGCGCAGGATTGCACCGCAGAGGCTGCGGCACGAATGCCCGCCACCTGCACCGTGGGAGTGAAGAAAACCGTGTCAGAAATCCTTGCGGATCAGGCCCACGGCCAGGCCTTCAAGCTCGAAATCAGGGGTGTCAGGGCCCACGAGGATGGGCTCGAAATCAGGGTTTTCTGGCAGCAGGGTGACGCCTTGGGCGTTGCGCTGAAAGCGTTTCACCGTCACTTCGTCGCCCAGCCGCGCCACGACGATTTGCCCATTGCGGGCCTCGCGCGTGCGCGCCACGGCCAGCAAGTCGCCGTCGAGGATGCCAGCATCTCGCATGCTCATGCCCTTGACCCGCAAGAGGTAGTCGGGCGTGCGCGTGAACAGGGAGGGTTCGACCGCGTAACTTTGTTCGATGTGTTCTTGTGCCAGGATGGGATGGCCTGCCGCCACGCGCCCCACCAGGGGCAGCACCAGTTGCTCAAGGCCGGGCAAGGGAAGGTTACCGGCCGTCAGGCCACTCAGACTGCCCAGGCGGCTTTTGCCGGCAGAGGCTGGCGCGCGGCGGGTTTCGTGCAGCCCCCGCAGCGTGCCGGCTTTGAGCCTGATGCCTCGCGAGGTGCCGCCGACCAGCTCGATCACGCCTTTGCGGGCCAGCGCCTGCAGGTGCTCTTCGGCGGCGTTGGCCGAACGAAATCCCAGTTGATTGGCGATTTCGGCCCGGGTTGGCGGCGCACCTGTGGTGGCGATGGCTTGCTGGATCAGCTCGAAGATCTCTTGCTGTCGCGGCGTCAGTTTGGGGCTATCGTTGGACATCTCGGGGGCGCTCTGGAAGAACGTGGCGTGAACCGGATGTCTGTCATTTTATACAGTACTGTTGGTTTGTCCAGTTAATTTTTTGAGGTGTTGATGCGCACATTGTTGGTCTTGGGCACGGGCGGCACGATCGCTGGCGTTCAGCGTCACGGTGACCCGTCGGGGGGGTACACGGCGGCGGTGCTGGGGGTCGATGCCTTGCTGGACGGGGTCGATGTGCCCGAGGGCTGGCAGGTGCGCGCCCATCAGGTGGTGTCGATCGACAGCAAGGACATGCGGTGGTCTGTGTGGCAGGCGCTGGCCAGCAGGCTGGCCGAGGGCCTGTCGGATGAGGGCGTGGCGGGTGTGGTCATCACCCATGGCACGGACACGCTGGAAGAGACCGCCTGTGTGCTGGACTGGTTGCATGATCAGCGCAAGCCGGTGGTGCTCACGGGTGCCATGCGTCCGGCCACGGCCGATGATGCCGATGGGCCCGCCAATCTGCGCGATGCCTTGTCTGCCGTGCAGGTTTTGTCGTCCAGAGGCCTCGGGGGCACGTGGGTGGCCATGAACGCCTGCTTGTGGCCGGGCAGTCTGGTGCGCAAGGTTCACACACGGGAGGTGAACGCGTTTGATGCCGGCGGCGCCCAGCCTTTGGCACGCAGGCTGCCCGATGGGGTGTGGCAACCGGCGATACAGGCGTGGCAGGATGGGCCGTTCCGTGCGGTACAGGCGCCACTGTGGCGATGGTTTGCGACGCAGGCCCGCCCGCGGGTGGAGTGCGTGAGCAGCCACGCAGATGCCGATGGCTGGGTGGTGCGTGCGCTGCTGTCGGCGGATGGCGCCGCCTCATTGAAGGGACTCGTGGTGGCCTGCACCGGACACGGGACGGTTCAGGATGCGTTGGCCGATGCGCTGAACGAGGCCTGCGCGCAAGGGGTGCAGGTCTGGCGCAGCACCCGGGTGGCGCGGGGTGGGGTGCTGTCCCGTGCCGATGATCGATGGCCGGCCGCCGGGCCGCTGACGGTGGCCCAGGCTCGGGTGGCGCTGGCCTTGCACCTGCTTGGCGCGCCACAGCGAGGGTGTGTCCGTGCCTTCTTCGATCGGCCCGAGGTGTTCAAGGTGGCGTGATGCGCAGCGTCACGGGGCCCCCGCCAGCGCGCAGGGGTTGCTCGATGCCTGGCGAGGTTTCACCCATGGGCACGGTCCAGATGCGCGCGACGTGATCGCCCGCCGGCAGGTCGATGGTGACGCGGCCCATGCCGTCGGTCACGCCAAAGTACGGGGTGTCCACCACGTGGATGTGCGCCATCATCCGGTCGTGGATGTTGCAGCCCAGCGTGGCCGTGCCCGCCTTGTCGAAGATCACGGGCTTGGCTGGCGTGCCCGCATACAGCTTGATTTCGAACGTTTTGGTCGGTGAGAACGAGTACACGTGGTGTCTCACCGTGTCGAAGTTCGGAAAACTCACCGAGGTGCCGGTTTGCACCACCAGCAGACCTGGCACGAAGCTGCGCTGTCGTTGCCCCATGTCGGCGCTGGCGCTGGCGGGTGCCGTGCGTGGCGCTCCTTTCACCTGAATGGACACGGCCGCGTTGGCCACCGCGTCGCCGCCAAAGGTGATGAGGTTGATGGTTTGGGGCGCGGCGCCGGCCAGTGTGGCCTGCAGACAGCCGGCAGCCATGGCGGTACAGATCAGTGTGTGCTTCATGGCTTGACGATGTCCCGTCGGGTGGGGGCCAGGCGCTTGAGCAGTTCGTTCTTCGCGGCTTGTGGTGCGCCCGCGCGGTTGATCTCGTCGCGCAGCATGGTCACCATGAGGTCGAACTCCGAACCCGTGATGCCCAGGTCGGCGTGCGAGTTGGCCATGGTCTCGCCCTCGTATTGGCAAGGTCCATCGGCCACCTGGCACACATAAGCGGCCACGCTGTCTTTCAAGGTGCTCATCTTGACGCCGTCAAACGTGCGACGGGTGCGCGGGTCTGTGGAGACCCGGTCCATGGTGCGATCGGTGATGACCTTCAGGGCCTCGACACCGCCAAACTGTTGATACAGCGGTGCGGACGTGGGCGTGGCGCAGGCACTCAGCAAGAGGGCGCCACACAGGCTGATCGCGCGGAGGGTGGGGCCGCTGACGAGGCGCATCGGTGGCAGGACTGGGGCAGAGCGAAACATGAGGCCTCCGGTTGGCGTCAGACATGGATGGATCAACTACATCTTGCGTGTTATCGGCCGATATGGATGCAGACATGAGGGAGGAAATCTGAGCCTCCCGAGCCGAAATGGAGAGCCCCATGCATCAGATCCTCCCCCTTGCGCATGCCGTGCGCACCATCGCGCGCGTCGTGCCCTCATGTGCTGGCCGCCTGACGGCGGTCTGGGCCTTGGCGGTGCTGGGCTGGTCGGCGCCCGCCGCCGCCGGTGATCGCGTGCTGGGCACCTGGGGGGTCAATCAGGTGGAGGGGGCCGCGGGCGGCGGATTGACGCCTTGGGCGGTCATCGCCGGCCAGGGCAGCAGCAACCAGGTGGGTGGGTCGGCCTACGTCACCCGGCTCAAAACCGGCGGCAACTATGAGCTCCACGTGACGGGGGCGGCCCTTGGCATCCATGACCAGGTCGAACTCAATATGTCACGCTGGAGCTTCAAGCTCAGCGACGTCGTGCCTGGTCGCAAGCTGGAGATGACCAGCGTGGGTGTGAAGCTGAAAGTGGCTGGCGATGTCTTGTACGACCAGGATCGCTGGCTGCCGCAGGTGGCCGTGGGCGTGCAGTACAAGAACGCCGACACCAGCGACCTGGTCAAGGCCTTGGGCGCCAGCGCCACCTCCGACATCGAGGTGTATGCCACGGCCACCAAGCTGTGGCTGGGGGCGGCCTGGGGGCGCAACCTGATCGCCGCCGGGGCGGTGCGCATGACCAAGGCCAATCAGTTTGGCCTGTTGGGCTTCGGTGGCCAAGGTCAGGATGCACGCCGCCTGCAACTGGAAGGCAGCCTGGGCATCATGCTTCGTGACGATCTGGTGCTGGGCGCGGAATACCGCATGAAGCCCGACAACCTGGCGTACAACGAGGCGACCGCGTTCCTGGAGGAAGACCACGCCTGGGATGTGTTCGTGGCGTGGTTTCCGCACCGCCTTGGCAGCCTGACCCTGGCCTGGGTGAACCTGGGCAACATCGCTGGCAAAAAAGACCAGGCGGGTGTGTACGTCTCGGGGCAGCTGTCGTTCTGAGGTCGCCCCAGCGGCTCAGCGGCCGCCGCTGACATCCAGGATGGCGCCGGCGGTGTAGCTGGCTTGTGGCGACAGCAGCCACGCGATCGCCTGGGCGATTTCCTCGGGCTGTGCGGCGCGGCCCATCGGCAGTGCCGTGGCCATGCGCGATGCGCGGTCGGGCTCTCCGCCCCTGGCGTGGATGCCCGTGTCGGTGATGCCTGGGCGCACCGCGACCACCCGAATGCCTTCGGCCGCCACCTCTTTGGACAGGCCTTGAGTGAACACATCGATGGCACCCTTGCTGGCCGCATAGTCCACATACATGGCCGGCGATCCGCTGCGCACGGCACTGCTGGACACGTTGACGATGACGCCACCCTGTCCACCGTGGCGTGTGGACATCCGGCGCACGGCCTCTCGGGCGCACAGCATGGGGCCCAGCACGTTGACCGCCATCATGCGTTGAAGTCGTGAGCCGCTCATGGCCTCCAGTCGGGCCGTCTGGTCCACGATGCCGGCGTTGTTCACCAGGCCGGTCAGGCGAGGCAATTGGGCGTCGGCCGCTGCGAACAGTTTGAGCACCTCGGTCTCGTGGGCCAGATCGGCTTGCACCACCACCGCCTGCGGTGCGCCCAAGCTCAGGCAATCACGAGCCACCGCATCGGCCAGGTCGGTTCGATGGGCACAATGCACCAGCAGGGCATGCCCCTGGCGCGCCAGCAGACGGGCCAGGGCGGCGCCGATGCCCTGGCTGGCACCAGTGATGAGCGTGGTGGCGTGCATGGCGCCACTTTACATGCCTTAACCTGTGCTTCGCGTGCAAGACATCGACACCCATCACACTGCCCTCATGACAAGAGCAACAACATTTCAACGCGGTCGCCTCTGGCGCTGGGTACTGGCCTTGGCCGTTGTGGCCCTGGCGGCCTGGGGCATCAAGGCCATGTTCTTCTCGGCGCCTCAGGCCCCCGAAGTGATTTCGGTACCGGTGACCCGTGGGTCACTGGAAGACACCGTGCTGGCCACCGGCACCATCGAGGCCGAAAAAGAGGTCAATGTGGGGGCGCAGGTGTCGGGTCAGATCAAGCGCCTGCACGTGGTGCTGGGCGATGAGGTGCGGCAAGGCCAACTGATTGCGGAGATCGATTCCACCACCCAGGCCAACGCCTTGCGCAATGCCGAGGCGCAGGTGGCCTTGTTGCAAGCGCAGCTCCAGGCCCGGCGCGCCAGTCTGAAGCAAGCCCAGGCGGTGCTGGCCCGGCAGCAGGCCTTGTACGCGGCCGATGCCACCTCCAAGGCCGAGCTGGACGCGGCTGAAGCGGCACTGGCGGCCAGCGAGGCTGATGTGGCCGTGCTGCAGGCCCAGATCCGCCAGGCCTCGATCTCGATGGACACCGCCCGCGTGAACCTGGGCTACACCCGCATCCTTGCACCGATGGATGGGGTGGTGACCGCCGTGTTGGTGGAAGAGGGCCGCACCGTCAATGCGGCCCAATCGGCGCCCACCATCATCAAGCTGTCCAAGCTGGACCGGGTGCTGATCAAGGCCCAGATCTCCGAGGCCGATGTGGTGCGGGTCAAGCCCGACATGCCGGTGTACTTCACCATCCTGGGCGAGCCCTTGCAACGCTATGAGGCGCGGCTGCGCACCATCGAGCCCTCGACCGAGGCCGATCAGACCAGCACCACGACGACCACGACCAGTTCATCGAGCACCACGGCCATTTACTACAACGGTTTGTTCGAGGTGCCCAACCCCGAGCGCAAGCTGCGCATCTCCATGACGGCCCAGGTGTCCATCGTGTTGGCCCAAGCCGACGACGCCCTGCTGGTGCCATCGTCGGCGCTCGGCAGCCTGAACCGCAAGACACGCACGTACGAGGTGCGGGTGCTGGAGGGCGATCCGCAGCGGCCCGATGCGCAGAAGATCGTCAGCCGTCAGGTCAAGGTGGGCTTGAACAACCGGGTGCAGGCTCAGGTGATCGAAGGGCTGGCCGAGGGCGATCGCGTGGTGGTGGGGGACGCCGCCATGAACGGCGGTGACGCGGGCACGCGCCGTCGACCGGGCATGTTCTGACATGGCAGATCACAGCTTGATTTCAGAGGGCGCACCGGCGTTGCTGGAGGTGCGCGACGTCTGGCGCGAGTTTCCTTCAGGCGATGGCGTGATCGCCGTGCTCAAGGGGGTGAGCCTGCGGATCCAGGCCGGCGAGATGGTGGCCATCATGGGCGCCTCTGGCTCGGGCAAGTCCACCTTGATGAACATCCTGGGTTGTCTGGACCGCCCCAGCCGGGGCGAGTACCGGGTGGCGGGTCAGCTCACCGCCGAGATGGCGCCCGATGACCTGGCCCGTCTGCGCCGAGAACATTTCGGCTTCATCTTTCAGCGCTACCACCTGCTGGGCAGCCTGAGCGCCGCAGCCAATGCCGAGATCCCGGCCATCTATGCGGGGCTGCACGCTGTGCAGCGCCGAGAGCGCGCCGCCGCTTTGCTGGGGCGTCTGGGCTTGAGCGACAAGCTGGGCAACAAGCCAGGTCAGCTGTCTGGTGGCCAGCAGCAGCGCGTGAGCATCGCGCGGGCGCTGATGAATGGCGGTGACGTGATCCTGGCCGATGAGCCCACCGGCGCACTGGACAGCGCCAGCGGCGCCGAGGTGATGCGCATCCTGCAGGAGCTGCACGCCGAGGGGCACACCGTGATCCTGGTGACCCATGATCCCAAAGTGGCGCAGCACGCCCAGCGCGTGATCGAGATTGCCGACGGTCAGGTGGTGGCCGATCGGCGGCAAGACACGGTGGATGGCGATGCCGAGTCGGTGGCGCTCACCGCCACCGCACGCCGGTCGGGTAAGCCTGCGGCGCAGGTGTCGCCCTGGCGCAGCCGATGGGATCGATTCACCGAGGCTTTTGCCATGGCCTGGCGGGCCATGGGTGGCCATCGCCTGCGCACCTTGCTGACGATGCTGGGCATCATCATCGGCATCGCCTCGGTGGTCTCCATGGTGGCGCTGGGCGAGGGCTCGCGCCAGAAGGTGCTCAAGGACATCAGCGCCATGGGCACCAACACCATCGACATCTTCCCGGGCCGGAACTTCGGCGATCGCCAGGCCGGACGCATCCGCACGCTCGTGCCGGCCGATGCCGATGCCCTGGCGTCTTTGCCCTATGTGGACAGTGTGTCGCCCAGCGTCAGCACCAGCGTCACCTTGCGCCGTGGCAACACCGAGGCCACGGCCAACGTGACCGGCGTGGGTGATCAGTTCTTCAGGGTGAAGGGCTACACGATTGCCCAGGGGCAGGCCTTTGATGCCGACAGCGTGCGCAAGCAGACGCAGGAGGCCGTGATCGACCCGAACACGCGCAAGGCATTGTTCGGGGCCGAAGAAGACCCGGTAGGTCAGGTGATCTTTCTGGGGGCGGTGCCGGTGCGCGTGGTGGCCGTGACGGCGCCCCAGGAGGGAGGCTTCTTCATTTCAGACAACCTCAATGTGTGGGTGCCTTACACCACCGCCATGCGCCGCCTGACAGGACAGGCGTGGTTGCGCAACATCACCGTGCGCGTGAGTGACAGTGCCCCACCGGCTGCGGCCGAGCAAGGCATCACCCAGGTGCTGACACAACGGCATGGCAGCAAGGACTTTTTCACGCGCAACAGTGACAGCATCCGCCAGACCGTGGAGAGCACCACCCGCACCCTCACGCTGCTGATTTCGTCCATCGCCGTGATCTCGCTGATCGTGGGGGGCATTGGCGTGATGAACATCATGCTGGTGTCGGTCACCGAGCGCACGCAAGAAATTGGCGTGCGCATGGCCGTGGGGGCGCGCCAGAGCGACATCCTGACGCAGTTCTTGATCGAAGCGGTGCTGGTGTGCCTGATCGGCGGTGTGCTGGGCATCGCACTGGCACTGGCCATCGGTGTGGGATTTGCCACCCTGGGCAGCGATTTCAAGTTGATTTATTCCACCGGCTCCATCGTGATGGCGTTCGGGGTGTCGTCCCTGATTGGTGTGGTCTTTGGCTTTTTGCCAGCGCGCCGGGCCGCCCAGCTCGACCCGGTGGCGGCCTTGTCCCGAGAGTGATCAACGCATGACAAACAATGTTTCTTGGGCCAGACGTGGCGTGGTGTGGTGCGCCGTTTTGGCGATGTCGGGGTGCGCCAGCGTGGCCACCACGCCGTCGACCGCCGGACTGACGGTGCCGCAAGCATGGCAGCAGTCGAGCACACCCCCCGGTGACGACGTGGCCGTGGTGTCAGGTGCTCCCTGGTGGACTGCGTTGGGTGACGCTGAGTTGAACTCGCTCATTGACCAGGCCCTGGCCCGCAACAACGACCTGGCGCAGGCCGCCGTGCGGGTGCGTCGGGCGCAGTTGGTGGCGGGCCAGGCGGCCAGCGATCAACTTCCCGAGGTGTCGGTTCGTGGCAATGCCAGCACGTCCGAGTCCTTGAGTTCTGGCGCTCGCAGTACCCGCTCGTATGGCGCCACCGCCTCGGTCAGCTGGGAGCTGGACCTGTGGGGTCGCCTGGCCGCCAACCGGCAGGCCGCCGAGCTGGAGGCCCAGGCCACCCAGGCTGATCGAGACGCCGCCGCCTTGTCCTTGTCGGCCACCGTGGCGCGGCTGTACTGGCAACTGGGTTACCTGAACCAGCGCGTGGTCGTGAGCGAGCAAAGCATCGAATACGCCCGCGAGACCTTGCGTCTGGTGCGTGCACAGTATGAAGCGGGTGCGGCCTCTGGCCTGGAGATGGCGCAGGCCACGCAGTCGCTGGCCAATCAGCAGGCGGCCCACACCCAGTGGCTGCAGCAGCGGGTGGAGGCCCTCCATGCCCTGGCCTTGTTGCTGGATGGGCCGCCAGGCTCGGTGGCCAGCGACGAGCGCCGCATGCTGGCGCTGACGGAGCTGCCGCCCCTGCAGGCCGGGGTGCCGGCGGCGGTGATGACACGGCGCCCGGACCTGCTGGCCAGCGAACTGCGCTTGCGCAAGACCTTGGCGACGGTGGACGCCACACGGCGAAGCTTTTACCCCGCGCTCACGCTCACCGGCAGTGTGGGCACGGCATCGGACGCCCTTGGCGAGGCTTTGCGCAACCCGGTGGGCACCCTGGGTGCCGGCCTGGTGTTGCCCTTCATCCTGTGGCGCGACATGCAGCGCAACGTGGCCATCTCACAGGCCGACCATGAGCTGGCCGTGCTGGCCTACCGGCAGGCGTGGTACCAGGCCCTGTCCGAAGTGGAGGATGCCTTGTCGGCCGAGCGGCAGTTGGCTGCGCAAGGCGAGCAGCTGGCCATGGCCGCCCAGGCCGCCCGTCAGGCCGAACGCCTCAGTGAGGCGCGGTACCGCGCGGGGGCCGCGCCATTGAAGACCTGGCTGGATGCGCAGGAAAGCCGGCGGCAGGTGGACATCAACCTGGCCCTGAACCGCCTGAACCTGCTGCAGAACCGCGCGACGCTGATGCAGGCCCTGGGCGGTGGCGTGTGAGCGCGCCGATGCGAACTGTGTATGCTGGCGGGCATGATCACCGTTCACCACCTGGAAACCTCTCGCTCGCAGCGCGTGCTGTGGCTGCTTGAAGAGCTTGGCCTTCCTTATGAGATCAAGCTGTACAAGCGAGATCCCAAGACCAAGCTGGCCCCGGCCGAGCTCAAGAAGATCCACCCGCTGGGCAAGTCTCCGGTGATCACCGATGGTGACCTGGTCGTGGCCGAATCTGGCGCCATCCTGGAGTACCTCGCTGAACGCTACGGCCCGCAGGCCGAAGGCGAGGCGGCCCGGTTGCTGACACAGGCAGGCACGCCCGAGCATCTGCAGCTGCGCTACTGGATGCATTACGCCGAGGGGTCGCTGATGAACTGGCTGGTGATGAAGTTGGTGTTCATGACCATCCCCACCCAGCCCATGCCGTTTTTTGCGCGGCCCATCGCGCGCATCCTGTGTCAGCAGGTGCAGGCCAAGCTGATCGACCCCAACCTGCAGTCGGCGGCCACCTTCATCAACCAGCACCTGGGCCACAACGCCTGGTTTGCCGGTGAGCGACTCACCCTGGCGGACTTCCAGATGAGCTTTGCGGTGTCTGCGTTGATGTCGCGCGGCGACATGGCCGCTCAGTGCCCGGCCATTCGCGCCTACGCCCGCAAGATGGAGGCACGCCCGGCGTACCAGCGTGCCCTGGCCAAGGGTGGCCCGGTGATCATGGGCGCTTGAGCGCCAGCCTCATGCGGCGGCGCCGCGGCGGCCGCTGCTGGCCAGCTTCAGCACCTGCAGGTAGCTCGGAGCCACCGGTGCGGCGTGTTTCTCTCGCAGCCAGCGGTGCATCTGCGGCAGGCGGTAGTAGGGCACCGAGGCCATCACGTGGTGTTCCAGGTGGTAGTTCACGTGCACCGGCGCCACCGTCATGCGGGCCAGCCAGCCAGCGCGGGTGGTGCGGGTGTTGAGGAACATGTCCCGTGAGCGGGGCAGGCAGCCGTGCTCGGCGATCGAGCGGATGCGCACGAACAGCGGCAACCAGCAAAAAAAGGCCACCAGCCAGGCGGTGTACAGCCAGGCCTGACCGAGGGCGGCCAGCACACCCAGCAACACACCGTTGGTGATGAGCAGGGGCCCCATGTTGCGCACGGTGGTCATGGCGATGTCCCACCAACTGCGCCCGGTCTGGGGCAGGCGCTCGATGTGGTTGGCCACCGTCCACTTGAACACACCTGCATCCATCATCACCAGGCCAAAAGCGATCTTCAGGCCAGTCAGGCCGGTGATGTCGCGCACCATCTTGCGCGCCAGCGATGCTCGGCTGACCGGGTAGTCGGCGTGCAGCGTGATGTCGGGATCTTCGTCGGTGCCCGTTTGGGTGTGGTGCCCGAAATGATGCACCTTGTACTTGGGCAGGTTCTGCCAAATGGGGCGGGCACACAGCCAGTCGGTCAGCACGTCGTTGGCCCAGCGGTTCTTGAACAGCGTGCCGTGAGAGCCTTCATGCTGCAGGATCGCCAGACACAACTGCCGGCCCGCGATCACGGCGCTGGCCAGCAAGAAGGTGATCACCCCGGGCCACAAGGCCAGGGCCGCGAATGCCGTGGCGATGACACCCCAGGTGGAGGCGATGGCCCAGGCCCCGCGCAGGTCAGAGCGCTGCGTCAGCCAGGCGATCTGGTCGGGCGTGAAGAGCTCGCTGAGCTTGCGGCGCGTGGCCGCGGGCATCTGGTCAGTGCGTGGTGTGGCGCTTTGGGTCATGGGCGTCTTTGGAGGGTTTGCCTCTGGCAGGCAGGTGTTGAAGCAGGCGGCGCCAGATGTCGTGTCCTGCACGGTCGAAGGCCACGACGGCTTCGGTGAATGCGCGGCGCGCCTGGGTGTCGACCAGCGGCTCGGGCAGCAGCGGATCGAACACCAATTGGCGGATCGCCTCGTTGCCCAGCAGGTACGACTCGCGCGCGGCGGTTTCGGCGTCCAGATCGTGGCTGCGTGCCAGCCACGCGTCCAGGCGCTGATGGGTGCGGCGGTAGGCCTGGGTGAGCCCCTGGCCATCCCAGAGGCTGCGTGCGCGGGTGTCCAGGGCGGTGTCCAGATCGCGGGCGATGAACACCGGTGCCTGGGCGGGCAAGCCCAGACGCTGCAGGCGGTCTCGGGTATCTGCAGCCCCACCCAGCAGGTTGGCTGGCCGCACATGCAAGGCGTCGTTCAGCGGTTTCATGCCCATCAGGGCCAGTGCGCGATCGCGCACGCGCAGGGCCTTGCGGTCGCTGCGTCCAAGCTCGGCGGTGCACACCATCAGCCAGTCGCCCGTCCAGGGGATGGTGCGAACCTCTGCGCTGCGCCAGCTGGAGAGCTCATCGGCGAGGCTGGCGGCGGCCGGGCCCAATTGGTAGGCGCCACGGCCTGACGAGGCCAGCAAGCCGGCCGCACCCAGCCTGACCAAGGCCACACGCACGCTGTTTTCACGGATGCCGAACAGGCTGGAGGCCAGCACGGCATCGCTGGCTTCCAGCGGGTCACCATCGGCCGCCAGCAGCAGGTTCAGGATCAAGGATTTGGGGCTGGGCGCGGTCACGGGTAAATCATTACCTGATGTGTTTGATATTGTCATTCTGTGTAATGTTTTGACGGGTGTCAAGTGTGAAGCACCCGGGAACCTGCGTCCGTTTCGGGGGTCAGTGCACGGTGGCTGGCTACACTGTGCCGCTGCGAGGGGCGTGATCAACAGCGGGCCATGGAAAGGACGGACATGCGGATGTCTTGGCGTTGTGTGGGGTGGGTGGTGCCCGCCGTCTTGATGGGTTGGGTGAGCGGGGCGCAGGCGCACCGCGCGCACCAGCATGGTGTGGCCGCGCTGGAGGTGGCCATGGACGGTGAGCGCCTGGAGTTGACCCTGCACGGCCCACAAGACAACGCCGTGGGTTTTGAGCATGCGCCCCGCACGGCGGCCCAGAAAAAGGCGCTGGCCCAAATGCACCAAAGCCTGCAGCAGGCTGATCGCTGGTTTTTGACCAACCCTGAGGCGCGCTGCACGGTTCAGGCGCGGGACATCGAGAGCGACCCCGAGCACAACGATGAGCACAGCGACATCGAAGTCTCGCTCAGCTACCGGTGTCAGGCCCCCGACCAACTGCGGGCGCTGGTGGTGATGCCCTGGCAGGCCTGGCCACGTTTGCGCCAGTTGCAGGCCACGGTGGTGGGCCCCCAAGGGGCACGCAAGGTGGTGCTCAAGCGGCCCGTCGGGCAGGACCAGGTCGTGTTGCCCTTGGCCGGTGGTCGCTGAGTGACGGTGAAGGTGTCGATGACGGCGTCGGAGGCGATGGCGGCAGCAGGCGCGCGGTCGGACTGGGCCGTGCACATCAGCGGGCTCAGGCACCGTTGGCCCGGTGCCCCACATGATCTGCTGAACATCGGTGAGTGGGGCGTGCGTCCGGCGCAGCGCGTGCTGGTGCTGGGCGCCAGCGGGTCGGGCAAGAGCACGCTGCTGTCCTTGCTCGCGGGCGTTCATGTGCCGCTGGATGGGCAGGTGAAGCTGCTCGGGCAAGACTGGGCGGGCTTGTCTGCGGCCCGGCGAGACACCCGGCGTGCTGACCATGTGGGCTACATCTTCCAGCAGTTCAACCTGCTGCCTTACCTGCCTGTGGTGGACAACGTGACCTTGCCCTGCGGGTTCTCGGCCCGCCGGCGTCAGCGTGCGGGGGATGTGCAGGCCAGCGCCCAGGCCTTGTTGGGCCACCTGGGCTTGCCCGAGTCGTGCTGGTGGCGCCCTGCAGCCGACCTGTCGGTGGGCCAGCAGCAACGCGTGGCGGCGGCGCGTGCCCTGATCGGGGCGCCCGAGGTGCTGATCGCCGACGAACCCACCTCGGCCCTGGACGACGACACCCGGGACCAGTACATGCAGGTGTTGTTGCAGTCGTGTGTGCAGGCGGGTGCTGCCCTGATCTTTGTCAGCCATGACCGGCGCCTGGCCGCCCATTTCGACCAGGTCTGGGCGCTGGAGTCTGGCACCTTGCGGGTGTGGTCATGCGCGTGAGCCACGCAGGCCGTGCAGGCACCTTGTGGACGCTGGCCTGGCGCAGCGCGTGGAGCCGCCGTTTTGTCCTGTCCCTGACGGCGATGTCGGTGGCCTTGTCGACCTTCCTGCTGCTGACCCTGGAGCGCGTGCGCGCCGACACCGAGGCCAGTTTTTCGCAAGCGGTGTCGGGGGTTGACCTGATCGTCGGCGCGCGCTCGGGTTCGCTGCAGTTGCTGCTGTACTCGGTGTTTCGCGTGGGGCAGCCCAGCAACAACATCCGCATGAGCAGCCTGGAGGCGCTGAAGCAGCATCGGTCGGTGGCCTGGGTGGTGCCTTTGTCCCTGGGCGACAGCCACCGTGGATACCCCGTGGTGGCCACCACCCTGGCGTACTTCGAGCATTTCAGGCATGGCCAGCAGCAAGCGCTGGTGCTGGCCCAGGGTCGGCGTTTTGACGGTGTGCACGATGCCGTGCTGGGTGCCGAGGTGGCCCGCCGTCTCGGCCACCGGCTGGGGGATGCCATCGTCCTGTCGCATGGCGATGGCGCATTGGCCGGCAACGACCATGACGATCATCCCTTCCGCGTGGTGGGCGTGCTGGCCGCCACCGGCACGCCGGTCGATCGGTCCATCCACATTAGCCTGGAGGCCATGGACGCCCTCCATGCGGGCCCCGTCCAGGGATTTGACATGCAGGCTTTGGGCCTGCGGCCACAGCGCGAAGTGACCGCCGCCTTGGTGGGTTTGACATCCCGTACCGCGGTGTTTTCGGTGCAGCGTGCCGTGTCCGCCTACCGTGGCGAGGCCTTGATGGCGATCCTGCCCGGGGTGGTGCTCGATGAAATGTGGCAAACCCTGGGCGCCGGTGAGCGCACTTTGCGCCTGGTCAGCCTGCTGGTGGCGGCGGTGTCTTTGCTGGGCCTGGTGGCCGTGATCATGGCGGGGCTTGACGCCCGGCGACGCGAGTTGGCCGTGCTGAGGGCCGTGGGGGCGGCGCCCGCGCAGGTCTGGTCCTTGCTGGCCATCGAGTCGGGTCTGGTGGTGACGCTGGGGGTGGTGCTGGGCACCCTGGCGTCGCTGCTGGCCTGCTGGGCCTTGTCTGACTGGGTGTTGATGCAGACGGGGGTGGTGTTGAGGCCCTGGGACTGGGCTCACGCACAATGGATGGTGCTGGCGGGCTTGTTGATGGCGGGCTGGCTGGCCGGTTTGTGGCCGGGTTGGCGGGCCTATCGCTGGGCCTTGAGTGACGGGCTGGCGCCCAGGGTGTGAGAGGGCTGAGATGGGTGGTCTGCACAGAATGTCGACATGGCTGCTGGCGGGGGCGTTGGGCTTGGCGCTGATGCCCGGGCTGGCTGCGGCACAGGGGGGCAAGTCGGCCTCATCGGCCGAACGGCACATTGCCTGGCAGGAACTGGTGCCCCCGGGATGGAATCCCACCGAGATCCTCAAAGAGAAGTTCAACGACCCCCAGTTGCCGATGCTCAGCGACGACAACCCCAAGGTGCAGGCCTTGATGGACGAGATGCGCAAGCTGTGGGACACCGCGCCCGTCAATCCAGCCATGGATGGCGTGCGCGGGCGCATCCCGGGTTATGTGGTGCCGCTTGAAGACGGCCGCGCGGGGTTGAAGTCGTTCCTGCTGGTGCCGTACTACGGGGCCTGCATCCACACGCCACCACCGCCTGCCAATCAGATCATCCACATCACCCTGGACAAGCCGGTGAAGGGCTACCAGACGATGGACACGGTGTGGGTGCACGGCACCCTGCGCACCGAGCGGGCCCAATCAGAGATGGGGGCCAGTGCCTACCGCATCCACGCAACCAGGGTTACCCCTTACGAGCGACGCACACCAGAGGCGGCCCCCTGACCGTCTGGCCGCCATCAAGGCGTCGGTAAGCCGGTGGGGGTATCCCAAACTTGCGGTGCATCAAAGAAGCCTGCGCCCGGGCAAACCACAATCGGCTCATTCGTGGATGGAGATCGAGTCGACATGAGCGATGCCGCCAAGCATCTGGCCCGCAACGTCGCGGACACCTTGGGCCAAACCTACCTGTTTGCAGGCACGTCCGCCGAGCTGCGTCAACGCGTGGTGGCGGGCTCTCAGGTGCGTCGTGTGGCGCGCGCCGCCTTGTTGTTCGAAGCCGGGCAGCCGTCCGAGGGGCTGTTCATCGTGCTGAGCGGGCAGGTCAAGCTGTTTGCCCGCGCTGACAATGGCCAGGAGAAGGTGATCGAGGTGGTGTCGCAACTGGGGCACCTGGGTGAGTCCATCGTGTTCGATCACGCCACCCACGTCACCAACGCCCGTGCCCTGAGTGAAACGGTCGTGTTGCTGGTGCCTGCCGAGGTGCTGTTGCACGAGTTGTCGCAAGATCCCGCGCTGGCCACGCACATGCTCATGGGGTTGGCGCGACGGCTCAACGCCATGATCCGCGACATCGAGGCACTGACCCTGCGCTCCAGTGTGCGGCGGGTGGTGGATTACCTTTTGCGCGCCCAACCCGGGCAGGGGCCCAGCGCCACCGTGTCCTTGCCGTTCAGCAAGAGCACCTTGGCGTCGTTGTTGTCGGTGACGCCCGAGCATTTTTCTCGCATCCTGCACGAGCTGCAGTCCAAAGGATTGATCGCCGTGAACCGCCGCGACATCCACATCCCCGACACGAGCTTGCTGGCGCAGGTGGCCTGAGCCCCGGCCACGCGCGGCTCAGGTCAGCACCACCACGGTCTGCCCGGCCGTCACGCCGCCGCCCTCGCTGCAGCGCACGGCCTGCACCGTGCCCGCCATGGGCGCCAACACCGGGAACTCCATCTTCATCGACTCGACCACGGCCAGGGTCTGGCCTTCGGCCACCGCCTCGCCTGCGGTCACCAGCACCTTCCACACGCTGCCAGGCACCGGGCTGCCCACGGCCGTGGCGCCCTCGGGCAAGGCGTCGTCATCGGGCGGGGCCTCCATCGCCAGTTCGCTCAGGCTGCCGTCCTGGCCCGAGGCCTTCCAGCGCTCGCGCTCGTCATGGAAGGCCTGGCGTTGCTGGGTGCGGAAGGCCTCGATGCTGTCGGCCTCATCGCGCAAAAAGCGTCGGTAGGCGCCCAGGCTGAAGCTGCCGTGCTCGATCTTCAAATGGCAGCGACCGGCAGGAAAGTCGCGCCGCATCTGGGCCAGCTCGGCTTCACTGACGGGGTAGAAGCGGATCTGGTCGAAGAAGCGCAGCAGCCAGGGCTTGCCGGGCTCGAAGTCGCGTGCGCCATGTCGCGCGTCGCGCCAGCGGTTCCACATCTGCACGGTGCGGCCCACGAACTGGTAGCCGCCTGGGCCCTCCATGCCGTACACACACAGGTAGGCGCCACCGATGCCCACGGCGTTCTCGGGCGTCCAGGTGCGGGCCGGGTTGTACTTGGTGGTGACCAGGCGGTGGCGCGGGTCCAGCGGCGTGGCCACGGGGGCGCCCAGGTACACATCGCCCAGGCCCATGACGAGGTAGCTGGCCTCGAAGACGGTGCGCTGCACGGCGTCGATGCTGTCCAGGCCGTTGATGCGGCGGATGAACTCGATGTTGCTGGGGCACCAGGGCGCATCGGGCCGCACGGACTGCATGTACTTGTCGATGGCCTCGCGCGTGGCCGGGTCGTCCCACGACAGGGGCAGCCACACGGTGCGGGTGGGCACGCTCAGATCGTCGATGGCAGGCAGGCTGGCCTCGGCCTCATGGATGGCGGCCAGCAAGCGAGCCCGGGGCAGGGTGGTCGGGTCCACATGCAACTGCAGTGAGCGGATGCCCGGGGTCATGTCCACGATGCCGGGCAGCAGGCCTTGATCGCGTTGGGCCTGCAAGGCCTGCATCAGGGCGTGCACGCGAAAGCGCAGCTCCAGGTCCAGCACCAGGGGACCGTACTCAATGAGCACGTAGCGGTCGCCGGCCTGGCGGATGCAGCGGGCGGGGGTGTCGCCCTGCGCGGGGCGTTGCTCAAGGATGGGGCTCAGCACCTGGCCCACGTCATGCGCGGGCACACCGGCCGGCAGCACCGGGGCCGGGCCGGTGCCGGCCAGGTAGGCATCCTGCGCGGCCTGCAGGGCCAGGGCCTGCTCGATGTGGATGGCGTGGAAGCGCACCGTGTCGCCCGCCTTGAGCTGGCCGAGCTTCCAGCGCTCGGCGGCCACCACCACGGCGGGGCAGACAAAGCCGCCCAGGCTGGGGCCGTCGGGGCCCAGGATCACGGGCATGTCGCCCGTGAAGTCGATGGCGCCGATGGCGTAGGCGTTGTCGTGGATGTTGGAGGGGTGCAGGCCGGCTTCGCCGCCGTCGGTGCGGGCCCACTGGGGTTTGGGGCCGATCAGGCGCACGCCGGTGCGGCTGCTGTTGTAGTGCACCTGGTAGTCGGTGCCGAAGAAGGTGGCGATGTCCTCGGGCGTGAAGAAGTCGGGCGCACCATGCGGGCCATAGAGCACGCCGATGTCCCAGTGACGGGTGAGCGTGGGCGGGGAGCTGGGAACCTTGGTGGGGAGGGCGGTTGGTTCTGCGCTGGCGATGTCATCAGCCACATGCACATGCAGCAGATCACCCGTGCGCAGGGTGCGGCCCGCGTGGCCGCCAAACTGGCCCAGGGTGAAGGTGCTGGCGCTGCCCAGGTACAGGGGCACATCCAGCCCGCCATGCACGGCCAGGTAGGTGCGTGCACCGCCTTTGGCCAGGGGCGCGGTGCCCAGCTTCAGGGTGCTGCCGGCCTTCAGCGTCCAGGCGCGGTTCATGGCCTCGTCGGCCGGCAGGGGCTGGCCGTTCACCCACACGGGCATGGGCGCGCCGCACAGGGCCACGCGCAGGTCGGCATGCGCCTTCAGCGTGGGGCCGGCCACCGTGCATTCCAGGGCGGCCACGCCCGGGGCGTTGCCCACCAGGCGGTTGGCCAGGCGCAGGTGCAGGTCGTCCATCGGGCCCGAGGGCGGCACGCCCACGTCCCAGTAGCCCAGGCGGCCAGGCCAGTCCTGCACGGTGGTCTGCACGCCGCCATCGATCACCTCCAGCGCACGCGGTTGCCACACAAAATCACCCAGGCTGCGGGTGACCACCTCGCCCTGCACGAACACCGGCGCGGCCGTGATGGCGCGCAGATAACGCAGATTGGTCTCGATGCCCGCCAGTCGGGTGTCGGCCAGGGCCTGCTGCAACTGGCGCACGGCCTGCTCGCGCGTGTTGGCCGTGACGATGAGCTTGGCCAGCATGGGGTCGTAGTGGGGCGGCACCTCGGTGCCCGTGTCCACCCAGCCGTCCAGTCGCACGCCGGGCGGAAAGCTCACCGCGGTCAGCACACCGGCACAGGGCTGAAAACCGCGCGCCGGGTCTTCAGCGTACAGCCGCACCTGGATGGCCGCACCCTGGGGTGCGGGGGCCACCAGCGGCCAGCGCTCGCCTTGCGCCAGCTTGACCATCCACTCCACCAAGTCCACACCCGTGACCTGTTCGGTCACGCCGTGCTCCACCTGCAGTCGGGTGTTCACCTCCAGGAAGTAGAAGGCGCCGGTGTCGGCATCCAGCACGAACTCGACCGTGCCCGCCGAGCGGTAGGCCACGGCCTGGCCCAGGCGCACGGCCGCGGCCAACAGGGCCTTGCGGGTGGCGGTGCTCAGGCCTGGGGCCGGGGTTTCTTCAATCACCTTCTGGTTGCGGCGCTGGGCCGAGCAATCGCGCTCGCCCAAGGCCACCACGGCGCCCTGGCCATCGCCAAACAGCTGCACCTCGATGTGGCGGGCCCGCTCGACAAATTTCTCCAGAAACAGCCCGGCGTCCTTGAAGTTGGCGCGGGCCAGGCGTTCCACGGCTTCCCAGGCCGCCTCCAGCTCGGCTTCATTGCGCACCAGGCGCATGCCGATGCCGCCACCCCCGGCCGTGCTCTTGAGCATCACCGGGTAGCCGATGCGCGCGGCCTCGGTGCGCGCATGGGCCGCGTCGCTCAGCAAGCCACTGCCGGGCAGCAAGGGCACCTGGTGCTGTTCGGCCAGCGCCCGTGCCGTGTGCTTCAGGCCAAAGGCCCGCATCTGCTCGGGTGTGGGGCCGATGAAGGCGATCCCAGCGTCTTCGCAGGCCTGCGCAAAACCCGGGTTCTCTGACAGAAAGCCATAACCGGGATGGATGGCACCGGCCCCGGTCTCTCGGGCGGCTTGCAGGATGCGTTCTGCATTCAGGTAGCTCTGGGCCGCCGGTGCCGGCCCGATGCACACGCTGGCATCGGCCAGGGCCACATGGCGCGCATCGGCGTCGGCCTCGGAGTACACCGCCACCGACTTCAGGCCCATGGCCTTGAGCGTGCGGATGATGCGGCAGGCAATGGCGCCGCGGTTGGCAATCAGGACGGTGTCAAACATCTTGGGCATCCCAGACCAGGAACTGCGCCGGGGTGGGGTTGTAGGCGTTGCAGGGGTTGTTGAGCTGGGGGCAGTTGGACACCAGCATCAGGATGTCCATCTCGGCGCGCAGCTCCACGTACTTGCCCGGGCCCGAGACGCCATCGGCGAAGGTGAGCTGTCCATCGGCCGTCACGGGCACGTTCATGAAGAAGTTGACGTTGGGCACCAGGTCGCGCTTGCCCAGGCCAATGTCGGCATGCTGCAGCGCGATCAGGTAGTTGTCGCGGCAGCTGTGCATGTACTTCTTTTGCAGGGCGTAGCGCACCGTGTTGCTCTCGGCCGCGCAGGCGCCACCCAGGGTGTCGTGCCGCCCGCAGGTGTCGGCCACGATGGTGAGCATGGGCCGGCCTTCGCTGCTCATCAGCACCGAGCCGGTGGTCAGGTAAATGCCGCCTTGCGCCAGCATGGTGTCGGTGGCGCTGTAATGCTCGGCCAGATCCTGGGCGTTGTAGAAGATCACGTCCACGGCCTGGTTGCCCTCCAGGTCGACGATGCGCAGGGTCTGGCCTTGCTTGAAGTGCAGCAAATAGGGCTCGCCCGAGGGCAGCACGTGGTTGACCACGGCGTGGGCCGGGTCGAGGGGGCTTTCCTGGATGCGGATGGCGGTGGCGGTCATCGCGGGCTCCTGCTCACATCAGAGGTAGTACATGTCGGCGTTGTGCAGCGCACGGGCGCACTCGGGGCGGAAGCGCCGGTTGAAGTCGTGCGCGTCGGCGGGGCCGGATTTCCACGCGGCCAGGCCCACCTTGCGCGGCGCGTAGGTGGGGCTCGGGTCCAGCGGGTGGGGTGCGGTGGAGATGGCGATCAGCGTGTCCATGTCGAAGCGCAGCTCCACCATCGCGCCCGCCGGCGCATGCTCGGGCGCAAACTGAAAACGCCCCTCGGCGTCCACCGCCACCTTGCTGAAGAAGTTCACCGACGCGATCAGATCGCGGCGGGCCAGACCGTACTTGCCGATCTCGATCAGCAGGCCATCCTTGCCACTGCGGAACATGCTGTTGCGGTGGGTGTGAAAGCGCTGATCGCCGTACTTGGCGTGCAGGCGTTCGGCGTCCAGCAAGGCGCCCAGCGGGTCGTGCCAGCCCAACGTGTCGGCGGTGATGCTGGCCAGCGCGCGGCCCATGTCGCTCATCAGCACGTGACCACGGGTGTAATGGGCCGTGTGCTGCGCCTTGAGCGAGTCGGGCATGTTGTAGCGCTCCAGCTTTTCGCGGGCGTGGTACAGCACCATGCTCAGGTTGGCCCCGGCCTCCAGGGCCACCATGCGCAGGCGGCTGCCTCGGGGCATCACCCAGGACCAGTGGCAGCCCCCGGGCACGATCTCGGACCACATCACTCGCTCGGCGGGCAGGTCAGGCGCAAAGCGCTGCCAGACGCTGGGGGCGTCCACCGGCTGGCTTCCAGGCGGGTTCTCGGGGATGGCGAAGGTCGTGGACATGCGGGGCTCCAGACAGGTTGGACACGCGAGAGGACACTTCGTGACGTCGAAGCGAACCTCCCGGGCTTTTGTCCCGCCGTGGAGCCCAGGCCAGTGTGGATGCTGACCGGGGCCGGCTGCTCTCGGACCAGACACCTTGAGTGATCAAGGTCGGAACCCTAGCGGCCCTTTCGGAGAACGACGTGGTGGCCGTTCCTCTCGTGTGCTGAGTGTATGCACGATGTGTGCCATCGCGCTGCAGTGGGGGTATGGGGCGCGGTGCACCAAGCTGGCGCAGCGCCAGCCATCACAGCGGCTGGGTGCGTGCCTCCAGCCAGTGCAGGGCGTCGCCCGACACCCGGGGCGACAGGCGTCGCCGCACCTCGGCATGGTAGGCGTTGAGCCACGCCACCTCGTCGTCGCGCAGCAGGCTGCGGTCGATGCAGCGGGTGTCGATGGGGCACAGGCTCAGGGTTTCAAAGGCCAGGTACTCGCCATGTTCGGGCGTGCCCGGGGCGGCGTTCGGCACGGCCGGGGGCAGGGCCACGTTCAGCACCAGGTTCTCGATGCGGATGCCCCACTGGCCCGGCCGGTACAGGCCGGGCTCGATGGACGTGATCATGCCCGGCTGCATGGCCATGTCCGGCACCGGGATGGCCTTGGAGATGGATTGCGGCCCCTCGTGCACGTTCAGGAAGTAGCCCACGCCGTGGCCCGTGCCGTGGCCGAAGTCCAGGCCTTCGGCCCACAGGGGTGCACGGGCGATGGCGTCCAGCATGGGCGACAGCGTGCCGCGCGGAAAACGCGTGCGCGACAGCGCCATCGTGCCTTTGAGCACCAGCGTGAAGTCGCGCTGTTGCGCGGCCGTGGGTGTGCCAATGGCCCACACGCGGGTGATGTCGGTGGTGCCGCCCAGGTACTGGGCGCCCGAGTCGATCAGCAGCAGACCTTCGGCCGTGAGGCCCTGGGGTGTGCTGAGCACGGCGTACGAGGCCGGTGTGGCGCGGTAATGGGGCAGGGCGCCATTGGCGTTGAAGCCGGCGATGGTGGGAAAGCTCAGGCACACGTAGCCGGGCTGGCGCGCCCGTTCGGCCGTCATGCGCTCGTCGATGGTCAGCTCGCTGACGTGCTCGCGACCCAGGGCCTGCTCCAGCCAGGCGTAGAAGGCGCACATGGCGGCGCCATCGGCCTCCATCGCTTCGCGGATGAAGCCCGCCTCGACCTCGGTCTTGCGCGATTTGGCCAGCGTGCTGGGGTTGGTGGCCTCGATCACGCGCACGCCCTCGGGCACGGCTTCACGCAGGCCCCAGGTGATGCGCTTGGGGTCGATCAGCAGGATGCTGTCTGCGGGCAGGGCGCGCAGGGATTCAGCGGCCTGCCCATAAGGCGCGAGGCTCACGCCATCATTAGCCAGGCGTTGTGCCAGCTCGGGCGCGACCTTGCCTTCGCCCACGAACAAGGTGGCCGACTCCAGTCCCACCAACGTATGGCCCAGAAACACCGGGTTGTAGTCCACATCGGCGCCGCGCAGGTTCAGCAGCCAGGCCAGGTCGTCCAGCGTGGCCACCCAGTGGTGCGTGGCGCCCTTGGCGCGCAGGGCCTCGCGCACGGCAGCCAGCTTGTCGCGGCGGGGTGTGGCGGCATGGGGCGGCAGGTGTTCATACACGGCGGCGGTGGGCAGGGCCGGGCGGTCGGGCCAGGCGCCTGCCAGCACATCGTCGGCCGTGTGCAGCGCCCAACCGGCCGCACTCAAGGCCTCGCGCAGCGGGGCCACGCTGCCCAGGCTCAGCACCTGGCCATCCACGGCCAGCACGGACGGTGCACCGGTATCGCCGGCGGCGCCCGACGTGGGCTGATCACGCAGCCACTGCACATAAGCCGGCACGGCCGGGCCATCCAGCTTCACCAGATCAATGCCGGTGCCAGCCAGTTCGGCCTCGGCCTGCTCCCAGTAGCGGCTGTCGGTGAACAGCGCTGCCGCGTGGGCCGACACCAGCAAGGTGCCTGACGAGCCGGTGAAGCCGCTCAGCCACTCGCGCCCCTGCCAATGCTCGGGCAGGTACTCGGACAGGTGGGGGTCGCTGCTGGGCACCAGCACGGCTTGCCAGGCACGCTGGAGCATGTGCGCGCGCAAGGCGCTCAGTCGGTCGGTGGCGGTGGCAAGCAGGTCAGGCATGGCGGGCTGGGCAAACGAACAAGGTGTTCATGTTGCCATGCCAAGAAGGCCCTGCGCATTCAAGCGTCGGTGGCCGACTTGCTGTTGGGGCCGTCAGGCACCCGCACCAGCATCTTGCCGGGCTCCAGCGCGTGTGGATCCGGGAAGACGCGGGCGTGGCGCTGTGAGGTGAAGTAGGCCCAGGCCCAGTCCATCAGCACCAGCATGCGGTTGCGGAAGCCGATGAGGAAGTACACGTGCACGAACAGCCAGAACAGCCACGCCGCAAAGCCGCTGAAGCGCAGCTGTTTTTTGGTGAAGGGCACATCGATCATGGCCACCGCAGCCCGCTTGCCGATGGTGGCCAGTGAGCCGTAATCAAAGTAGCGGAAGGATTGTGTCTCCAGCCCCTTGAGGCGCCGCATGATGTTGAACGCGGCCTTGCGCCCCATCTGCTTGGCCCCGGGGCTGACGCCTGGTACGGGCGTGGGCGCGGCGGGATCGAGGTAGCTCTTGGCGCTGGCCAGATCACCCACCACGTAGATGTTGGGGTGGCCTGCCACCGTCAGGTCGGGTTCCACGATCACTCGGCCCGCACGGTCCAGCGCGCAACCTGTGGACTTGGCCAGGGCCTTGCCCAGAGGGGATGCCGCCACACCCGCCGCCCAGATCACGGTGCGCGTGGGCAGGAAGTGGGACACCACCTGGGGCGAGCCCTCGGGCCCTGGTTCGGTGGTGTCGTAATGGATGCCGAAGGCCGTGATGTTGGTCACCTTGGCGCCAGGCAGCACCTCGGCCCCCAGGCCTTCCAGTTGCTCCTTGGCGCGCTGCGACAGTTCTTCCGTGAAAGTGCCCAGCACACGCGGCGCACCTTCGAGCAAGATGATGCGGGCTTCGCGCGAGTCGATGTGCCGGAATTCGGCGCTCAAGGTCTGCTGGGCGATCTCGGCCATGGTGCCGGCCATCTCGACCCCGGTGGGGCCTGCCCCCACCACCGCGAAGGTCAGCCAGGGCACGCGCTTGGCCGGGTCGGTTTCGCGCTCGGCCTGCTCGAAGGCCGTCAGCACCCGCCGGCGGATGGTGAAGGCATCGCCCAGGGTTTTCAGGCCGGGCGCGTAGCGGGCCCAGTCGTCACGGCCAAAGTAACTGTGCGTGGCCCCTGCGGCCACGATCAGGTGGTCGTAATGCAGGTGCTCGCCCGCGTCCAGCACGATGCACGACGAGGCCGTGTCGATGCTGGTGACCTCGCCCATCAGCACCGTGAGCTGCCCGGTGGCGATCTGCTGACGCAGCACATGGCGAATGGGGGCCGCGATGGCCGGGGCAGGTAGCCCCGCCGTGGCCACCTGGTACAGCAGGGGTTGAAACAGGTGGTGGTTGGTGCGGTCTACCACCACGATGTCCACAGGCGCATCGGCCAGGGCTTTGGCCGCCTCCAGCCCGCCAAAGCCGCACCCCACGATGACCACCCGCGGGCGCGCCTCGTCAGAGCGTGCAGGCGATGAGCGGCGAGAGCGGGGGGTGAACCAGGCCATGTGCAATGAATGATGAGCAGGCAACTGAACGCGCTGCAGTCATTCAACGGACAACGCGGCGAACCGGGGTTTATACCAGTGATGTGCCGCCCCATGTGCCTTTGCACCACGCTGGTGCGCCCCTCATGTGCGGGGAACTGTCGTCAATTGACGGCTAATTTCTGACAACTTGCGTTATCTGATTCGGTGCGCGTGTCGCTCAGGATCAGGCGCGCCTTGCCTTGCCGTTTGGCCTGGTACATGGCCGCATCCGCCCGCTCGCACAGGCTCTGTTCGGTGTCGTGGCGCTGGTAAATGGCCGCACCGATGCTGGGGGTCACCTGTGCCATGCCTTGCAAGGCGCCGTTGCCCAGCGCCAGCGGTTCGCTCACCCGCTGGATGATGCGTTCCCCGATGCGCAGCAGCTCTTGCGGGTGACCAGCGCCTTCCAGGATCACGGTGAACTCGTCGCCGGCCAGGCGGCACACACAGTCGGTGTTGCGCACACATTGCAGCAGTCGTGCCGCGACCTCTTGCAGCAGCACGTCGCCGCCTGCATGTCCCCAGCGGTCATTGACCGCCTTGAAGCCGTCCAGGTCGATGAACAACACGGCCAGCGTCTGTGGCGTGCGCCGGGCGCGCGCCATGGCCTGCCGCAGTCGTTCGCCGAAGGCACGGCGGTTGGGCAGGCCCGTCAGCATGTCGTTGCGTGCCTGCTCGGCCAGCTCGCGCTGCTGGGCCTTGAGCACCGAGATGTCGCTGAACACCCGGATGTGCTGTGTGATGCCCATGGCGTCTTGCCTCAAGGTGCTCACGCTGAGCCACACGTCCAGGGTTCGCCCGTCTTGCCGCACCTGCTGACTCTCGCCCACCCAGCGCTGCCCCTTCAGCAGCGCATGGTTGATGCCCTGTAAATGGCTCTCGCGCAGGGGGGGCATGCCCAGCAACTCGGCAAACTGTCCCATCACGTCGCTCATCGCCAGCCCGCTCATGCTCAGGAAGGCAGGGTTCACACGCACCACACGGTCCATGGCATCGGTGATCACGATGGCTTCGCCGGTTTCGTCGATCACCCTGGAGGCCAGGCGCAACTGGTCTGCAGCCTGTCGTTGTTCGGTCACGTCGATCGCGATCGAGAGGATGTGGTCCAGCGCGCCGTCCATGCCGTGCACGGGCGTTTTGATGAGGTTGACGATGCGGTCACCGTCCTGGGTGTGAAACACCAGGTCTTCATAGACCTGGGAGGCGCCGCCGCTCATCACGCTGTGGTCTTGCTGTTCAGCCCGCCGGGCAATGTCCAGGGGCAGCACCTCATGGGGTTGTTTGCCCAAGACCTGTTCGGTCGGCAGGTTCATGATCCGGGCGGCCACCTCGTTCCACACCACATATTGGCCCCGGTTGTGCTCGCGGGTGCTGCGGGCATAGGCGGCCATGGGCAGGCTATTGACCAGTGTGCGGTAGAAGGTTTCCTGCTCTTGCAGGGCCTGCATGGAATGGCGCACGTCGGTGATGTCCCGGGTGAGCACCACCACCCCATCGGGCAGGCGGATCATCTGATGGTGCAGCCACCGCAGTCCGCGAGGGGCGTCCGGCGTGGGAAGCGAGTGTTCGTCCTCCTGGCGCATGCCGGTGTGCCAGCACTGATCCAGCCGGGTTTGAAAGGTCTCTGGCCAGGCGCTGGGCAGCACGTCAAACAGCATGTGCCCCAGCAAGGCGCCAGAGGGTGCAACGTACAGTGCGTGGGCGGCGGCGTTGGCTTCGGCGATCTCGTAGCCCATGGCGCGCCCCATGATGTCCTGACGCGGCTTGAGCACCAGGGCGGCGTCCATGTGGCCCTCCGTGAGCATCTGCCAGCGTTGTTGGGCCAAGGCACTGTCGCGCTCGGTGGCATGGGCGCGACGCATGAGGGCAACAGCCCCCAGCAGGGTCACTGCCAGGCAGGCAGCACCCAGCCACTGGATGGTGGTGGAGGCAGGAGACGACAGCACATGACCCACGCTGACACTGGCGCAAACCAACAACCCCAGGGTCATGGGCCACGCGTGGCGCAGGAAGGTGGGCGTCCCCATGCGCACCGTGGACACGGTTGAGAACATGGACACCCCGACTGCAAAACACAGTGAACGGGTTTTCGGACGTCTCAGACGCGACTTGAGTCACGTTTGGCAGGGAATTAACCCTCAGATGTCAGTGCTCAGGCCGCGGCGCGTTGCGTGCCACGCAATGCCAGCCAGGTTTGCTGCAAGAGCCTGGCGTCGGCGCTGGCGCGGTGCCGCTGAAGGCCGGCCGATTGCGCCACGCGGCGTTTGGCCTCATGCCATTGCGCGGCGTCCTGGTCGTTGAGCAGGGCCCGAAGATTTTCCAGGCGGAACCGGGGGCTCACCCCGGCCACTTCATACAGTCGGTTCAACCATGTGTAGTCGTGCGCCCACGCGTCAGAGTAGACCGTCATGCCACCCAGCCGCTCATTGAGCAAGGCACACAAGGCTTCCGGGCTGCGTCCGTGTTGAACCAGTTGCTCGCGCAGGATGCCGTGCACGGCAGCGGCTTCGGGGTCCCAATGTTGCCAGTCTGGTTCGGGGTGCACCAGGCTGCACCACGACGAGCCGTCCGGCAAGACAAAGCCGATCTCGATCGGGTAGCTGCCCAAGCCAAACCCGGAGGCCTCGATGTCGAGGATGGCGGGTGGTTCGTGGTGACCGTGCTCAGGCGCTGGTGATGGAGATGACATGAAACCCTGCGGATTGTTGTGATTGTTGGGGACGGCGGACGCAGCAACGCGCGGTGCCATCGCGCGAGTGTCGCATCCTCAGTGCATGCTCAATCTTGGGGTTTGAACGGTTTTCGCTCATCTAATTCATTCACGTAGTGCGTCAGCCCCAGATCCTCTCGCATCAGGAAATCCGATACCGCATGACGCAGGCCGGGGTGCGCCAGCCAATGGACCGAGTTGGTCGTCACTGGGAGCAGGCCCCGTGCCAGCTTGTGCTCTCCTTGAGCGCCACCCTCGAAGCGGCTCAAGCCCTGGTTGATGCACCAGGCCAGTGGCTGGTAGTAGCACGCCTCGAAATGCAGACAGCTCACCGCCTGCAATGCACCCCAATAACGACCGTAGGCCACACCCTGCGCCCGGTCGACGGCCAGCAAGGAGCAGGCGATGCGCTCGCCTCCTTGCCTGGCAACGAACATGACCCAGTGCGGCGCCAGGCGCTGGCCCACCGTCTGCCACAGTGCCTCGTTCAGGTAAGGGCGTTGTCCGTGGGCGTGGTACGTGTCCTGATAGCAGCGGTAAAAAAACGCCCAGTCTTGTTCGCTGGCCTGCGGCCCTTCGATGACGTCGAATTCAACGCCGGCGTCGTGCACCTTGCGCCGCTCCTGCAAGATCTTCTTGCGCTTGTCGCGATGCAGGGTGCTCAGAAACTCCTCGAAGCTGGCATACGGCTGCGGGCGGCGGTTGGTCCAGTGAAACTGAACGCCGTGCCTGAGCAGCCAACCCTGTCGAGACGCCAGCTGAGCCTCTTCATCAGAGACGAACAAGGCATGGGCTGACGACCAACCTTCCTGGGTGCATCGTTCCTGCAAAGCCGCCAGCAGGCGATCCTGCAAGGCTGTGCGCAAGGCGGGCGAGGCTTCAGGGGTGGTCAGCAGCCGCTGGCCCGGAATGGGCGAGAAGGGGGACGCACTGAGCAGCTTCGGAAAGTACTGTCGGCCTTCCCTAGACAGTGCCCGATCGTGTGCGTCAGCCCACGCCCAGTCGAACACGTACTCGCCGTAAGAGTGGCTTTTCAGGTAAAGCGGGCAGGCCGCCAGCAGATCGCCCTTGGCGTCATGCAGGGCCGCAAACTGCGTTTGCCACCCCGTTTCGGTGCAGGCGCAGCCGTGGATCTCCAGGGCCAGCAGCCATTCGTGCGTCAGAAAGGGGCGCGCTCCGGACACCCCCTCCAACAAGGCGTTCCATGCCTGTCCGTCGATTTCTCGCACGCTGTGGTGCCAGCGCAGCTGCAGGCCCGCTACCATGCGGTCTGTGTCTGGCGCGGGGGCGCCACCCGTCTGAATGTTGTCCATGAACCGTGAGCCATCTGCCGCACCCAGCACTGCGCTGAACGTGGCCTTGTTGCAATTCAATCCCGTGGTGGGCGATCTGGCCGGCAACGCCCGTCAGATCGTCGATCAAGCCCGCCTAGCGTATGCCAAGGGCGCACGCCTGGTGGTCACGCCTGAAATGGCCCTTTGCGGCTATCCCCCTGAAGACCTGCTGCTGCGGCCCGCGTTCATGCAGGCCTGTGACGCCCAGGTGGCCCACGTCGCCCAGGCCCTGGCCGACCTGCCTGATTTGCACCTGGTGCTGGGCCACCCGGTGCAAGGCCCGGGTGACGACGTGCGCACGCGCTCGTGGTCGGTGCCCCGGCGGCTGAATGCCGCCAGCTTGTTGCAGGGCGGTGTGGTGCGCGCCACGTACGCCAAGCGAGAGCTGCCCAACTACCAGGTGTTTGACGAGCGACGCTATTTTGTCTCGGGCCGGGAGGCCGGCCTGGGCCCGGTGGTGGTCGATGTGCTGGGCTGGCGGGTGGGCCTGCTGGTGTGCGAAGACGCCTGGTTTGACGAACCGGCCCTGGCCGCCCAGTCGCTGGGGGCCCAGGCCCTGGTGGTCATCAATGCCTCACCCTTCCACGCGGGCAAGCGCGGCGAGCGCGAAGCCCGCATGGGCGACCGCGCCCGCAACCTGGGCCTGCCTCTGGTCTACGCCCACCTGACCGGGGGGCAGGACGAGGTGGTGTTTGATGGCGCTTCGTTTGCGGTGGACGCCCACGGTGCGGTGGCCGCCCGGGCGGCCAGTTTCGCTGACGAGACCCTGCAGGTGACCTTGCTGCCGGGCGGCGCGGTGCAGGGGGCTGTGGCCCAGCCCCTGTCAGACGAGGCCGAGATCTGGGCCGCGCTGGTGTGTGGCGTGCGCGATTACGTGGGCAAGAACGGTTTTCCGGGCGCGATCATCGGCCTGTCGGGCGGCATTGATTCAGCCCTGGTGCTGGCCATCGCCGTTGATGCCTTGGGGGCGGACAAGGTGCGCACCGTGATGATGCCTTCGCCCTACACGGCCGACATCTCCTGGATTGACGCGCGTGACATGGCCGACCGCCTGGGCGTGCGGCACGACGAAATCGCCATCGCGCCCGAGTTCGAGGCCTTCAAGACCTCGCTGGCCCCGCTGTTCGAGGGCCGGGCCGAGGACACCACCGAAGAAAACATCCAGGCCCGCATCCGGGGCACGCTGCTGATGGCCTTGTCCAACAAGTTTGGCGCCATCGTGCTGACCACCGGCAACAAGAGCGAGATGGCCACGGGCTACTGCACCCTGTACGGCGACATGGCCGGTGGTTTTGCCGTCATCAAGGACCTGGCCAAGACCCTGGTCTATCGCCTGGCGCGCTGGCGCAACACCCAGGCAGCGGCCTCCGGGCAGCTGGAGCCCATTCCCGAGCGCATCATCACGCGCCCGCCGTCGGCCGAGTTGCGTCCCGATCAGACCGACCAGGACAGCCTGCCCGAGTACGAGGTGCTGGACGCCATCCTGGAGCGCTACATGGAGCTGGACCAGTCCATCGACGAGATCGTCGCGGCCGGCTTTGCCCAGGCCGATGTGGACAAGGTCACCCGCCTGATCAAGATCAACGAGTACAAACGCCGCCAGGCGCCCGTGGGCATCCGCATCACCCACCGAGCGTTTGGGCGCGATTGGCGCTACCCGATCACTTCGCGTTTTCGCGCCTGACCCTGCGTGATGACAGGGGTGTGCTCGCGACATCGCGGTAGTCGTGATTAAATAGTGTTCATTGCGCTGCAACACGCGCCACCTTTTTCCTGACTCTGGAGCTTCACCATGAAACAGATCACCGCCATCATCAAGCCCTTCAAACTCGAAGAAGTTCGTGAGTCTTTGGCCGAAGTGGGTGTGACCGGCCTGACCGTGACCGAAGTGAAGGGCTTTGGCCGCCAGAAGGGGCACACCGAGCTCTACCGTGGCGCAGAGTACGTCGTGGACTTCCTGCCCAAGGTCAAGGTGGAGGTCGTGGTCAAGGACGACGACGTGGACCGCTGCATCGAAGCCGTCGTGAAGGCCGCCAAGACCGGCAAGATCGGTGATGGCAAGATTTTCGTCACCCCCGTCGAGCAGGTGGTGCGCATCCGCACCGGCGAAACCGACGAAGCCGCCGTGTGATCCACGCGGCCGTGCTGGCCGCGTTCAGATCTGATCCGACACGCCACCCGAGGCCACCAAGGCCTCATCCGGTGGCGTGTTTGTTTTCAGGCGATCCGCCTCGGCCGCCAGGCGGTCCAGCAGGCGTTCGGCATCGGTGTCCACCAGCAGCAGCTCTTGCACATCGGGCCACAGAAAGCCATGGTCTTTGCTGCGCTCGATGAAACGCAACAGCTCGTCGTAGTAGCCGCCCACGTTGAGCAGGCCCAGCGCCTTGCGGTGGTAGCCCAGCTGACGCCAAGTCCAGACCTCAAAGATTTCCTCCATCGTGCCGATGCCGCCTGGCAAGGCCACGAAGGCGTCCGAGTGCAGCGCCATCTGGTGCTTGCGCTCGTGCATGTTGCCCACCACCTGCAGTTCGGTCACGCCGCCGTGGCCCATCTCGCGCACCATCAGCTTTTCAGGGATGACGCCCAAGACCTCGGCGCCGGCCTGGAGGGCGGCATCGGCCACGGCGCCCATCAGCCCGGTGCTGCCGCCACCGTAGACCAGACGCCAGCCACGTCGGCCGATGCTGTCGCCCACGTCCACCGCACTTTGGCGAAACAAGGGAAGGTCTCCATCACGGGAGCCGCAGTACACACACAAGGACAAGGTCATGGGCAGGGTCCGAAATCGGGCAAACGTGGGTCAGGCCTGGGGCAGGTCAGGGCGCGTGTCGATCACGCGGGTGCCGCTCAGCAGGTCGTGCAAAAACTGGCGGCGCGGCAACAGGAAGCTCGACAGCGCATACAGCGCCACCCACAGCACCATGGCGCCAAGGATTTGGCGGGTGCTGTGCCACTGAAGCCACTGAGCCGCCAGGATGGGTGGCACGAACCACGTCCACATCGTCAGGTAACGCCACGCCACCTGTGCGGGGCTGAGCCGGCCACCCGTGGCGGTCACCAGCTTCAAATGCCAGGTTTTCATGGCCAATGTCTGTCCGGTGTGAAACCAGCACCAGCCAAAGTACAGCAACAGCACCAGTGCCAAGGTCAGGCCCAGGCCCGCCCGGCCGTGCAAGGCGTGCCGTTGGTCGGTCACCACGCCATAAATCAGGGCCACGGGCACCACGATGCCGAACAGCAGGACCCCTTCGTAGATGAACGAGGTCATTCGCCGTCGCAGGCTCGGCGCCACGGCACTGGCGCGCACGACGCACTCTTCAGGCGTGAGGGGACGGTAGGTGGGCGGACGCCAGAACGACATGGGGCAGCAGCAGGGGGTGGCAAGACAGCGCGCAACGATACACCAGAGCGCGCAGCCTGGTGCCTCGGATCAGGGCTCGCTGTGTCGCTTGCGCTGGCCAGGGGCGACGACCATGCCCGTGCTTTGTGCACCCTTGCGGGGCAGCAAGGTGACAGGGTCCACGAACCCGTCCGTGGCCGCGATCTTGGGCAGTCCCGTGTGCTGGTGCAGCGCGGGTGAAGCCGGTTCGGTCACCAGGCGGGTGGTGGCACCCTGGGGGGCCTTGACGGTGGTGGGGGTCACCACGCGACCAGACACCCGGGCACTGGGGGTCACGGCGGGCACGACATTGGTCTTGCGGGGATCGTTCTGGCGTTCCTGCTTGCGACGCCAGTCTTCTTGCTGGGCCATTTCGCGAGGGCCTGCCAGGTGGTCCGGCAAGCGCACAGGCTGGCTGCGGCGTTGCGCCTGGCGCGCCAGGTCTTCCCGCTCTTGTGGCGGCAAGGCCTGGTAGGCCTGCCAGCGACGCTGGCGCTCCTGGGTGCTCAAGCCTTGCGCCTGCTGATAACGCGCCCGTGCTTCTCCACGCCGAATCGGGTCCATCCGGGCCCAGGCGGCCAGGCGTTCCTTGAACCGTTGTTGTTCCGGCGGGCTGAGCTGGTCGTACCGGCTGGCCACGGCGGCCCACTTGCCACGGCTGGTGTCGTCCATCGCATTCCACTGGCTGGCCAAGGGGGCCAACACCCGCTGTTGCTGGCCAGACAGGGCCTGCCACTCCGGGGCGTCGCCCAAAGCGTTCAGGGGGTTGGCCAGCACGGTGGCGCAGCCCAGGCTGCAGAGCATCACCATGACCCGACCCCATCTCGCCACGGCCTGGCCGGCACCTCGCGCGGGTGCGGGCGTCATGTGCGACCCCGTCATGAGCGGCTCCGATCAGACAGCTCCAGGGCTTCCTGGATCAGATCGTCCACCTGCAGGGGCAGGTCTTGGGCCTGGGGCTGCTCGGGTGCCGAGGGCTGGCGAAGGAACTCGGCAAAACCTGGGTCGGCGTAGGCAGCCGGCGGCAGGTCGTCCGTGAGCAAGGCCATGTCCACCTCGCTGGTCGCCTGCACCTGCGCCTGCTTGTGCCACACATGGATGCCCCACAGGCCGAGCACCAGCACCAGCACGGGCAGGACGGACGCCAGGCGCCAACGCCAGGGCAGGGGGTCATCGTGCAGCGGCGCCTGCCACGGGGCCAGCGACCAGTCGCTGCCACGGCCTGCGCCCGCCAGTTGAATCTGCCCCACCGCATCGGCGGCGGCCACCGCAACGCGCGCGGGCTCGGCTGCCCGAGCGGCAGCAGCCAGCCCGTCCAGCGCCTGCAGCCGCGCCACGCGCAAGCGCTCGCTGATGTCGTGCGGCAGTTGCGTGGCGCCCTCGTGAAGTCGGGCACCCACGCGCAGGGCGAACCGGGCCTCCAGGGCCTCGGCGCGTGCGTCAGAGAGGTTGTCCAATTTGTTCACAATGTGATCCCACGAGATTGCAGGGCGCGAGCCAGGGCCTGGACCGCCCGTGAACAGTGGGTTTTCACGCTCCCTTCGGAGCAACCCATGATCGCGGCGGTCTCGGCCACATCCATCTCTTCCCAGTAACGCAGCAGGAAGGCCTCCCGTTGACGTGCCGGCAGTCGCTGGATCTCTTCTTCGATCTGGGCCAGCACCTGGGTGCGGCTGGCGCCGTCGTCAGCCCCTTCGGCCAGTTGATCGTCCACCCGCAGGGCCGACAGCAGGTCAAAGCCGCCGTGCTCGTCGTCGCTGTCCTCGGCTTCGAAGTCGCCGAGGTTCATCATCACGGCGTTGCGGACCTTCTGGCGGCGAAACCAGTCCAGTGTCGCGTTCGACAAGATGCGCTGAAACAGCATGGGCCATTCGGTCGCCGGCCGGTCGCCGTAGCTTTGCACCAGACGGATCATCGCGTCCTGGACGATGTCCAGCGCCGCGTCGTCGTCCCGCACGGCATAAGCGGTGCGTTTGAAGGCCCGACGCTCCACGCCTTTGAGAAAGTCGTCCAGCAAAGCAGCCTGGTCTGGGGAGGGGGCAGAACTCAAGGTCAACGTCAGGTCAGGGGCGGGAGGTGCTGGCGGCGGCCCGGCGGTGTCGGGTCGGTGGCCGAACAGGGTGAAAGCCGGCGGATTATGGCATCGGGCCGCCGACCCTGGGGGGGCGCCCTGGGGAAAACTTGAATTGCCTCTCAGGAATGCGATAATCGACGTTTTGCGCCATCTCGATCTGGCTTGGCGCGGGTGTGTCAACCGACCATCCGAGCGGGCCGCGCAGGCTCCAAAACCGCCTCACAAGGGCGAGCACACGGCCATCCGTGGTCGCAGTGCTGCTGGTTGTTCCTTGACTGGAGCGGCCCGTGTGGAGGGGCACCGATCGTTTTTCGTTAGAGAAAATCTGAAAGGTCATCCATCATGGAAATCTCGTCTGCGGACATGAAACGCGCCGGCACGGCCGACGCCAACGCCGCTTCGCCCTCTGGCGAAGTCCTCAACGGCTCGGACATCCTGGTCCGCTGCCTCCAAGCCGAAAACGTCAAGTTCATCTGGGGCTACCCCGGCGGCGCCGTGCTGTACATCTACGACGCGCTGTACAAACAAGACACGATCGAGCACGTGCTCGTGCGCCACGAACAGGCCGCTGTGCATGCCGCTGACGGCTATGCCCGCGCCACCGGCGACGTCGGCGTGGCCCTGGTCACCTCGGGCCCTGGCGTCACCAACGCCATCACGGGCATCGCCACGGCCTACATGGACTCCATCCCGATGGTGATCATCACGGGTCAGGTGCCCACGGCCGCCATCGGCCTGGACGCCTTCCAGGAGTGCGACACCGTCGGCATCACCCGCCCCATCGTCAAGCACAACTTCCTCGTCAAGGACGTGGCCGATCTGGCCGCCACGATGAAGAAGGCTTTCCACATTGCGCGCACCGGCCGTCCGGGCCCCGTGGTGGTGGATGTTCCGAAGGATGTGTCGCTCAAGACCACCGCCTTCCACTATCCCGAAACCGTGGAAATGCGCTCGTACAACCCGGTGCGCAAGGGCCACGGTGGTCAGATCCGCAAGGCGGTGCAGTTGTTGCTCAACGCCAAGCGCCCCTACATCTACACCGGTGGCGGCGTGCTCATGGCCGAGGCCTGCGCCGAGTTGCGTGAGTTGGTGGACATGCTGGGCTACCCCTGCACCAACACCCTGATGGGTTTGGGTGCCTACCCGGCCACCGATCCCAAGTTCCTGGGCATGCTGGGCATGCATGGCACGTACGAGGCCAACATGACCATGCAGAACGCCGACGTGGTGATCGCCGTGGGCGCCCGCTTCGACGACCGCGTGATCGGCAACCCCAAGCACTTTGCCCAGGTTGAACGCAAGATCATCCACATCGACATCGATCCGTCGAGCATCTCCAAGCGCGTGAAGGTCGACATCCCCATCGTGGGCGACGTGAAAGACGTGCTGCAGGAAATGCTGGCGCAGATCAAGGAGTCGCAGCTCAAGCCTGACCAGAACGCCCTGGCCGCCTGGTGGAGCCAGATCAACGAGTGGCGCAAGCGCGATTGCCTGAAGTACAAGCACTCTGACGAGGTGATCAAACCCCAGATGGTGGTTGAAAAGCTGTGGGAGCTCACCCGCGGCACCGACTACTACGTCACCTCCGACGTGGGCCAGCACCAGATGTTTGCCGCGCAGTTCTTCAAGTTCGATGAGCCGCGCCGCTGGATCAACTCTGGCGGTCTGGGCACCATGGGCGTGGGCCTGCCTTATGCCATGGGCATCAAGCTGGCCAAGCCCGATGCCGATGTGTTTTGCATCACCGGCGAAGGCTCCATCCAGATGTGCATCCAGGAGCTCTCCACCTGCCTGCAGTACAACACCCCGGTGAAGGTGCTCTCGCTGAACAACCGCTACCTGGGCATGGTGCGCCAGTGGCAGCAGCTGGATTACGGCGGCCGCTACTCGCACAGCTACATGGACGCGCTGCCTGACTTCGTCAAGCTGGCCGAAGCCTATGGCCACGTGGGCCTGCTCATCGAGCGTCCCTCGGATGTGGAAGGCGCCCTGCGCGAAGCCATCAAGCTGAAAGATCGCAGCGTGTTCCTGGACATCCGCACCGACCCCACCGAAAACGTGTGGCCGATGGTGCAGGCGGGCAAGGGCATCTCCGAGATGCTGCTGGGCTCCGAGGAACTCTGACACCGTCGTCAATCACCCAGCGCCGCAACCGGTCTGTGCAGGCCGCCCCTTGCCGGGGGCGTGTCGGGCCCAGGCCCTGAGCGGTGGCTGAACACACCAACCTATTCACATCGCACCCGGGGTCACAGCCTGCCGGTTACCGCCGACAGGCCCAGGAGCCCCCCAAGGACGATCACCATGAAACACGTCATTGCCCTGCTGCTCGAAAACGAGGCAGGCGCCCTGTCCCGCGTGGTGGGCCTCTTCTCGGCCCGTGGCTACAACATCGAGAGCCTGACGGTGGCCACCACCGAAGACCCCTCGCTGTCGCGCATGACCATCGTGACCACCGGCTCCGATGATGTCATCGAGCAGATCACCAAGCACCTCAACCGCCTCATCGAGGTGGTCAAGGTGGTCGATCTCTCTGAAGGCCCCTTCACCGAGCGCGAACTCATGCTCATCAAGGTTCGCGCCGTGGGCAAGGAGCGTGAAGAGATGAAGCGCATGGCCGACATCTTCCGTGGCCGCATCATCGACGTCACCGACAAGACCTACACCATCGAACTCACGGGCGACTCCGCCAAGCTCGACGCTTTCATCGAAGCGATCGACCGCGCCGCCATCCTTGAAACCGTGCGCACCGGGACCAGCGGGATCGGGCGCGGCGAGCGCATCCTGCGCGTCTGAAGAAGGCGCGACGGCGCTTACTCACTCCTCCCGCTATTTCCTGAATCCACCAACAGTTTTTCCGACGGAGCTACACACATGAAGGTCTATTACGACAAAGACGCTGATCTGAGCCTGATCAAGGGCAAGAACGTCACCATCGTTGGCTACGGCTCGCAAGGCCATGCCCACGCCCAGAACCTGCGCGATTCCGGCGTCAACGTGACCGTTGGCCTGCGCAAGGGCGGTGCCTCGTGGTCCAAGGCCGAAGGCGCTGGCCTGAAGGTTGCCGAAGTCGACGAGGCCGTCAAGGCCGCCGACCTGGTGATGATCCTCCTGCCCGACGAGAACATCCCTGAGGTGTACAACAACAACGTCGCCCCCAACATCAAGAAGGGTGCCACGCTGGCGTTTGCTCACGGCTTCAACGTGCACTACAACCAGGTCGTGCCCCGCGCTGACCTGGACGTGATCATGGTCGCCCCCAAGGGCCCTGGCCACACCGTGCGCTCCGAGTACCTCAAGGGCGGCGGCGTGCCTTCGCTCATCGCGGTGTACCAGGACGTGTCGGGCAAGGCCAAGGACATCGCCCTGTCGTACGCGGCTGCCAACGGCGGCACCAAGGGTGGCGTGATCGAAACCAACTTCCGTGAAGAAACCGAAACCGACCTGTTCGGCGAACAGGCCGTGCTGTGCGGTGGCGCTGTGGAGCTGGTGAAGATGGGTTTTGAGACCCTGACCGAAGCCGGCTACGCACCTGAAATGGCCTACTTCGAGTGCCTGCACGAGCTGAAGCTGATCGTCGACCTGATGTACGAAGGCGGCATCGCCAACATGAACTACTCCATCTCGAACAACGCCGAGTATGGTGAGTACGTGACGGGCGTGGAAGTGATCAACGAGAAGTCGCGCGAAGCCATGCGCAACGCGCTGAAGCGCATCCAGACCGGCGAATACGCCAAGATGTTCATCCTGGAAGGCAAGACGAACTACCCGAGCATGACCGCTCGCCGTCGCCTGAACGCTGCTCACCCGATCGAGACGGTCGGTGCCGAGCTGCGCGCCATGATGCCCTGGATCGCCAAGAACAAGCTGGTGGACCAGTCGAAGAACTGATCTGAATTGATCTGATCTTCAAAGCAGGCCGCGAGGGGCAACCTTCGCGGCCTGTTTGTTTGTGGGGTGCAGGGGCTCAGGGCTGGAGCACGTAGTGTCCGGGCGCGTCGGGCAGTTTGCGACGGCGTCCGGGCAGTCCCATGCGGGGTGGTGAGGTGGGCGCGCCAGAGTGCTGTGCCAGCCAGGCCTGCCATTGCGGCCACCACGAGCCTTCGGTGTGGGGCACGCTGGCCTGCCAACGCTCGGGCGAGACATACGCCTCGGTGGGGGGGCGGTGGTGCAACTGGAAGTGGCGGCCCTTGTGGCCGGGCTCGCTGACGATGCCGGCGTTGTGGCCGCCGCTGGTGAGCACGAAGGTGACGTCCAGCGGCAGCAGGTGCAGCTTGTAGACCGACTTCCACGGCGCCACGTGGTCGGTGACCGTGCCCACGGCAAAGCAGGGCACCCGGATGTCCGTGAACCAGATGGGCTTGCCATCGACCTCGTAGCGCCCGCGCGAGAGCTCGTTGTCCAGAAAGAGCTTGTGCAGGTATTCAGAGTGCATGCGGTAGGGCATGCGCGTGGTGTCGGCGTTCCAGGCCATGAGGTCGTTGGGGCGATCACGCTGGCCCAACAGGTAGTGGTTCAAGGCGCGCGACCAGATCAGGTCGTCGGCGTGCAGCAACTGGAAGGTGCCGGCCATCTGCGAGCCCTTGAGGTAGCCCTGCTGGGCCATCATCGATTCGATGAGTTCCACCTCGCTCTCGTTGATGAACATGAGCAACTCGCCCGCCTCGGTGAAGTCACCCTGGGCGGCCAGCAGCGTCATCGAGGCCAGCCGGTCGTCGCGATCGCGGCCCATGGTGGCGGCGGCGATCATCAACAGCGTGCCGCCCAGGCAGTAGCCGGTGGCGTGCACCTTCTGATCGGGCACGATGCGCCCAATGGTGTCCAGTGCGGCCATCACGCCCTGCTGTCGGTAATCCTCCAGGCCTTTGCAACGGTCTTCCAGCGTGGGGTTTTTCCACGAGATCATGAACACGGTGTGCCCCTGATCCACCAGGTACTTCACCATGGAGTTGTGGGGCGACAGGTCAAGGATGTAGTACTTCATGATCCAGGCCGGCACGATGAGTACGGGCTCGGGGTGCACGACCTCGGTGGTCGGGCTGTACTGAATCAACTCGATCAGGTCGTTGCGCAAGACCACCTTGCCCGGGGTGATGGCCACGTTGTCTCCGGGCTTGTAGGCCTCGGTGCCCGCTGGCGGGAGCCCGCGCACCAGGCGCTGGGCATCATCGGCCCAGTTCATCGCGCCTCTCACGAGGTTGGCGCCGCCTTCGGTGGCCGTGGCCGAGAGCACATCCGGGTTCAACCAGGGGATGTTGGCCGGGTTGAAGACGTCCAGCCATTGGCGGGCGGCGAAGGCCGCGATGTCTTCATGCCGGTGATTCAAGCCAGGCACACCGTGGGTGGCGCGGTGCCACGCGCGCTCCATCAGGTGAAAACCTTGGGCGTAGACGTTGAAGGGCCACTGTTGCCAAGCCTCGCTGGCAAAGCGCCGGTCGGGCAACCGGGCTGGCCATCCGTGCTGATCGGTGGCTTGCCTGGCGTGCGTCAGGTCGGCGGCGGCTTGCGCGACGTCGTCGCCTGCCTGCTTGAGCAGGTCCAGTTGCTTGCCTGGAGAGATCAGAAGGTGAGACAGCCAGTCCAGGTAGACCAAGCTGGTCTGGATGGGCGAGATGCCGCTCATCAACTGCCCGATGTCACCATGCACCTGACGGTCCAGGGCCCGAACCCAATCGTCCCAGCCCATGTCTTGAGGAGGGCACTCACTCATCACCGACTCCTGAACAGTCTCGTGTCCGCATGCTTTTGAGCTTGGCATGGGGGCACGCAGGGGTCAAGCGTCGAGCTTGATCCGGATCATGAATCGGGCGTTTGTGCCAAAGCTGCTGAGGCTGCGCTGCAGGCCTGGGTGGCTCAGCGCCACGGCTTGAAAGCCTTGTCGGTGCCAGTAAGCATGGGCGTCGCCTACGGCCACCAGGGCCAGTCCCTCCAGGGCCCATCGATGGGCCAATGCGGCGGCCTGTGCCACCAGGCGGTGGCCGGCGCCGGTGCCACGCGCCTCGGGGGCCACCGCCAGGTCATGCAGGTAAAGCCAGCGAGGCTGGCGTGGCGCCTGCCAGTCGCTGGCGTGCAGCACGGGCAGGTGGTCTTCATCGATCGGCAGACACCAGAGGTAGGCGCTGACCTGGCCGTGCTGCTCGGCCACCCAGGCGCCATCGGGTGCCTGGGCAAGCTTGTTGGCAAAGGCCTCGCGGGGCTCATGGTAATCCGGCAGGTGGCACGTGGCCTGGATGCGCATCACCGCGTCAAGGTCGGATGTCAACATGGGCCGAATGAGCGCGGCGGTCAGGGGCATGGGTGTTTTCCTGGGGGACGATGAATTGAACAAACGCGCCGACTTGAACTCACAATGGAGAGTTGAAGGCGTGTCCTCGTTTCCTGACCCAGGCTGTTTGATGATCAAGTACCAGAATTCTTCCTCAAAATCGTTCATGGTGGCTGGCGTGGCGCTGGCACTGGCCGTGGGGGCCGGAATCTGGTGGTCGGGGGGGCGTGCGCCCACGACCGACGACACCAGCAACACACCCGCCGCCGGTCAGGGCCTGTGGCCTGTCGCCGGGGTGGGCGATGCGCCCGCGCCGCTGCCCATGGCGTCTGGCCCGTCTTTGGCGGACGCCCGCCCGGACGGGGTGGGGCCGGAAGACTGGGAAACCCTGCTGGCGGTCATGGGGCGCATGGGCATGAGCAAGGAAGACGCTCGTCAATTGGTGGGCCTGGTCAGGTACCAGCGTGATTTTGAAAAGATGCAGACCCTGGACCAGGAAAAAGACGCGATGGCGCGCCGCCGCATCGCTGAATCCCTGAAGGCCGAACTGCCTCAGCGCGTCAAGTCGGGCGAGTTCACGCTGATGGAGTCGGCGTTCATGGGGGCGGCCTTGATCGCCGAGCTGGAAACCGACGATGCCAAACGCACCTCGCAACTGACGCAGTGGCAGGCTGAAATCGCCATGCTCGTGCCCGAAGCCGACAGCGAGGTGGCGATTGCCAAGCTGACCAGAGAAACCGAATGGAAGCGGCGCATGGCCGGCGCCTTCATGGAGTGGGAGGCGCAAGGTGACGCCACCACGCGCACCGAAGCCAAGCTGGAGCAGGCCATGGAGGCGGCCCGCCGCGAGTTCAACAGCAGCGCCCGCTGATCAGGCGCTCAGGCTGGGGCGCTGGGCCAGGTTCGTGCGCCAGCGCAACAGGTGCGGGTGGTCTGGCCCGGGTTTGAACTTGATGACCCGCGCAAAATCCACCAGCACCACGGCCGTGATGTCGGCCAGGCTGAAAGTGTCAATGGCCACGTGATCGCGTGTGGCCAGGTGGTCGTCCAGCACACGAAAGAAGCGATGCGCACGGTCCAGACCGCGTTGAGCGAGCTCCGGAATCTGCGCCACATTGGCCGCCCCCGTCAAGGCGCGGTCTTTCATGGCAGGGCTGGTGTTGCGGAAGGCTTCGGCCACCGCCAGCAGGCCTTCGTATTCCAGACGCGCGTTCCAGCTGGCCACCAGGGCTTTTTCAGTGGGGTTGCGCCCCAGCAGGGGTGGGTCAGGTTGCACCGCTTCGGCCCAGGCGATGATGGCTGCGTTGTCTTGCAGCACCGTGCCGTCGTCCAGCACCAGTGCGGGCACCGTGCATTGAGGATTGATGGCCCGGAAGGCCTCCCCGAGGTGTTCTCCGGTGACCAGATTCACTTGCACGGTGTCGTGCGCGATGCCTTTCTCACTCAGCAGGATGCGGGCGCGCCGGGGGCTGGGGGCCATGGTGAAGTCGTATAGCGTGGGCATGGTGCTTGTCTGGCGTGAAAATCACATCGTGCGTTGTGACGTGTCGGGTGTAAATCCCTTGTAAACCCTGTCCACAATGCCCATGTGCGGTGCGTTGAGGATTGAACGGGGCTGATCGGCCCTGCAAGGAGTGTGGATGCACTGGTTCAAACAGCATGCAGCCAAGTGGTTGCTGGTGGCCCTCGGGGGGCTGGCGGGGGTGACGGGTTTGTTGCCCGTGCCCGTGGTGGGCGTTGGCATGGCGCAGGCGGCCACGCTCGAGGGGCAGCGCTTTGAGCCCACGGTGCAGCTCGCCGACCGCACCTTGCGCCTCAATGGTTTGGGCTTGCGGGGCGTGGCGTGGATCAAGGCCTTCGTGGCCGGCTTGTACCTGCCGTCCACCACCCGTGATGCGGGCGTGGCCCTCAGCATGCCTGGCCCCAAGCGCTTGCAGTTGAAGGTGATGCTGGAGGCGCCAGCGGCCGAGTTGAGCAAGTCGCTCAACCGGCGGGTGCGCCGACATGAGCCCCCCGCGGTGCATCAAAAGCTGGCGCCCAGGCTGGAGGCGCTCACCGCCGACATCGATGCCATGGGCACCCTGAAGGCCGGCGATGTGATCGACCTGGATTACGTGCCCGACCAGGGCGTGATGTTGCGAAAAAACGGGGTGCCGGTCGGCCGGCTGCAGCCGGGTGAGGACCTGTACCGTGCCGTGCTCAAGGTGTTCATTGGTGATCACGCGATCGACCAGCGCATGAAAGACGGGCTCATGCGCGGTGGCGTGAAGACATGATCCGCGCCAGGGGGCCGGGGCTGGGGTCGGGTGACGACCCGGTGCTGGACCGCTTTCTGCAAGCCTTGTGGCTGGAAGCTGGGCTCAGCGACAACACCCTGGCCGCCTACCGCAGGGATTTGACGGGCCTGCTGACATGGTTGGCGAGCCAGGATGGTGGCGCCCGGCTCTTGTGTGAGGTTCGCGAACCGGACCTTCACGCGTACAGCGTCGCCCGCCATGCCGACACCCGACCCAGCTCGGCGGGGCGGCGTTTGAGCACCTTCCGCCGGTTCTTCAAGTGGGCGGTGCGCGAGCACCTGATCACCGAAGACCCGACCTTGCGCCTGGCGGCGCCACGCCTGCCTTCTCGCCTGCCGGGCACCTTGACCGAGGCCCAGGTGGAGGCCTTGCTGGCGGCCCCGGACACACAGCAGGCGCTGGGCCTGCGCGACCGCGCCATGCTGGAGCTGCTGTATGCCAGCGGACTGCGCGTGAGCGAACTCGTGACCTTGCAGCACTGGCAGGTGATGCTGCCCGAAGGGGTGGTGCGTGTGACTGGCAAGGGCAGCAAGGAGCGACTGGTGCCCTTCGGTGAAGAGGCCGGCTTGTGCCTGACTCGTTACCTGGCGTCGGCACGGCCAGAGATACTGGCGGGCCGGCAGTCGGATGATCTGTTCGTGACGGTGCGCGGCGCGGCCATGACACGCCAGATGTTCTGGAAACGCATCAAGCAACTGGCCGTTCAGGCAGGCATCCGGCAAGCCCTGTCTCCCCACACGCTGCGCCACGCCTTTGCCACGCACTTGCTCAACCACGGAGCCGACTTGCGTGTGGTGCAGTTGCTGCTGGGGCACGCCGACATTTCAACCACCCAGGTCTACACCCACGTAGCGCGAGAGCGCTTGCGGCAGTTGCACGAGCGACACCATCCGCGGGGGTGAGCCGCGCCTGGACGGGCGGCGTCAGTCCACGCCCAGCAAAAACGCCATTTCTTCGTCGGTGAAGCCCGCCGCCTTGCGCGCTGCCTCATTGAAGGGCGGTCGCAGCCGAGGCGCCTCGTACTGGCGAACCAACTGGGGATACAGGGTGACGGCGTCCAGCCCACGCTGCCGGCACAGGTGATGAAACCAGTGGTTGCCCACGGCCACATGCCCCACCTCGTCGCGCAGGATGATGTCCAGGATCTGCACGGCGGCGTGGTCACCGGCGCGGTTCAGTTTCTCCTGGATCAGGGGGGTGGCGTCCAGGCCCCGGGCTTCCAGGGTGCGGGGCACCAGGGCCATGCGGGCCACGATGTCGTCGGCGGTGCGCTCGCACATGGTCCACAGACCATCGTGCGCGTCAAAGTCGCCGTAGTCCCAGCCCATGGCCTGCAGGTGTTGGCGCAACAGGGTGAAGTGCAGTGCCTCTTCACTGGCCACGCGCAGCCAGTCCTGGTAGAACAAGGTCGGCATGCCGTCAAAGCGCCACACCGCATCCAGCGCCAAGTTGATGGCATTGAACTCGATGTGGCAGATGGCGTGCAGCAGGGCCGCACGCCCCTCGTCCGTGAAGGGGCTGCGCGAGGGCACCTGCTTGGCCGGCACCAAGTGGGGGCGCACCGGACGTCCCGGCATGGCGGCCTGTTGCGCGGCGTTCAGGGCCAGGCGCTCCTGGCACACCGCGTCGTCCAGCAGGGTGGGGTGGCTCAGGCACTCGGCCTGCAGCGCTTGCGCCTGGGCAGCCTTGGCGGCCGGATCAGGCGTCAGCAAGGTGTTCAGAGCGTGGTGTCTGAGGCTCATTCCTGCCAGGTGACCCAGCCCATGTGGGCCGTGACCAGGATGAGGATGCCGAAGGCGATGCGGTACCAGGCAAACGGGATGAACGTGTGGCTTGACACATAACGGATCAGCCAGCGCACGCACACCCAGGCCGACAGGAAAGCGAACACCAGACCCGTCATGAACGAGGGCAGATCGGCCACGCTCATGATGTCCCACTCTTTGTACAGGCTGTAGACGCCCGCACCCACCAGCGTGGGAATGCCCAGGAAGAAGCTGTAGTCGGTCGAGGCCTTGCGCGACAAGCCCATCAACATGCCGCCAATGATGGTGGCGCCTGAGCGGCTGGTGCCCGGGATCATGGCCAGGCACTGGATCAGCCCCACCTTGACGGCGTCGGACAGTGTCATGTCGTCCACCGTTTCAACGCGGGACCGCGGGTTGCGTGCCGCCAGGCGCTCGGCCCACATGATGATGAAGCCGCCCACGATGAACGCCACGGCCACGACCGTGGGGGTGAAGAGGTGCGCCTTGATGGCCTTGCCGATCAGCAGGCCCATGACCACGGCAGGCAGAAAGCCCACGATGACGTTGATGGCAAAGCGCTGAGCCTGCGGATCAGAGCCGAGGCCTTTGACCGTGTCGGTGATCTTTTGCAGATACACCAGGATGACCGCCAGGATGGCGCCGGTCTGGATGGCGATCTCGAACACCTTGGCCTTTTCTGCGCCCACCGAGTCTGCAAACCCCATCAAGGCGTTGGCCAGGATCAGGTGTCCGGTGCTGGAGATGGGCAGGAACTCGGTCAAGCCTTCCACGATGCCCATCAGGGCTGATTTCACGAACACCACCAGATCCACGGGCTTGTCCTGTCCTGTCAGTTGGAAAACGGACATCTTAGGGGAACACCATGACGGCACGGCACACAAAGGCCCAGGGGCCCCCAGGGACAGGGGGGCTTGTCTACACTGGACGACATGACCTTGATCTCTTCCCGTCATCCCGCACAGCAACCCGAGGCCTGGGCGAACCAGTTGGTGCGCCTGCACGAACGGGTCGTTGCGGACGGCGGGCTGGGGCTGGGCACACCCTGGCAGGCCACGCCATTGCCTCAACCCCGCTGGGTGGCCACCAACCCGGCGCTGGCCACCGCACTGGGTTGGCCAGAGGATTGGGCCGAGCACCACGACGCCTTGCAGGTGTTCAGCGGCAATGCGGTGTGGCCGGGCATGGTCCCGTTCAGCTCGGTGTACTCCGGCCACCAGTTTGGTGTCTGGGCGGGCCAGCTGGGAGATGGCCGGGCCCTGACCCTGGGCCAGATCGACACCCCGCTCGGGCCGCAAGAATTGCAGCTCAAAGGGGCCGGCATGACGCCTTATTCACGGCGTGCCGACGGGCGTGCCGTGTTGCGCTCGTCCATTCGTGAGTACCTGTGCAGCGAAGCCATGCATGGTCTGGGCATCCCCACCACGCGGGCCTTGTGCCTGACGGCCTCACCTCACCCGGTGGTGCGCGAGTCGGTGGAAACCGCCGCGGTGGTCACGCGAGTGGCCCCCTCGTTCATCCGCTTCGGGCACTTCGAGCACTTTGCCTATGCGCGCAGCGGCGATGGGCAGACGCCCGCCTTGCACAGCCTGCAGGCCTTGGTGGATTTTGTGATCACGCACCACGAGCCAGACCTGCAGGGCCACCCGCAGCCTGTGCTGGCGCTGTTGCAGCGCGTGGTGGAGCGAACCGCAGGGCTGATGGCGGCATGGCAGGCGGTGGGCTTTTGCCACGGGGTCATGAACACCGACAACATGTCCATCCTGGGCCTGACCATCGATTACGGTCCATTCGGGTTCATGGACGCGTTCGATCCCGATCACATCTGCAACCACTCGGACCACCAGGGACGCTACAGCTGGAACAACCAGCCGCAGATCGGCTACTGGAACCTGCGCGCACTGGCCCAGGCGCTGCTGGCCCTCTTGCCCCGGGGCGAGGACAGTGTGTCGGCGGTGGTGGAGGTGTTGCAGCGCTATGAGGACGTGTTCGTGCAGGCCATGCACGCCCGCTGGATGGACAAGCTGGGCCTGACGACGAGCCAGGACGACGATCGCACGCTCGTGCTGGACCTTTTGCAGCTCATGGCGGCCAACCAGGCTGATTTCACGATCACCTTCCGGCGCCTGTCAGGGTTTGACAGCCGTGCGGTGCCGGGTGCCGATGGAGGCCCGGTCAATGCGGCCATCCGCGATCTGTTCATGGACCGGGATGCCTTCGATGCGTGGGCCCTTCGTTACGCCAGCCGCCTGCGGGCCGAAGGGTCGGTGGACGCGGAGCGTGCGCAGCGCATGCGTGGTGTGAATCCGCTTTATGTGTTGCGCAACCACCTGGCAGAAACCGCGATCCGCCGTGCGCAAGATGGTGACGACAGCGAGGTGCGGCGTTTGCACCGCGTGCTGCAAACGCCTTTTGACGAGCAGGTCGGCTGCGAGGCCGACGCTGATTTTCCGCCCAGTTGGGCGCAATCCATCGAGGTGTCCTGTTCATCATGAGCGACGATCACAACTACCCGGTGCGCAAAAGTGATGCCGAATGGCGCGCCCAACTGGACCCCCTGAGCTACCAGGTGACCCGCCACGCGGCCACCGAGCGCCCGTTCACCGGGCGGTTCTGGGACCACTTTGACAACGGCATCTACCACTGCATCTGCTGCGGCACGCGCCTGTTCGAGTCGCACACCAAGTTCGATGCCGGCTGTGGCTGGCCCAGCTATTGGGCGGCCGTGAATGACGAGGCCATCGAGCGGGTGCTGGACACCAGCCATGGCATGGTGCGCGTGGAGGTGCGCTGCCGGCAATGCGGGGCCCACCTGGGCCACGTGTTTGACGACGGCCCCGAGCCCACGGGCGAGCGCTACTGCATCAACTCCGTCGCGATAGACTTCAGCCCGGAGGACGCTGGCGCGTGAGCTGAACGCTGCCATGTCCATAGGTTCATACAGCCACCACCGTTCACCAGGGGCCCCAGGCGGGCCATGTCCATGAAGTTTTTGCTTGATCTGCTGCCCGTCATCCTGTTCTTCGTGAGCTACAAGTGGTCGGAGGGGCACAAGGACGCCACCGCCGAATGGCTGACCCAGTACCTGGGCTTTGCCGTGGCCAATGGCGTGGTGATGGCCAAACAAGCGCCAGTGTTGCTGGCCACCGTGGTGGTCGTGGTGGCCACCGTGCTGCAGGTGCTCATCTTGAAGATCCTGCGCAAGCCTGTCGATCGCATCCTGTGGGCCAGCCTGGCCATCGTGGTCATCCTGGGCGCCTTGACCCTGTGGTTCAACAACGAGGCCTTCATCATGTGGAAGCCCACGGTGGTGTACTGGATGATGGGGGTGGGTTTCCTGGTCACCGAGGTGATTCTGAAAAAGCGCATGCTGCGCCAGATGATGGGGGGGCAACTGGACGTGCCCGATGCCATCTGGACGCGGGTGGGTTGGGCCTGGGCCGTGTTTTTTGTGGCCATGGGCTTTTTGAACCTGTATGTGGCCTTTGTGCTGTATGCCAACGACACCGACGCCTGGGTGACCTTCAAGACCTGGGGCACCCTGGCCCTGACCCTGGTGTTCATCGTGGCGCAGGGCGTGTACCTGTCTCGCCATGCGCTGGAGCCGGCCGGCGACGCCGCGTCGGGCTCGCGGTCTTGAGCAGAGGGCGGACACCATGAACCACAACCCTGGGGCTGCTGGGCCCGTCGAGCCCATCGAGCCCGTCAGCGCGGCCGAAATGGACGCGGTTTTGCGCGCTGCACTGCAGCCCGAGCTGCTGGACGTGCGGGACGACACCGCCGCGCACCATGGCCACGCAGGCCACAACGGCCAGGACACCGGCACCCACTTCGAGGTGCGCATCCGTGCGGCGTGCTTCCGGGGTTTGTCCCCCGTTCAGCGCCACCGGCTTGTGTATGATGCCCTGCGCGATTTGATGCCCCGAGGCATCCATGCCCTGGCCATCAAGGCCGAAGTCGCGTGAACACTCAACGAACGCCTGATTCAAACACCATGAAATCCACCCGCTTTGCACAGGCCGCCATCGTGTCGGCCCTGCTGGCGCTGAGCTCCGCCTCGGCCCTGGCCCAGAACATCGCCATCGTCAATGGCAAGGGCGTGCCCAAGGCCCGCGTTGATGCACTGGCCGAACAGGTTATGCGCGCGCAGGGTGGCAAGCTGGAAATGACGCCCGACATCGAAGCCAAGCTGCGCGACGAAGTCGTGATCCGCGAGATCTACCTGCAAGAAGCCCAACGCCGCGGCCTGCAGGCCTCTGCCGATTACCGTGCGCAGATGGAGCTGGCCCGCCAGGCCATCCTGATCCAGGCGCTGTTCAAGAACTTCGAGGCCAAGAACCCGCCCGATGAGGCCGAGGCCCGCGCCGAATACGACCAGATCAAGGCGGCCAACGGCGGTCAGGAGTACCGTGCACGTCACATCCTCGTGGAGTCTGAGGCTGAAGCCAAGAAGCTGCTCGACCAGATCAAGGGCGGCGCCAAGTTTGAAGAGCTGGCCAAGAAGCACTCCAAGGATCCAGGCTCTGGCCCCAACGGCGGTGATCTGGATTGGGCCAACCCCGGGAACTACGTACCCGAGTTCTCGGCGGCTTTGGTCAAGCTGAGCAAGGGCCAGGTCAGTGCTGCGCCGGTGCAGTCACAGTTTGGCTGGCACATCATCAAGCTCGAAGATGTGCGCGAAACGGCGTTCCCCAGCTTTGACGAGGTCAAAGAGCAGTTGCTGCAGCGCCAGAAGCAGGCCAAGCTGGCCAAGTTCCAGGAAGACCTGCGCAAGTCGGCCAAAACCGACTACAAGTTCAGCGAGTAAGGCCGGCCAGCAGGGTGGCATTGCCCCCTGCGGCGGTGGTGTTGATGCTCACCACCTGCTCGGTGGTGAAGCGCTGCAGATACCAGGGGCCGCCCGCTTTGGGCCCGGTGCCGCTCCAGCCCTGACCACCAAAGGGCTGGGCCCCCACGACCGCGCCCGTCATGCCGCGGTTCACATAGAGGTTGCCCACCCGGGCCAGGCGCTGAACGGCCTCGACCCGCGTGTCCAGCCGGGTGTGCAACCCCATCGTCAGCCCAAAACCCTGGGCATTGATCTGCTGCACCAGCGCCTCCAGCGTGGGGGCGCTGGTGCCCGGTCCCCAGTGCACCACATGCAGGATGGGGCCGAAGTGTTCGGCATCGAGCGCCGCCACGTTGGGCAGGCGCCAGGCCGAGGGCGCCACCCAATGCAGGCCATCTGACCCAGGGGGGTGCCCTGGCTCAGGCCAGGGGGTGCGTGCCAGCAGCGACACACCGCTGCCAGGCTGGGCCGCACGGGCTTCCAGGGTGTGTTCCCAGCGTTTCAGGCGCTCGGCAGCGGCCTGGTCGATGACCGGGCCGATGTCGGTGCGGGGATCATAGGGCCAACCCAGTCGCAGGCATTGCATGGCCCCGCTCAGCATGCGCTCCATGTCGATGGCCACGGCCTGGTGCAGACACAACAGCCGCAGGGCAGAGCAGCGTTGACCGGCACTGTGAAACGCGCTGTGGATCACCGCGTCCACCACCTGCTCGGGCAAGGCGCTGCTGTCAACGATCATGGCGTTGATGCCGCCTGTTTCGGCGATCAGGGGCACGATGGGGCGGTGGCCCTCTGCCAGGCTGCGTTGCAGGCGCTTGGCGGTGTCGCATGAGCCTGTGAAGACCACTCCGGCGCACTGAGGGTGGGCCACCAGGGCCGCACCCGTGAGGCCGTCTCCAGGGACGTGGTGCAGCACGCTGTCTGGTACGCCACAAGCCTGCAGCAGGCGCACGAACCGTTCGCCGATGCGTGGCGTTTGTGGCGCCGACTTCGCTGCCACGGCATTGCCCGTGACCAGCGCTGCCATCACCTGCCCCCCAAAGATGGCCAGGGGGAAGTTCCAGGGGGCGATGCACACCAAGACCCCCCGGCCGCGCAGCAGCCACCGGTTGTCTTCGCCGGTGGGCCCGGGCAGGGATTGCCCCTGCGCCAACACGCGGGCCTGATGGGCGTAGTAGCGGGCCATGTCGATGGTTTCGCGCACCTCGGCCACCGCATCGTCGATGGTCTTGTGCGCCTCGATCACCAGGTCGGCCGCCCAGTCATCCAGGTGTTGAGACAGTTGATCGGCGACGCGTTCGAGCACGGCAATGCGGTCTGACCAGGGGGTGAGCTCCCAGTCGGGCCAGGCCTGATGGAGTGCCGCCATCAACTGGCTGGCTTGCGCGGCGGGCACGGGTGCAGGGGGCACCCCCCGCCCTTGCTGTGCCTGTTGGCGTGCGTTCTGGATGGCCTCATCCAGCAGGCGCAGGTGCTCCGGGTGGCTGAGGTCGCGGCCAGGTGCTTGCGTGTGTGGGCCGCCCCAGGCTTGGCAGGGCTCAGGCCATGGCGCTTCATCCTCCGTGCCGTCCCATGGCGCGACCAGCAACTCATCGAGCGTGACGTGCGGGTCGGCCAGGCGGTGCACGAACGAGGAGTTGGCCCCGTTTTCCAGCAGGCGCCGCACCAGATAGGCCAGCAGCTCGCGCTGCGGCCCGACGGGCGCATACACCCGCACAGGCGCCATGTGCGCTGCATCGGTGTGTTCGCGGATGCAGGCGTAGGTGGACTCGCCCATGCCGTGCAGGCGTTGCCACTCGTACTGCGTGGGCTTGACGCCCATGGCCCTGGCCATGGACATCACGGCGGCGATGGTGACGGCGTTGTGCGTGGCAAATTGCGGGCGCAGTTGCGGACTGTGTTGTAGCAGCAGGCGAGCGCACGACAGGTAGGCCAGGTCGGTGTGCGATTTGCGGGTGTACACCGGGTAGCCGGGCAAGCCCAGCTCTTGCGCGCGCTTGATTTCGCCGTCCCAGTAGGCGCCCTTGACCAGGCGAATGCTCAAGGTGCGCTGGTGTGTCTGGGCCAGGCTGGCCAGTCGCTGGACAAGTGCGGGTGCCCTGAACTGATAGGCCTGCACCGCCATGCCCAGCCCCTGCCACGCGGGCGACACGCGGGCGTCGCTCAGGGCCTGCAGCAAGGCGTTGATCACCTTCAGTTGCAGGCCCAGGCGGTCGCTTTCTTCGGCGTCGAGCGTGAGCAACAGGTCGTGCTGGGCGGCCTGACGGGCCAGCGTCACCACGCGCGGCAGCAACTGGCGCACCACGTCGTCTTCGTGCCGGTGCTCGTACCGGGGGTGCAGGGCCGACAGCTTGACCGACAGGCCCTGGCCGGCCGCCTGCTGGTCGGCCAGGTGGTTCAAGGCGTGCTCGTAGGCCGCCAGATAGCGGTCGGCATCGGCCCAGGTGCGTGCCCCTTCGCCAAGCATGTCGAAGCTCCACGCGGTGTGCGCCTCTGCGGCCGCCGATTCGCGCCGGGCCTGCTGCCACGCCGACTCGATGCGGGGCGCCAGCACGAACTGGCGCCCCAGCAAGGCCACCGCATGCAAGGTGGCTTTGACCGTGGCTTGCTGTCCCAGGCGCTCAAGCACACTGACCAGCGCGCCGTGGTGATCTTGGGGCGACGAGGGCGTGTGCGGTGGCAGCATGTGCGCTGCCAGGTGCAACACCCGGTGTGACAGGGCCTCCCACCAGGGGTGGGCGCTGAGAGCGTCTGACGGCAGGTGATCGAAGTGACCGTGCTCCAACTGGTCGCTCACCAGCAGGTGCAAGGTGTCGGCGTCGGGGATTCGCAGCAGCGCCTCGGCCAGCCGCATCAGTGCCAGGCCTTGCGCGCTGGACAGCGGGTAGGCCTGCAACAGGCTTTCCATGGCCCAGAACGAAGGGGGGTGCTCACGCAGGTGCTGCAGCCAGGGGGTGGCCAGCTCACGCACCACGGGCCAGTCCCATGGGCTCAGTGGCGGGGCGGCCGAGTTCGAGGTGGCCGCGCTCAAGGCGGCCGAGTTCAGCACGGCCGACTTCAGCCGGTGGACGGCGCGCTTCTCGTCGTCCCAGGGGGGTGGCAAGGCGGGCAGGTCGGTCACGCAGCAAACTCCCGTTGGCTGCAAGCCTAGCGCGGCCAGCGTGCGCCGTCCAGTGGGAGCAGCGGGCCCGCGTCGGTTTTATGGCGCTTTGGTGATCAGCTGCGCTTTTGGAACACCAGGTCCCACACCCCATGCCCCAACCGGAGACCGCGGTTTTCGAACTTGGTCAGTGGTCTGTAGGCGGGCTTTTCGGCAAAGCCCTCGGCGGTGTTGCGCAACTGGGGCTCGGCGCCCAGCACCTCCAGCATCTGGTGGGCGTAGGGCTCCCAGTCGGTGGCGCAGTGCAGGTAGCCACCTGGGGCCAGGCGCGTCACCAGGTGGGCCACGAACGGCGCCTGGATGAGGCGGCGCTTGTGATGCCGCTTCTTGTGCCAGGGGTCCGGAAAGAAGATGTGCACGCCTGCCAGCGTGTCCGGCGCGATCATGTGCTCCATCACCTCCACGGCATCGTGGCGCACCAGTCGCAGGTTGCTGAGACCACGCTCGCCGATCTGCTTGAGCAGTGCGCCCACGCCAGGTTCGTGCACCTCGCAGCCAATGAAGTCGGTGCCTGGGAGGGTTTCGGCGATCTTGGCCGTGGCGTCGCCCATGCCGAAGCCGATCTCCAGCACCACGGGGGCTTGGCGCCCGAAGGTGGCCGCCAGGTCCAGTGGCGTGTCCTGGAAGGGCAGCACGAAGCGGGGGCCGAGTTCACTCAGGGCCCGAGCCTGACCTTCGGTGGTGCGGCCCGCACGCATGACGAAGCTGCGAATGCTGCGCGGGTGCTGAACCGTGGAGGATTCACGTTCGGCCTCGGTGGGGTCGTTGTGCTCGGAGGGGGGGGTGTCGCTCATGGGCCGGGATTCTACGTGTGGTCGGCGAGACTCAGCGTACTCACCAAGTCTGGTGTCTCCGTGACGAAGTAGACCGTTCGCCATCTGAGTGCCGACCTTAGAACCCCTGAAATGGGTGGTTTTTGAGATGCTTATCCCATGTTGTTTCGCTTTGATACACGGGCTGGTTTGCGAGCCCGGCAAGGCGTCAGGAGTACCAGATGAGCACCCTCAAGAACCGTTGGATCCACACCTTGGCAGCCTCCGCCCTGGCATGGGGGGCCGGCAGCGCACAGGCCATCACCTTGACCTTGCCAACCACCTTGATCGATGCGGAAGCGACGTTCAAGTTTTCTGAAATGTCCAGCACCTTGATGACGAACATGGGCGTGTCCGTGTCCGCCATGGGCAACACCGTGGCCAACGATGGCGGCTGGAGTTTCATGATGCCCGTCACGCAGGTCGCGCTGAGCCAGACCTTGTTCCCGTTTGCCACCACCCCCGTCTCGGGTGAGGCCACCGGGTCGTCGTTGCTGATCCAGAACAACAAGGGTGCGCTGGCCTTGTCCAACTTCGAGCTGGATTTCAAGCGCAACATCCTGATGGCCGACCTCACGACCGCCGCCGGCACCACCAAGTCGTTTGACGTTTACGCGTTCAAGGTCGACAAGGACCTGCACCTGTCGACCACGGGCGGGCTGTCGCTGGACATGAGCCTGACCAACATGATGCTGACCACCGGCGCACAAGGCGCCTTCATGTCGGCGTTGCAGTTGCCGTCGTTCTTGTCGGCGGCCTTGCCCTTGCTGGATTTCGGCACGCTGGACGTGGAGATATCGCCGTCGCTGCGGTTTGGTGTGTCGGACAAGCCTTTCATGGCCAACGTGACCGCCGTGCCCGAGCTGTCGTCGTCGGTCATGCTGGGCCTGGGTCTGGCAGGCATCGCCTTCGTGTCTCGCCGCAAGCTGGCGCACTGAGCCCCGCTTGCAACAGGCACGCGCGGCCAGGCTCACCGGGCGCTACAATCTGCGCTGCACGCGGGTGTAGTTCAATGGTAGAACGCCAGCTTCCCAAGCTTGATACGTGGGTTCGATTCCCATCACCCGCTCCAGCATGAATCCAAAAGGCCCGTCACTGACGGGCCTTTTTCATGGTGCGTTCAGCGGTCCAGCCCACCCAGGGCCAGGTACTTGGTTTCCAGGTAGTCGTCGATGCCTTGACGCGCGCCTTCGCGGCCCAAACCGGATTGTTTGACGCCACCAAAGGGCACCTCGCAGGTGGAGATCAGCCCGGTGTTGACGCCCACCATGCCGTATTCCAGCGCCTCGCCCACCCGGAAGATGCGGCCCACGTCGCGGCTGTAGAAATAACTGGCCAGCCCGAACTCGGTGGCATTGGCCATGGCGATGGCGTCGGCCTCGGTGTCGAACTTGAACACCGGGGCCACCGGGCCGAAGATTTCTTCGCGCGCCATGCGCATGTCGGCGCTCACATCGGCCAGCACCGTGGGCTGGTAGAAGTGGCCACCTGACATGTCGGCTCGCTGGCCGCCCGTCACCACCCGGGCACCTTTGCCCAGGGCGTCGCCCACCAGGGCTTCCACCTTGCCCAGGGCCTCGGCGTCGATCAGGGGGCCTTGGCTCACCCCTTGCACAAAACCATTGCCCACGCGCATCTCGCGCACCTTGGCGGCCAGCTTGTGCACAAAGGCATCGTAAATGCCCGCCTGGGCGTACAAGCGGTTGGCGCACACGCAGGTCTGCCCCGCATTGCGGTATTTGCTGACCATGGCGCCTTCGACGGCGGCGTCCAGGTCGGCATCGTCAAACACGATGAAGGGGGCGTTGCCACCCAGCTCCAGCGCCAGCTTCTTGATGGTGGGCGCGCATTGTTTCATCAGGATGCGGCCCACTTCGGTGGATCCGGTGAACGACAGGTGGCGCACCACATCGCTGGCGCACAGCGCCTGGCCCACGTCCACCGAGCGTTGTCCATCGGCGGTCAGCACATTGAGCACGCCAGCTGGCATGCCCGCGCGCTGGGCCAGTTCGGCCAGGGCCAGGGCCGACAGTGGCGTGGCCTCAGCCGGTTTGATCACCACCGGGCAGCCGGCCGCCAGGGCCGGGGCCACCTTGCGGGTGATCATGGCGATGGGGAAGTTCCAGGGCGTGATCGCGGCGCACACGCCGATCGGCTGGCGGATGACCAGGTAGCGCTTGCTGGGATCGGTGGTGGGGATGGTTTCGCCATACACCCGCCGGGCTTCTTCGGCAAACCACTCGATGAAGCTGGCGCCATAGCCCACCTCGCCCTTGGCCTCGGCCAGTGGCTTGCCCTGTTCGGCCGTCAGGATGTGGGCGAGGTCGTCGGCGTGTTGCTGGATCAGCTGAAACCATTTCATCAGCACGGCGCCGCGGGCTTTGGCCGTCATGGCGCGCCAGGCGGGCCAGGCGCGATGGGCGGCCTCGATGGCCGCCTCGGTGTGGGCGGCCCCCAGGTTGGGCACCTCGGCCAGAGGATGGCCGGTGGCCGGGTCGATCACGGCAAAACGTTCGGGTGCATCCACCCAGTCGCCATCGATCAGCGCCTGGGTTTTGAGCAAGGTGAGGTCCTGCAGTTGGCTCAGCGGTGATGTCATGTGTTGGTCTCCGTGGGGGCATCCCAGCCACCATCATAGAGAGGCATTGCTTTGGGGGCTCAGAAGTCGCGGCGCAGCCCCAGGATCCAGGCGTGGCCACCGCTGGTGGACGCGCTCAGCCCCGACAGCCCGTCGCCTCGGGAGGTCAGTGCGGCGGTTTCAGCCTCCCGGTAGTACTCCAGAAAAACCTTGAGCCATGCATCGTGTTGATGGTCGATGCCCAGGTGCACGATGTGCTCGCCGTAGCCGGCGACGCGTGCCCACATGGCCTTGAAGGTGTTGGCGCCGCGGCGGTGCGTGACCAGCAGGCTGGCGGCCTGGTTACCGTCGCGGCTGAAGCTGCCCGGGGTGTGGTTGTTGGTGTCAAAGCGCTCGTACTTGGCCGCCCACTGCCAGGCGCCCATCGCATGACTGGCCGACAGGCCATACAGCCGATTGCGTCCGGTGCCGGCGTCGCCGCGATCGTCCATGGCCACGGCCAGCCGGGTGTGGCCGTGTTGGTAGGTCACGGCCATTTGCACCCGCTCGTCGTCAATGCGAGACGTGGAGCGGCGATTGCCCCGCGCGGGCGCGTAGGCGGCCGACACGCTGAAGCCCTGAAACTCCGGGCTGTTGTAGGCCACGGTATGGCGCACCCTGAACACGGTGTAGGTGGCAAATCCGCTGTAGTAGCTGCTGAAGGCATCCACCGGCGCGGAGATGGCGTTGTAGTACGGCATCCATTGTTGTCCCCAGTGCAGGGTGCCCCAGGGCGCCTGCACGCCCACACGGGCAATGCGCAGACGCTCGGGGCTGCCGTCAGGGGCGTCGCCCTGGTCATAGGGGTCTTGCAGTGACAGGTTCGGCACGTCCACGGGCAGCTCCAGCTGCCCGGTCAGCGCGATGCCGTCGCGCACCTGGTGCCGCACCGACACACCCACGCGCGAATAGGCATCGCGCAGCCCCGTGTAGCGAGCCAGCGCGTCACGGTGGTCCGGGTGCACGGATTCGGCCTGCACCCTCAGCGAGGCGTACCAATCAACTTCGGTGGCTGGCGCCGTGGTGGTGGTGGTGGTGGTGGCGCCGGCAACGCCGCTCAGCGTGGCGCACCAGGCGATCAAGGCGATGCCTGGGTGAATGCTCGGCAGCGGCAGACAGGTTCTTTTCAGCACGGTGGGTGTTGGTGTGTGTGATGGGTTGCTGGATGACGATGGCGTAGGGCGTTGGAGGATGGGGGCGCGCATGCGAGGGGGCTCAGCGAGGCAGGCTGCTCCACAAGGTGCGCACCAGCTCGCTGGCGCCGTCCCAGACGATCTGCACGCCCATGCACAACAGGATGAACGCCGACAGGCGCAGAAACACCGCCGTGCCGGCATCGCCCAGCGCGTGCAGCAGGCGGGCGGCGTAACGAAACGCCAGGAACATCAACAGCGCCACCAAGGCCACGGCCACCAAGGCGCCAGCCATGCGCACCAGCGAGGTCACCAGGCTGGCTTCGTGCAAGGCCACCCCCACGGTGATGGCCACCGCCACCGACCCGGGGCCACAGCTGATGGGGAAGGTGAGTGGATAGAAGGCCTGACGGCGGGCATGCTCCGGGGTGAATGACTCTGCCAGTGCGGCCCGACTGTCGGGCATGGACGGCGTGGCACCCAGCAGCCGCCAGGCCATCGCAGCCAGGATGAGCCCTCCGCCAATGCGGACGATGGGCAGCGAGATGCCGAACAGGTCCAGCACATAAGAGCCCACGAGCATGGAGCCGGCCATCAGCCAGAACGCGTTGATGGCAATTCGCCGTGCCAGCAGCGTCCGTGTCAAGGGCGAGGCCCCCTCGGTCAAGGACAGGAACACGGGCGCCGTGGCCGCCGGATTCAGGATGGGCAGCATCGCCGCCAGCACGAACAGGAAGCTTTTGCCCAGCGCCAGCAAGAGGTCGATGGTCATGCGCTCAGCTCTTGGGGGGCTGGTCGGCCAACTGGCGCAGCCGGCGGTTCAATGCCTTGCGGCGCGCGTCGTGCTCGTGCCAGTCGTGGTCGATGGCGCGCCACAGCGCGTAGGCCATCAGGACAATGACCAGCGTGAAGGGCAGTGCAAACACGATGGTGGCGGTCTGCACGGCCTTGACGCCGCCAGCCACCAGCAAGATCGCTGCGATCCCGGCCACCAGCAGCCCCCACATCACCTTGATTTTGCTGCCAGGGTCAGGTTGTCCACCCGTGCTCATCATGCCCAGCACCAGGGTGGCCGAGTCACCCGAGGTGACGAAAAACAGCAGCACCAGGCAGGTGGCCAGCAGCGACATCACCGAGCCGAAGGGCAGCGCCTCAAACATGACAAACAGCGCGGTTGAGACGTCGGCCTGAACGGCTTCGGCCAAGGGCACGTGCTGCCAGATTTCCATGTGCAGCGCAGCGCCGCCAAACACGGAAAACCACACAAAGCCCGCCAGGGTGGGCGCCGCCACGGTGCCGAATATGAACTCGCGGATCGTGCGCCCTCGTGATACGCGGGCGATGAACAGGCCCACAAAGGGCGACCAGGCGATCCACCATGCCCAGTAAAAGACCGTCCAGCCACCGACCCAGCCGCTGTCGCGGAAGGGGGTCATGCGCAGGCTCATCCTCACGAAGTCGCTGGCGTAGGCGCCCAGGGTGTTGGTGAAGGTGTCAATGATGGCCACGGTGGGCCCCACCATGAACACCACCAGCATCAAGGCCAGTGCCAGCAGCAGGTTCATGTTGGACAGCCACTTGATGCCTTTGCCCACGCCCGTGAGGGCGGACGCCAGAAACAGCACCGTCGTGACGGCGATGATGGCCAGTTGAGACGCCAGGCCCACCTCGAGGCCAAACACCGCGTGCAGGCCACTGTTGATCTGCAGGGCGCCGATGCCCAGCGAGGCGGCCACGCCAAAAGCGGTGGCCACCACCGCCAGCACATTGACCACCACGGTGAGCCTGGGGGCCCACGAAAAAGGCAAGGCCTCTGTGGCCGAGCTGATCAGGGCGGGCCGGCCTCGACGAAACGAGAAGAACGCAATGGCCAGGGCCACCACGCTGTAAACCGCCCAGGGGTGCAGTCCCCAGTGGAAAAAGCTGTAGCGCATGGCGGCATTGGCGGCCTCGGGGGTGTTGGCCAACACACCGGGTGGTGGCGCGCCGTAATGAGACAAGGGTTCTGCCACGCCCCAGAACACCAGCCCGATGCCCATGCCCGCCGCAAACAGCATGGCAAACCAGCTGCCGACCGAGAACTCGGGTTCTTCGTCCTCATCGCCCAGCTTGAGATCCCCGTAGCGGCTGAAGGCCAGCGCCGCCGCCATGATCACCAGCCCCAGCACCACCCAAAGGTACAGCCAGCCAAAGTTGGTGGTGATGGTGGCCAGCGCCTGGTCGAAGAATGCGCCAAGCGAGGAGGGCGCCAGCGTGCCCCAGATCATGATGATCAGGATCAGGCCGGCAGACAGCCACAATTGCATCAGGTGCTCCTGTGAAAAAGTTGAACGCTTTTTGCGCAGAAAGCAGACGAGTCTATCCCGCAGGGGGTGTTGAGCCGGTCTCCGATAACCTTGCTCGGCACTTGGTCTTGAAATCTATAATCCGGGGCTTTGCCCCATCCGATCCCCTAGAAAGCCGCCGCATGAAAGCAGCCGACATTCGCAAGACCTTCCTGGAGTTCTTCCAGTCCAAGGGCCACACCATCGTGGCATCCAGCCCTGTCGTGCCGGGCGATGACCCCACGCTGCTGTTCACCAATGCGGGCATGAACCAGTTCAAGGACGTGTTCCTGGGCTTCGACAAGCGGCCCTACACCCGTGCCACCACCTCGCAGAAGTGCATCCGCGCCGGCGGCAAGCACAACGACCTGGACAACGTGGGCTACACCGCGCGGCACCACACCTTCTTCGAGATGCTGGGCAACTTCTCGTTCGGGGACTACTTCAAGCACGATGCCATCAGCTTCGCGTGGGAGCTGCTGACCGAGCACTTCAAGCTGCCCAAAGACAAGCTGTGGGTCACCGTTTACTCTGAAGACGACGAGGCGTACGACATCTGGAACAAGACCGTGGGCGTGCCCGCCGAGCGCATCGTGCGCATCGGCGACAACAAGGGCGGCCGCTACATGTCCGACAACTTCTGGATGATGGGCGACACCGGCCCCTGTGGCCCCTGCACCGAGATCTTCTATGACCACGGCCCCGACGTGGCCGGCGGCCCCCCGGGCAGCCCCGACGAAGACGGCGACCGCTACATCGAGATCTGGAACAACGTCTTCATGCAGTTCAACCGCACGGAAGACGGCGTGATGCACCCGTTGCCCAAACCCTCGGTGGACACCGGCATGGGCCTGGAGCGCATCACGGCCGTGCTGCAGCACGTGCACTCCAACTACGAGATCGACACCTTCGTGTCGCTGATCGACGCGGCCAAGGCGGCGGTGGACGCCGCTGGTGCTGGTCAACAGGGCGACGGGTGTGACCGCAACAGCCCCAGCCTCAAGGTCATCGCCGACCACATCCGTGCCACCTCGTTCACCGTGGCCGATGGCGTCATCCCCAGCAACGAAGGCCGCGGCTACGTGCTGCGCCGCATTGCTCGGCGCGCCATCCGCCACGGCTACAAGCTGGGCGCCCGCACGCCGTTCTTCTACACCCTGGTCAGCACCCTGGCGGCCGAGATGGGCGACGCCTACCCCGAGCTGCGCAGCCATGAGAAGCGCATCACCGAGGTGTTGAAGACCGAAGAAGAGCGCTTCTTCCAGACCATCGCCAATGGCATGGAGATCCTGGAAGGCGCCTTGGCCACGGGCGCCAAGGTCATTGATGGCGACACCGCCTTCAAGCTGCACGACACCTACGGCTTCCCCGTGGACCTGACCGCCGACGTCTGCCGCGAGCGCGACGTGACCGTCGACCAGGCTGGCTTTGACGCCGCCATGGCCCGCCAGCGCGAGCAGGCCCGTGCCGCCGGCAAGTTCAAGATGGCCGCCGGCCTGGAGTACAGCGGTGCCGCCACCACCTTCCATGGCTACGAGCACCTGGTGCACGAAGGCGCCAAGGTCACGGCCGTGTACGTGGACGGCGCCCCGGTGCAGCAAGCCAACGCGGGCGATGACGCCGTGGTGGTGCTGGACAACACCCCGTTCTACGCCGAGTCCGGCGGTCAGTGCGGCGACAGCGGTGACCTGCGCAACGCCAGCAGCCGCTTTGTGGTGGAAGACACCATCAAGATCCAGGCCGATGTGTTCGGCCACCATGGCCGCGTGGTCGAAGGCGCCATCAAGGTGGGCGACACGGTGAATGCCAAGGTGGATGCCGAGCTGCGTGCCAAGACGGTGCGCAACCACAGCGCCACCCACCTGATGCACAAGGCCTTGCGCGAGGTGCTGGGCGAGCACGTGCAGCAAAAGGGCTCGCAGGTCACGCCCGACCGCACCCGTTTCGACTTCTCGCACGGCCAGCCCCTGAGCGACGAAGAAATCCGCGAGATCGAGCAGATCGTCAACGCCGAGATCCTGGCCAACGCCGACGCGCAGGCCCAGGTCATGGCCCTGGACGACGCGCAAAAGAGCGGCGCCATGATGCTGTTCGGCGAGAAGTACGGCGAGACCGTGCGCGTGCTGAGCATCGGCTCGTCCAAGGAGCTGTGCGGCGGCACCCACGTCAAGCGCACCGGTGACATCGGCCTGTTCAAGATCGTGGCCGAAGGCGGCGTGGCCGCGGGCGTGCGCCGCGTCGAGGCCATCACCGGTGACAACGCCCTGGCTTACGCCCAGAACCTCGAAGGCACGGTCAACGGCCTGGCCGCCATGCTCAAGGCCACCCCGCATGACGTGCCCGCCCGCGTGGCCGCTGCGCAAGAGCAGATCCGCGCGCTGGAGAAAGAAATCGCCGCCCTCAAGGGCAAGCTGGCGTCTGCCCAGGGTGATGAGCTCGTGGCGCAGGCTGTCGACATCAAGGGCGTGAAGGTGTTGGCCGCCCGCCTGGATGGCGCCGACGCCGCCACGCTGCGCAACACCATGGACCAGCTCAAGAACAAGCTCAAGACCGCGGCCATCGTGCTGGCGGCTGTGGACGGTGGCAAGGTGCAGTTGGCGGCCGGCGTGACCGCCGACACCACGGGCAAGGTCAAGGCTGGCGAGCTGGTGAACTTTGTGGCCCAGCAAGTGGGCGGCAAGGGCGGTGGCAAGCCCGACATGGCCATGGCCGGTGGCACCGACGCGTCTGCCTTGCCACAGGCCCTGGCGGGTGTTCAGGGCTGGGTGAGCGAGCGCCTGTGAGCCGGGCAGGGCGGCCTGCCCTGCCCAAGCCAAGCCACGTCCACCACGCGATGGCGCCAAGGGTTTTCCTGGGGCTTGGCGGGGTTTGGGCGCGCCAGTACGCGGTGATAGTTCACAAGGGTGTCATGACCGCACCCCTTGTGTCATGCAGCCTGCCACCGTTTGCACAGGCATCCTTCAGACTGAAGCCATGGTGCCGATCACTGTGATGGGTACCCGCTGACGTCGAAGGAGTTTTCATGTCTCATCCAGAAGCCAAGCATCCGATCGTGCCCCGCGAGCGCCTGCAGTTCGGGCTGGATCAGGACATCCCGAAGTACTGGTTTGGTGGTGATCCGTTCAAGACCCGTTTTTGGGACGCCCTGTCCATCATCTTCCCGCCGGGCGAAAAATTCTTCATGAACTGCGTGCGCGACTACCGCGACCAGATCAGCGACCCCAAGCTGCTGCAAGAGATCAAGGATTTCAACATCCAGGAAGCGCAGCACAGCCTGGTGCACCGCCAGGACAACGACCGCCTGCGCCGCCAGGGGGTGGACGTTGACCGCCTCACCCAGTTTGTTGACACCATGCTCAACAAGGACTACCGAAGCAAGTACAGCAAGGCCCACACGCTGTCGCTGACCTCGGCACTGGAGCATTTCACCTCCATCATCGCGCACAGCCTGTTCGACAAGCGTGACGTGATGAAGGAGGCCGACCCCCGCGTGCGTGCCATGTACGCCTGGCACGCCATCGAAGAGGTGGAGCACAAGGGGGTGGCCTATGACGTGATGATCGATTACGCCAAGGTGGGCTACTTCAAGCGTGCCTTGGGTTTGATTCACGCGTCGCTGATGTTCCCGTACGTGATCGCGGTCATCCAGCGCCAGTTGTTGATCCATGACGGCTTCACCATGCTGCAGCGTGCCCGGCTCATGGTGGGCGGCGTGTGGTGGCTGGTCAAGCCGGGTGGCTTGCTGGCGCCCATGCTCAGCCACTACTGGACCTACTACAAGCCGGGCTACCACCCCTGGCAAGAGGCCGAACAGCCGGGGTACGAAGAATGGCTGGCCGCGTTCGACCGCCATCAACGCGATCCGGTGAAGGCCAGCGAAGACATGCGCCAGGCCATGTCTCTTGCCTGATCCTCGCCAGGCCGCATCCAAGCCCCTTCGGGGGCTTTTTTGTTTTGGATCAAGTGCTGGGCCAATACGAGTTTGGTTTTGTCGCGCCCGAAACCCTGGTGTCACCCCCCATCCTGTCGCTTTGTCTCCCCATTTCTTAACATGGAGCCATCCTGGAGACAAAAAGACAAGGACCGCACATGGCACACACCCCTGACAAGCAGCACCCCATCATCCCGCGCGAAAAGCTGGATTTTGGTCTGGATGACCCCAGCATCCCGAAGTACTGGTTCGGTGGCGATGCCTTCAAAACCCGATTTTTTGATGCGATGTCACTGATCTTCCCCCCGGGAGAGAAGTTCTTCATGGTCACGGTGCGGGATTTCCGTGACCGTGTCTCCGACCCCAAGCTCCTGCAGGACATCAAGGACTTCAACCGCCAGGAAGCCCAGCACAGCATGGTGCACAACCAGTACAACGACGTGCTGCGCAAGCAAGGCATGCCGGTGGACAAGCTCATTGGCTGGCTCGACAAGCTGCTGTTCGACAAGTACCGCAGCCGCTACAGCCGCGAATACACCTTGGCCATCACCGGGGCACTGGAGCACTTCACGGCCCTGGGCGCTCACGCCATGTTCGATGACCGGGACATCATGGGCGATGCGCACCCGAAGGTGCGCGCCATGTACGCCTGGCACGCCATCGAAGAGGTGGAGCACAAGGGGGTGGCCTACGACGTGATGATCGATTACGCCAAGGTGGGCTACTTCAAGCGCGCTGGCGCCCTGGTGCATGCCACGTTCATGTTCCCGTACGTGATCCTGATGTTCACGAACGCCATGCTCAAGGCCGATGGTTTCAGTGCCTGGCAGCGCACCAAACTGTTTGCCAAGGGCATCTGGTGGCTGCTGAAGCCCGGTGGCTTTGCCGCGCCGCTGCACAAGCACTACATCCAGTACTACAAGCCGGGTTACCACCCCTGGCAGGAAACCGAGCAGCCCGGCTACGACGAATGGCTGCGCGGGTTTGCCAAGCACCAGGATCCGGTGGAGGCCAGTGAGTTGATGCGCGCAGATCTGGCTGCTGCACGTTGAATTCGCCGCGCTTTTTGTAGCGTGACCACGGTTTAGTTGGTTAGACTTCGGCACACCTGTCTTGGGTGTGCCGAAATCATTTATGCGCATTCCACTTCCCCCTGCGGCCGTGCTGGAGGCCTTGGGCATCAAGCCCATCCCGTTGTTCATGCTGTCGGCCTGGATCAAGGCGGGCGCCAAGTGCGGCATCAACGTCCAGACGCTTTTCAAGGAGGCAGGTGTCAAGGTTGACCTGATCCGCCTGGAAGACGCGCGGGTTTCACCTTTGCAGTTGATCTCCTTGCTGGAGCAGTGCGCTGCATTGACGCCGCCTGACAAGCACTTTCCCTTCGTGTTGGGCGACACGTTTGCTTTTGAGTCGCTGCCCGAGTTCGAGACCCTGCTGACCACCAGCCCCACCTTGCGCGAGGCGCTGAGGGTGGCCGACCTGGCGCGGCAGGTGGTGCTGCCCTGGCTCAAACTCGAAGTTCGTGAGGATGGCGATCTGGCGCGTGTGGTGGTGGGGCTGGACGTGCCGTTGCCCAACGTCGAGGCCTACGGCCTGCCGCTGCACCTGGTCACCGATGCCATCCTGGCGTGCATCCGCAAGTTTGGCCGTTCGCTGCAGGGCTCTGAAGAAGGCTTGTTGGGCGTGCAGATTCGCCGCGCCGCGCCGCCCAACGCCGCGCAGTTCGACGCTTTCTTCACGGTGCCCACACAGTTCAACCAACCGGTGGACGCGCTGGTGTTCGAGCGTCGGATCCTGGATGTGCCCCTGGAAGGCGCGTTTCCAGCGCTGCATGAGCAGGCGCAGTTTCTGGCCGAGCAGCGTCTGGGTAAAGAGGTCAAGCGTCAGGGCGTGGCCGCCGAGATCGAGTCCTTCATCGCCCGCGATGCCTCGTTGCTGGCCCTGGGTGTGGAAGAAATGGCCGACCGCCTCAGCCTGCACCCCCGCACCTTGCAGCGCCGGCTGAAAGACGAAGGCGACACCTACCTGCACGTGCAGGCCCGCATGCGCCAGCGCCTGGCCTGCCAGTGGCTGCGCGAGGGCAAGCTGTCCATCGACGACATCAGTGCCCGGTTGGGCTTTTCAGACCGCCGGGCCTTCACGGCCGCGTTCAAGCGCTGGGAAGGGGTGACCCCCTCGGCCTGGCGTGATCGCGAGGTCTGAGGGCGTCAGGCGGCGGGCCGGGCTCAGGCCCCGCCGTATTGCAGCGGCTGCGCCTTGCCCCCGAACACACGGTAGATGAACACCGTGTAGGCGCAGATCGCCGGCAGGGTGATCAAGGTGCCTGCCAGGATGATCTTCAAAGACCCGGGGGCGGCCGCCGCGTCCCACATGGTGAGCTTGTCCAGCACGATGTAGGGGTACAGGCTGTAAGCCAGACCCATGCCCCCCACCAGCATCACGCAAATGGCCAGCGTCAGTGGCAGCCAGCACAGCTTGCCTGCAGCACCGACGATGCGGTGTGAATTGAGCAGGCCCCGCAGTGCCACCAGCGCCAGCCCCGCCATGACCGGCACGGGCAGCAAGGCCAGGATGTTGGGGAAGCTGAACCAGCGCTCGCGCACGGTGTCGCTGAACCATGGTGTGGCCACCGACACGCCCAGCAGCGCCACCACCATGGCGGGCCAGCACCACTTGGCCCAGGCCACGGCCTGACGCTGCAAGGCGTCCTCGGTTTTCAGGATCAGCCAGCAGGCGCCCAGCAGGGCGTAGGTCACGGGCAGGGCCACCGCAATCAAGCCCGCAAACGCCATGGCGTGGGCGCCGGTGTCCAGGCCCATCACGAAGCGGCCCAGCATCCATCCTTGAGAGGCTGCGGCCATCAGGGAGCCCAGGCTGAACAGGGCATTCCACAGCGGCTTGTGTTGTGCGTGGGCCTTCACCCGGAAGTCAAAAGCCACGCCGCGCAAGATCAGGCCGATCAGCATGACCGCCACGGGCAGGTACAGCGCGCCCAGCACCACGCCCTGGCCTTTGGGAAAGGCCACCAGCAGCAGCCCCACGCCCAGCACCAGCCAGGTCTCGTTGGCATCCCAGAAGGGGCCGATGGAGGCGACCATCATGTCCTTGTCCTGGTCAGAGGCCCAGGGCATGAGCAGGCCCACACCCAGGTCATAGCCGTCCAGCACCACATAGGCCAGCATGGACACGCCCAGCAAGAGCCAGAAGACGATGGGCAGCCATTGTTGATCGGGCATGTTCAGGCTCCTTGAACTTGGGGGTGGGAGACGGCATGGCCGCTGCGTGCAGCCTCCAGGCCGGGCGGCAGGTCCATGGGCTTGCCGGCCAGGTAGCGCAGCACGCTGATGTAGGCCGCCAGCAAGGCCAGGTACACCGTCACGTAGGCGGTCAAGGTGATGGCGACATGCGCCGGTGGCGTGGTCGTGGCCACCTCGGCCACGGTCAACAGGCCATGCACGATGTAGGGTTGGCGCCCGATTTCGGTGACATACCATCCGGCCACCGTAGCCACCCAGCCAGAAAACGTCATCCACATCAGCACGTGCAGGGTGAACCGCGGCATGCGTGGCGGCTGCCAACCGGCGCGGCGCAACTGCCACAGCGCCAGCCAGCTGCTCAGCAGCATCAGCATGCCCACCCCCACCATCAGCCTGAAGCCATAGAACAGGGGCGCCACGGGCGGATGGCGGCCCTCGAACTCGTTGAGGCCCCGGATCTCACCGTTCAGGTCGTGCTTGAGGATCAGGCTGGCCAGGGCCGGGATGCCCACTTCAAAATGATTGGTGCGATTGGCTTCGTCCGGCACGGCAAACAGCAGCAGGGGCACCCGTGTGGAGGTGTCCCACACCCCTTCCATGGCCGCGATTTTTTGCGGCTGGTGCTCCAGCGTGTTCAGGCCGTGCAGGTCGCCCATCACGATCTGCGCCGGGATCAGGATGGCGCCCAGGGTCACGCCCAGGCGCAGGCTCTTGGGTGTGGACGGATTGCTTCGCCCGCGCAACACCTGCCAGGCGGCCAGCCCCGCCAGCAAAAAGGCCACGGTCAGGCCCGAGGCCAGCAGCATGTGGGCCAGCCTGTAAGGGAAGCTGGGGTTGAAGATGATGGCCGACCAGTCGGTGGGAAAGAATTCGCCATTGACGATCTCGTAACCCACCGGGGTTTGCATCCACGAGTTCAGGCTGAGGATCCAGAAGGCGCTCACGGTGGTGCCAAACGCCACCAGGAAGGTGGCCAGCAGGTGCACTCGCTCACTCACGCGACCATGCCCGAACAGCATCACGCCCAGGAAGGTGGCCTCCAGGAAGAAGGCCGTCAGCACCTCAAAGCCCAGCAGCGGGCCGGCAATGTTGCCCACCCGTTCCATGAATCCTGGCCAGTTGGTGCCGAACTGGAAGCTCATGGTCACGCCGCTGACCACGCCCAGGGCGAAGGTCAGCGCAAACACCTTGGTCCACAGTCGGTAGGCCCCCAGCCAGGCGGTGTCTTGCGTGCGCAGCCAGCGCCAGCGCATGAACAGCAAGGCCCATCCCAGGGCGATGGTGATCGTGGGAAACAGGATGTGGAAGGTGATGTTGGTCGCAAACTGCATGCGCGACAACAGCAAGGTGTCCATGATTCACTCCTTGGAAGAACCGGTTGACGGCTGCGCAGGCAGGCGGCGTGGCGACGCGAACTCCAGCAGGCGCCCCACCTTGGCGCCCAGCGTCATGAGTTGGGCCAGGGTCTTGGGGTCCATGCCCTGGATGTCGTCAAACCACCGCGTCATCAGCTCGATGAGGTCGTGCATGCCCTTCATGCGCTGTTGGGCGATGCGGTCGGCCTCGTTGGCGGGGTCTTCCAGCAAGGCATTGCGCAGCATCGACAGGGTGGGCTCGATCTCTCGTCGTCGGCGCTCTTCGGCCAGGGTCTTGAACACCTCCCAGGCATCCTGGGGGGCTTCGAAGTACTCGCGCCGGTCCCCCGGGAAGTGCTTGAGGTGGACGAGCCGCCAGGCCTGCAACTCCTTGAGTCCCATGCTCACGTTGGAGCGACTGAACTCCAGCGCCTCGGCGATGGCGTCGGCGTGCAAGGGCTGGGGCGACACGAAGATCAGGGCGTAGATCTGGCCCACGGTGCGGTTGATGCCCCAGCGGCTGCCCATTTCACCGAAATGCGACACAAAGCTGCGGACCAGGGGGGTGAGGGCGGTGTTCATGGTTGATGGCCATCAAGAGATGCGCCATTAGATCCTGAAATTTCAGGAATTACTGAAAGTTCAGGATTAACCGTGTGCACCCTGGGGGCAAGAACCTCCTTACGGGTGCTTGACAAGTTACGACGACATGGGGTTAGTGCTATGCCGATTCAGGGGATGTCGCGTGGCATGCGGTGCGTTAATGGCGCGAAATAGCCCTCTTTGGCCCTGAAGGTTCCTTGCCGCGAGGGCGCCAGACCAATAGATTAATAGCGTCGGATGTTCCCTTTCAGCGGTCAAAAATCCCATGTATCAGATGTTGTCCTCCTCCTCCGTTCCCATGCCATCCTTGGGCAGCTGGCGTGAAGCCGCCTCGACCTGCGGGTTCGCCTTGGAGCCTGTGCTGCGAGAGGCAGGCATCAGCCAGGTCGACGGGCACGCCCCCTTGCGCGTGTCGCCGGTCAATCTGTTCAAGGCGTTTTCCATGTGTGTGGAACGCGCCCGTGGTCATCACTTTCCGTTTGCGCTGGGTGAACGGTTCGTGTTTGAACATTTCGCCGAGTTCGATGCCTTCATGGGGGCGTGCTCCACCATCCGTGACGGGCTGGAGTTGGCGGGGTGGGCGCGCGAGTTGCTGGCGCCGTGGCTCACCGTGCGCCTGGACGAGTTTGGCTCCGAGGCGCACCTGCGCATCGTGATCGACGCCCCGGGCGTCAGCGTGGAAGAGTTGCGTCCGGTTCGCGAGGTGGCCCTGTCGGTGGTCAACCAGGTCATCCGCCGCGCCACCCGTGAGCCCAACTGGCTGCTGTCTGTGCGGCTGGCGGGTGCACCACCGGCCAACCATGAGCGCTACACCGCGCACTTCGGGGTGCCGGTGCTGTTCAATGAAGAGATCGATGCGCTGGTGATGGACCGTCGCTGGCTTGACTTGCCACTGACGCCGCCATACCCCCAGGCCCGAGGTGAAGCACGTCAGCGCATCGAGCGCCGCCTCAACCAAGAGCTGGGTGAGCGTCGGCGTCTGGTTGACGAGGTGCGCTGGGCCCTGGAGCGCCGGCCCGAACTGCTGCGTGAAGGCCTGGAGGCCACCGCCGTGGCATTGGGGCTGCACCCCCGAACCCTGCAGCGTCGCCTGCAGGCGGAGGGCTTCAAGTTCGTGGACATCCAGTCCGAGGCCAAGCAGCATCGTGCACAGATCATGCTGCGTCGCCGCGCCATCTCCATGGAGTCCATCAGCACCGAGCTGGGTTTTTCAGACCGTCGGGCCTTCACCTTTGCATTCAAGCGCTGGACGGGCATGTCGCCCAGCGCCTACCGCAGCCAGTTGGGCATCTCCGGTCGCTGATCGGCGTCGGTCGCTGCGCCCGGGCACAGTCCTGCTAGAGTGCGGGGCATGTCAGAACGCGCAGACCTTCAGGGCCGGCACATCGTGCTCGGCCTCTCAGGCGGCATCGCCTGCTACAAATCGGCCGAATTGGTGAGGCTGCTCACCCAGGCCGGGGCCACCGTGCAGGTGATCATGACCGAGGCGGCCGAGGCCTTCATCACCTCGGTCACCTTTCAGGCGCTCTCCGGGCGGCCTGTGTACACCAGTCAGTGGGACAGCCGGCCTGACAACAACATGGCTCACATCCAGCTGGGGCGTGAGGCCGATGTCATCCTGGTGGCGCCGGCCAGCGCCGATTTCATGGCCCGGCTGGTGCAGGGCCGCGCCGATGAGCTGCTCAGCCTGACGTGCCTGGCCCGTCCCCGCGACCGTTGTGCGCTGCTGCTGGCGCCGGCCATGAACCGCGAGATGTGGTCTCACCCGGCCACCCAACGCAACGCACAGCAGTTGCGCGATGACGGCACCATCCTGCTTGGGCCGGCCGCAGGCCAGCAAGCCTGTGGCGAGGTGGGCGATGGGCGCATGCTGGAGCCGGCCGAGTTGCTGGACGAGCTGGTGGCGCATTTCCAGGTCAAGCACCTCGCCGGACAGCGCGTATTGATCACGGCGGGCCCCACCTTCGAGGCCATTGATCCGGTGCGGGGCATCACGAACCTGTCGAGCGGCAAGATGGGCTTTGCGATTGCCCGTGCTGCGCACGAGGCGGGGGCCCAGGTCACGCTGGTGGCCGGACCCGTGCACCTGCCCACCCCTCGCGGTGTGCGGCGACTGGACGTGCGTTCAGCCCGCGACATGCATGACACCGTGCTGCCCCTGGCTGCCGAGCACGATGTCTTCATCGCCACGGCGGCGGTGGCAGACTGGCGGCCCGCCGCCTTGAGCGAGCACAAGATCAAGAAAGAAGGCAAGAAGGTGGCCCCCACCTTTGAGCTGACCGAGAACCCCGACATCCTGGCCACGGTGGCGGCCCTGCCACAAGCACCTTACTGCGTGGGTTTTGCCGCCGAAAGCGAGCAACTGCTGGCCCACGCGCGCGCCAAGCTCGTGCGCAAGGGTGTGCCCCTGATCGTGGGCAATCTGGGGCCGGCCACCTTTGGCCGCGACGACAACGCCTTGCTGCTGGTGGATGCCGACACCGAGCGAGCGCTGCCGGCCGATGGCAGCAGTGCCGACAAGCTCACCCTGGCGCGAGAACTGATGCGCGATCTGGCCACTCGGCTGGCCCGACAGGGCAGGGTGCGTGCAGGCCATGCCGCGCCGGGTGAGCCCACCGATCCCCCCATCCATTGAAGACAAGACGCATGACGACCGTTGACATCCGCGTTCTGGACGCCCGCGTGGCCGATGCCCTGCCAGCGTATGCCACCACCGGCAGTGCCGGGCTGGATTTGAGGGCCTGCATCGACGCACCGTTGGTGCTGGAGCCCGGTCAGGCGCAACTGATTCCCACCGGCCTGGCCATGCACCTGGGCGATCCAGGTCTGGCGGCCATGATCCTTCCCCGTTCGGGGCTGGGACACAAACAAGGCATTGTGCTGGGCAACCTCGTGGGGCTGATCGATTCCGATTACCAGGGCCCGCTGATGGTGAGTGCCTGGAACCGGGGGCACGCTCCCGTGACCATCCAGCCCATGGACCGCATTGCCCAGATGGTCATCGTGCCCGTGGTGCAGGTGGCGTTTCGGCAGGTCGAGTCGTTCGAGGCCACCGAACGCGGCCAGGGCGGGTTCGGCTCGACAGGGCGCGGCTGAGCAGCTTGCGCAGACGCCGCGCCCGGCGGCGTCAATGCAGGGTGTCGTCCGGGCCCGGAGAGGGCGCCAGGCTGAACGGCAGTGAGGACACCGAGCCCTGGGCCACTTCCTCTTCCAGGGCGGCGCGCACATCGTGCACCTTCAAGGACAGCCGCAGTGCCAGCCCCGCCAGAGGGTGGTTGCCATCCAGCACCACATGCTGGTCGTACACCTCGGTGACGGTGTAGATGGCTTCGCGAGGCAGGTCAGGCGTGGACGCCCCTTCCGGCGGGCCATCGAACTGCATGCCTGGTGAGACCTCGGCCGGGAAGATGTCTCTGGGCTCAAAAAACACCAGATCGGCGTCGTAGTCGCCGAACGCGTGCTCGGGCTCGAGGTGCAGGTTGGCTTCAAATCCAGCCGCCTGGTCCAGCAACGTTTGCTCAACCTTGGGCAGCAGGTCTTCACCTCCCACCAGAAATTCCATGGGGGTGTCTAGTTCGTCGATGAGCTGCCCCTGGGCGTCTTCAAGTCGCCAGGTCAGGCTCACCACGCAGGGCGAGGCAATGATCATCCCGCGATCATCGCATGGCTGCGACGGCTTTCGCATCTTCTCGGGCGCACAATGTGGGCATGAGCTCGCGCACCTCCACACCACGTCGCGCCGCTGTGGCGCCCATCGATCCCCTGGCCCAGCCCACGCCCCTGCTGGGCGGCTTGTCGCCTCAGGCGTTCATGCGCCGGCATTGGCAGAAAAAGCCCTTGCTGATTCGGCAAGCGGTGCCGGGTGTGCAGCCCCCCGTGTCCAGGGCCGAGCTGTTTGCCCTGGCGGCACAAGATGATGTCGAGTCGCGCCTCATCGTGCGGCAGCCTGGTCAGCGTGGTGCCAAGGGCAAGGCCTTGGCTGCCCAGGCCCCGGATTGGCGTTTGAAACGGGGCCCTGTGGCCCGCCGATCGCTGCCGCCCTTGTCTCAGCCAGGCTGGACCGTGCTGGTGCAGGGCCTGGATTTGCATGTGCCGGCCGCGCATGAGTTGCTGCAACGCTTCCGCTTCGTGCCGGACGCGCGGCTGGACGACCTCATGATTTCTTATGCCACCGACACCGGCGGGGTGGGGCCGCATTACGACTCATATGATGTGTTTTTGCTGCAGGTGTCTGGACGGCGACGCTGGCGCATTGCGCCATTGAAAGACCGCACGCTGGAACCTGACGTGCCCTTGAAGATACTGCGCCACTTCACGCCCACCGAGGAGTGGGTGCTGGAGGCTGGCGACATGCTGTACCTGCCGCCGGGCTGGGCCCATGATGGGGCGGCCGAGGGGGACGACTGCATGACCTGTTCCGTAGGGTTCAGGGTGCCGGAAGCAACCGGCCTGTCACGCGAGCTGCTGCTGCGCTGGGCCGATGAGTTGGAGCCGCCCGAACGCCCCAGGCTGTACCGAGACCCGGCGCAGCCGGCCACCGCCACACCAGCGCGCATCCCCGACGGGCTGCAGACCTTTGCACAAGAGGCCATCAGCCGCTTGCTCACCGACCCACAGGGCCTGATGTCGGCGCTGGGTGAGGTGCTGACCGAGCCCAAACCCTCGGTGTGGTTTCAGGGCGGCAGCGCGCTGGCCGACGGAGACGGTGTGCGCCTGGATCCCAAAACCAGGATGATGTACGACGACGCCCGCGTGTTTGCCAATGGCGAATCCTGGCGCGCTGCCGGGAAAGATGCGCGTGTGCTGCAGACCCTGGCCGATCAGCGGCAGCTGACACCCCTGGCCGTGAGCCGCGCCAGCCCGGCCGTGCGCGAGTTGCTGACGCAATGGGCCCTGGACGGCTGGTTGCACCCGTGGCGATGAGGTCCCCATGAGCGAATCGGCACCGACCTGGGAAGAAGGGGGGCGCATCGACGGATGGCGCGACTTCTCTGACCGCGTCTGCGCCGCGCTGGCCTGGGCGTGCACCCAGCCCACGTCCTTGTGCCTGAGCGACCGTGATTTTCAGTCATGGCCCCTGGGTCAGCGTGCGGTGGTGACGGCCTTGCAATCGTGGGCCATGGCCAACCGACAGGCCAGGATGCAGGTGCTGCTGGCCCAGACAGATCGGGTGGCCTTGCAGCATCCGCGATGGATCGCTTGGCGACAGGGTTGGGGGCACCGTGTGCAGGTCTGGCAGGCCGATGATGATCAGCGTGACCAGGTGCCGACCCTGTTGCTGGTGGGCAAGGTGCTGGGCCTGCGTTTGCATGACCCGCAACGCGGGCAGGGCGTGTGGACCCGGGACGCCGCCACTGTGCAGCACTGGCAGGATGGGTTTGACGTTATTTTGCAACGCTCAGTCAGTGCACTACCAGTTACGACTTTAGGCCTATAAGGAAAAGCCCGAGTGCTCGTATAATTTCCGCCTGTACATGCTGCACTATTAATGTGCAACATGACCGTCTTTGCTGGTCCATTACCTGGTCGCGGCTTGACGCGATCCATAACGTATTTTTGACACTCCTTTTCGAGGATACAAGCATGAAAAAGTCGCTCCTGCTGGCTTCGCTGATCGCTTCCATCGCCCTGGCCGCTTGCGGCAAGAAGGAAGAAGCCGTCGTTGACACCGCCGCCTCCGAGGCCGCTGCCATGACCGAAGCTGCTTCTGAAGCTGCCGTCACCGCTACCGAAGCTGTGACCGAAGCCGCTTCCGATGCTGCTACCGCCGTGACCGAAGCCGCTTCTGACGCAGCCGCCGCTGTGACCGAAGCCGCTTCTGAAGCTGCTTCGAACTGATCTTTTCAGTTCCAGCAAAAAAAGCCGCTCGGTTGAGCGGCTTTTTTCATGGGCGATCGTGATCAGTCGTCCTCGGTGTCGATCTCAAGCGCGCTGATGCTCGCGCCGTCGGCGTCCACGGTGCCTTTCACTTCCACGCGGTTGCCGTTGCTGATCTGGCTGCTGGTGATGTCGTCATCCAGCGCCGAGTCGACATACGTCACGTTGTAGACCCGGCCACCGCTGGTGGTCAAGGTGAAGCTGCCGCCACCAGAGACACGCTGCGCGGCGCTGATCAGTCCAACAAACTCCTGGTTCTCTGCCTGCGTGCGCAGATCATCGTCGTCTTCCAGCTCAATTTCTCGCGCCAGCAACACGCCATCCACGATGCGGCCCTCGACCTCAACGCGCACGCCGTTTTGCAGTTGAGCCAAATTCAGCCCGTCTTCCAGTTGGGTGCTGCTGCCAACCTGCACAGGCAGTCCGTTGACGCTGAAGTTCACCGTGCCTGACGATTCGGTGCGGCCGGTGATCAAGCCCTCCACCTCTGCTTTGCTGGTGTCGGGCGCCTGGCGGTTGCGCACGGTGATGCGGGTGGCCATACCTGCGGGGCTGGCATCGTTGTAGCTGCCGGCGCTCAGACGCACGCGAACCATGTTGCCATCGTTGAGGGTCTGGTCATCCAGCACGGTGCTGTTGTAGTTCACCAGCAGCGCATGGATGCGGAACGTGGTGTCGTTCACGTTGCTGACCGGCCCGAACAGGCGGTATTCGGTGGCGCTGTCGTCGCATGCAAAGCGTGTGGCGGTGTAGGTTTGATCGCCAGCGTTGTAATAGCCGTAAACCTCGGCAAAGGGGCAGGTGCTCAGTTGCTTGCTGACGGCATCGGCCAGGTCGGTGGCACCTTCGAAGATGGTGCCGGCGTCCACCTTCATGTTTTGTCCCAGCATGGTGAAGTCGTTGCCGCTGACGTTGCCGAAGGGCCCCTTGAACTCATTGACGACGCGGATGGCGCTGGCCACGGCGCGCCCCAGCCCGCCAGTGGTGCTGGCGGCGGTCACTGCACCACCTTCGACCTCAATGGTCATGCCCAGCTTCAGGTCATTGCGGCTCAGGCTGTCGTCATCGTCGTCGATGACGTCGGCGGACGAATCGTCGTAGCGGATGCCATTGATGATCACGGAGCCAAACCCCGAAATCGATCCAGAGGCGTAGCTGCCGGTGCCCCCTGTGCCAGGTTGAGCTGATTGGTCACCGCCACCACCGCCGCCGCAGGCGGTCAGGCTGGAAATCAGTGCGATGGCGCAACTGGTGCTCAGCCTGGGCCAGCGCCCGAGGTGGGGCTTGGCGATCACGGACTGGATCGGGGCAATCTTGGTGTTCATGGGTGTTCCTTGGGCGAGATGGGACGGGCCTTGGGTTGTGGGGCTTGGGGTTCAAAGTACTGAAACAGGCCGATGCGCACGCGCTGGTTTTGCAGCCTGCCGGCACGGCGGTCGTCTTCGATCAGCCGCTCCAGAAGCGGGATGGATTCATCCAGCAGCATTTGCCAGTGGCGCTCAACCAGCGCCCTGATCACCGGCATGGCTTCGGCGGACAGGTCGTCCGAGAACACCGACTGTTCGAAGTGGGGAGGCGGTCCCGCCGACAACACGTTGCTGACGGCCGCCCGCAGGTGATCGCCGGTGTTGTCGCCCAGGAAGCGCAGCATCCTGGCCTGGTCCCCTTGTGGAACAAAGGTGCTGCGTGCGATGCGCACCTGGTCTCGGGTTTCATCGATCTCGGTCATGCCCAGGCGGCACAGTTCATCGAGGATGCTTCGGGGGTGGACGTCACGGGTCACGCCTTGGGCCAGGCTTTCGAAGCTGGGTGATTCGCCGAGCCTTGGGAGGGGCAGTGGCTGCCGTTGCGCGTCGCGGTAGTCCGGGTGCGTGATCCAGCGCGTGAAAACCTCTGACACGACGGATGTTCTGCGATCGGCATCGGCCGGCTCTGGTTGGCTCAGGCGGGTGACCTCCCGGCGGTTGATGCCGGTCATGGTGCTGATCCGGCTGGTGCGCCGATGGGCGGGCACCTTGTCGCCGGCGTGCTGCTCGACGGCCTCCTGGGCAGCGCGCACATAGGAGCGTTTGAGCGTTTCTTCCACCTGCGCATAGGGCATGCCCCTGGCCACCAACAGCCGGGCCAGAGGCTCCAGAAGGGAGTTCAAGGCCAGTTGCAGCGCAGGAACATCTTGTTGAGCGGGCGCTTGTGGAGTGGTTTCAGACATGGCGAGGTGATGCTGTCGGGTGGCTTCATTATAAATGTGCAAATTGCACATTTGCAAGCAGGCAAAAGAAAACCAGGCACGAGGCCTGGTTCATGGGGTTCAGAAGCGGATCAGTTCAGTTCCAGCAACAACTGCTGAGCCACCTTCTGCGCCGCTGGTGAGTTGGTGGCTGCGCCCTTGTCGTCCAGCACCGCGACGGTGGTTTGCCGGCCTTCGCCACTCACTTTGATCTGGTAGCGGCTGAGCACGTCGTTGCCAGACTCGCCACGGCCAAACAGCTTGGCAAAGAAGCCTGGCTCTTCGGTTTGCTGACGCGCCACCCGAACCAGGTAGCTGCCTTGTGTGCGGTCACGGCTTTCAATGGTGTAGCCACTGCGGTCCAGCGCCAGACCCACTCGACGCCAAGCGGTGTCGAAGTCGGTGGACAGGCGCAGGCTGGTCTGGTCGGCCAGCAGTTGTGCGCGTTGCGCGCGCTCGGCCGCCACGGTGGCCGTCACTTCTTGCGCCTGTTCTTCGGTGGCGCCCAGCTTCACCATCAGCCGAGACAGCATCTCGGCTTCCAGTTGAGGGTCGCTGGGGCGAGGGCGCCAGGTGGTTTGTTCCTTGCGCTGCGGGTCCACGTACTCTTCGACCAAGCCACGGTGCGCGATGTAGATCTCGGTGCCTTTGGCTGTGCGCTCGATGCGGGTGCGGTACTGGTCGCGCTCGCCGGTGTCATACAGCATGTCGAACACGCGACCCAGTGCCTTGCGGATGCCGTCTTGCGGAACCTTGGCCCGGTTTTGTGCAAAGTTGGTTTCCATGACGCCAGCGTCGGCCTGCTCGGTGGTGAGCTCGAAGCCCAACTCTTCCCAGAAGGCTCGCACCTTGGGCCACACCTGTTCGGCGGGCTGCCCCACCACCAGCCATCGGGTCTGGCCGTCACGTTCGAGCCTCACGCCGCCCAACTGGCTGGGCGCCACGGCGCCACCCGGGTTGGCTGAAGGGTCGCGTCGAGCAGCTTCTCGTGCCAGCTCGTTGGCACTCACGCTGTCGGCGGGCACCTGCCCGAAGCGGCTCTGGCCAGGCAACTGGGTCAGGTCTGGCGGTACGTCCAGCTTGACGGTTTGTGCACCGCTGGTGCGGTAATCCACCTTGCCACCGGACAAGGTGTCACTGATGGAGCTGCAGCCGCTGGTCAACATGGCTGCAGCCGCCACAGAACCCAGCACGAACACGGTCTGGGCGCGAGAGAAATTCGACATGGACATTCCGTACGGTGCCAGCCGGCGTGTGCCAACTGGCGTTCAGTGGTCAGCGAAGGCTTGGATGCGCTCTCAGAGCACGCCGGATTCGCGCAGGGCGGTTTCCACCACCGGGTGCGCAGCATTCGACAGCGGCGTCAAAGGCAGACGCAGCGTACCACCAATCTTGCCCATTCGAGCCAGGGCCCACTTCACGGGGATCGGGTTGGGCTCGCAGAACAATTGCTTGTGCAGTGGCAGCAGCTTCATGTGGAGCTCGGTGGCACGGGCGGCATCTTTGGCCATGGCGGCACGGCAGAGATCGGCCATGTCGCGCGGTGCCACGTTGGCCGTCACGCTGACGTTGCCATGGCCGCCCAGCAGCATCAGGGCGACGGCCGTGGGGTCGTCACCTGAGTAGATCCCGAAACCCTTGGGGGCTTGCTTGATCAGCCAGGCCGCGCGCTCCAGGTTGCCGGTGGCTTCTTTCACGCCGATCACGCCAGGCACCTCGGCCAGCCGCAGGGTGGTCTCGACGCTCATGTCGGCCACGGTGCGACCGGGTACGTTGTAGAGCACCACCGGCAGGTCCACCGACTCGGCAATCGCCTTGAAGTGCTGGTAAATGCCTTCCTGGGTGGGCTTGTTGTAGTACGGCACCACCTGCAAGGTGCAGTCGGCACCGACCTTCTTGGCAAACTCCGTGAGTTCGATGGCTTCGCGGGTGGAGTTGGCGCCGGCGCCGGCCATCACTGGCACACGACCCGCGCATTGCTCCACGGTCACGCGGATGATTTCGCAGTGCTCGTCCACCGACACGGTCGGGGACTCGCCGGTGGTGCCCACCACGCCGATGCAGTTGGTGCCTTCAGCGATGTGCCAGTCGATGAGTTGACGCAGTTGGTCGTAGTTGACGCTGCCGTCCTCGTGCATGGGCGTGACCAACGCGACGATGCTGCCAAAAATCGATTTCATGTTGCTTCCTTCGATGTGAGGATTCTAATTTCTTAATGGGTGTCATCACCCCGGCAAGGCACGTCTTTCCCCCTGGGTGGGTTCAGTATTTGCCCTGATCGCTCAGAAGCAACTGATCACCAGGGTGCTCAGATCAACCATCAGATGCGGGTTGAGGTAGAGCGAGCCCACCAGCACCAGCCCCAGGGCCATACAAACCCATGTCAGCACGCTGCGCCAGGGGCGTGGTTTGGCCGATCGGCCCGGGTTCAGGAGGTCACGATCCGTCGGCATGGCGCGCGGTGCTCCTGGATCGGAAGGTTCAAAACGCTGGCCACCACCCCCAAGGCGATGGCGAGCCACCACACCAGTTGGTAGTTGCCACTCAGCTCGTACAAGTGTCCGCCCAGCCACACCCCCAGGAAGGAGCCGATCTGGTGCGAGAAGAACACCATGCCGCCCAGCATGGACAGGTGCTTCACCCCCATCATCTGGGCCACCACGGCGTTGGTGGGCGGCACCGTGGACAGCCACAAGGCGCCCATGACGGCTGCAAACACCGCCACGCTCACGGGTGATGGGGGCGTGGCCACAAACAAGATCATGGCCACAGCACGCCCCATGTAGATGGCCGACAGGATCCAGTTCTTGCGCCAGCGCTGGCCCAGCGCGCCGGCTGCGTAGGTGCCCACGACGTTGAACAGGCCGATGAGGGCCAGGGCGGTGGTGGCCACCTGGGGGGACAAGGCGTGGTCTTTCAGGTAGCTGGGAAGGTGCACGCCAATGAAGGCCAGCTGAAAGCCGCAGACGAAGTAGCCCGCCGTCAACAAGAGGTAGTCCCGGTGGGTGAACGCCTCGCGCAGGGCGGCCATGGCCGTCAGGGTGGGGGCGCCAGAGGTCATGGGCTCGCGTGGGGACCGGGACGGCTCTTTCAGGCCCAGTGACAGCGGCCCGATGAGGGTGGCCATCGCGGCCAGGGCCAGCAGCGCGTAAGACCAGTCCAGCGACTGGATGAGGCTGGCGGCCACCGGCACCATCAAGAACTGCCCGAACGAGCCGGCTGCGGCCGTGATGCCCATGGCCCAGGATCGGCGGGCGGGGTCGATGTGCCGCCCCAGGATGCCGTACAACACGGCGTAGGTGGTGCAGGCTTGTGCCAGCCCGATCAGCACCCCGGTGCTGACCAGGAAGGTGCTGGCTTGTACGCTCAGGGCCATGCCCGCCAGGCCGAGCGCATACAGCAGCGCACCGGTCCACAGCACTTTGAAGGCGCCACGCCGGTCCGACCACCATCCCACCACAGGGCCTGCGGCACCCCACACGAGGTTTTGCACCGCCATGGCCAGCGAGAAGTCCTCGCGGCTCCAGCCGTGCGCCATCGTGATGGGTTGCAGCCACAGGCCAAAGCTGTGACGGATGCCCATGGACAGCGTGACCACCAAGGCGCAGCACAGCAGCATTTGCCTGAGCGGCAGCGTGTCGGGGGCGGGCGCGGATGTGTGCATGGGAGGCATGGGCTGGCGGGCCGGCGTGTGGTGCCGACTGGCCACCAGCGGCCAGGCTCACACCTGCATGTTCATGATATCCGTGTAAGCCTGAACCAGCTTGTTGCGCACCTGCAGCGCCGACTGGAAACCCAGTGATGCTTTTTGCGAGGCGATCATGGTTTCTTCCAGGCTGACCGTGGGGTTGCCGAACTGCACTTCGCGTTGCAGGGCCTGTGCGCTGGCTTGCGCCTTGCTGATGTCGCCCAGGGCCTGGGCAAATGAACTCTGAAATGAACCTGGCTCAACCGCCTGGTTGCCCATGCCCGGCTCGATGCGGGCTTTGGATTCGACGCGACGCGCAACATCCGCCATGCCGGCCCGCGCAGCGGCTTCCGCAAAGTTGAATGGCTTTAGTTTGACGTCCATGGTGCCGATGAGGTCCATACGAGGGGGAGCCTTCTCCCCATGTCTGGCACTGTAGGCCGGCGGCCGCGTGATGATGCCGGGAAGAGCTTGGCATTTCTCCGGCTGTTTCCGGCACTTTTGCCCGTGCCGACTCCGAATAATGGGACCGTTGCAGCGGGTTTGCGGCATCGTTGGGTAACGATGCGCGGCCCAAGCCAGATCGCCCCATGGATGTCACAGTCGCCTCTCCTCAAAATGTGATCCTTCCCGCCTCGGCCAGCCCGGTGGCGGTGGACACGCAGCCCAATGGCTTTGCCCAGCGGGTGATGGCCTTGCCGGCCCAGCGCAAGATGATGCTGGGAGGCGGGCTGGCTGCGTTGCTGGCCATCCTGGTCACGATGGTGATGTGGAGCAGCTCCGGTGATTACCGGGTGTTGTATTCCAACCTGTCGGACAAGGACGGCGGCGCCATCCTGGCGCAATTGCAGCAAATGCAGGTGCCCTACAAACACGCCGAAGGCGGCGGAGCGATCCTGGTGCCTGCCGATCGCGTTCACGATGTGAGACTGCGCCTGGCCTCGCAAGGGCTGCCCAAGGGGTCGGTGGTGGGTTTCGAGCTGATGGAAAACCAGAAGTTCGGCGTCACGCAGTTCCAGGAGCGGCTGAACTTCCAGCGCGGGCTTGAGGGAGAACTCACCCGTTCGATCCAGGCCATCGCAGGGGTGCAGTCGGCCCGCGTGCATCTGGCGCTGCCCAATCAGAATGGATTCTTCCGTGAGCAGCAAAAGGCGTCTGCCTCGGTGGTGCTGACCCTGTACCCCGGTCGCTCGCTGGACCGCAGTCAGGTGGCCGGCATCGTTCACCTGGTGTCGTCCAGCGTGCCCGAGATGTCCACCAAGTCCGTGAGCGTGGTCGATCAAAGCGGCAGCTTGCTGTCCGGGTCACACGAGCCCGGTGACCAGGGCGAACTCGATGCCAAGCAGTTGCAGTACGTGCGCCAGATCGAAAGCGCCTACACCCAGCGCATTCGCGACATCCTGGAGCCGGTGGTGGGGGCGGACAACCTGCGTGCGCAAGTGACCGCCGAGGTGGATTTCTCGCAAATCGAATCCACCGCCGAGGAGTTCCGCCCGAACCAGGGCACCGACAACCAGGCCACCATCCGCAGCCAGCAAACCAGCGAGCAGATGGGTGCCGGTGCAGGGCAGCCCACCGGCGTGCCCGGTGCCGCCACCAACCAGCCACCCGTGCCTGCACAGGCACCGATCAATGGTCCTGCGCAAGCCATGCAGGCCGCCGGCCAGGCCGGTCAGACGGGTGGTACTTCGCGTCGGGACTCGGTGACGAACTTCGAGGTGGACCGCACTGTGCGTGTCACCCGCAACGCCTCGGGCAACATCAGGCGCCTGACCGCAGCGGTGGTCCTCAATCACCGCACCAAGACAGACGCCAAGGGCAAAACCACGACCGAGCCGCTGAGCGATGAGGAAATCGACAAGCTGACCTCGCTGGTGCGCGAGACCATCGGCGCAGACGATAAACGCGGTGATTCGATCAAGGTGGTGACGGCGCCCTTCCAGGTGATCAAGGAAGAGCCCATCGAGATTCCCCTGTGGCAGCAACCGGACGTGATCGACCTGGTGCGCACGATCGCGGTGCCGGCCGCCCTGACCCTGGCGGCGCTCATCGTGGTGTTTGGTGCCATTCGCCCCGCGATTCAGGCTGCCCGTCCGGTGCCTCAGCCTGAAGACGCCACCAACAAGCTGCGCGCCGTGGTCGATGATCCGCAGGAATTGCCCGCCCTGGGCAACGGCGTGGATGTGGCGACCGGGCCCGATGGGCAGCCGCTGCAGGCCCTGGAAGCGCCCGGAGTGGACCAACGCCTGGAGCTGGCGCGCAAGCTGGCCAAGGACAACCCCGTGGCCATGGCCAACCTGGTTCGTGGCTGGATGAACAACTGAGCGAGGACGCGCCACATGGACGAAAAAGGCCTTGAAGACGCCGCCATCCTGCTCATGTCGATGGGTGAGGAAGAGGCCGCCGAAGTGTTCCGTCAGCTGGAGCCCAAAGAGGTTCAGGTGCTGGGCGAAACCATGGCCAAGCTCAAGACCATACAGAGAGAGCGAATCGACAACGTGCTGGATCGCTTCTCGACCGAATCGGCCGAGATGGGGGTGCTGGTGGCCGACACGGACGAGTACGTCAAGTCGGTGCTGCGCAAGGCCTTGGGCGATGACAAGGCCAACCTGCTGATCGATCGCATCATCCAGGGCAGCGACATCACCGGCATCGAGAGCCTGAAATGGATGGATGCCCAGTCCGTGGCGGAGCTGCTGCGCAATGAGCACCCCCAGATCGTGGCGGCCATCCTGGTGCACCTGGACCCGGACCTGGCCTCGGGCGTGCTGAAGAGCTTCACCGAGCGGCATCGCAACGAGGTGATGATCCGCATCGCCACCCTGGACGGCATCCAGCCCTCGGCGCTCAAGGACCTCAACGAGGTGCTGTCACGCGTGTTGGCCGGGGGCGCCCAGGTTCGCAAATCGTCGCTGGGCGGTGTCAAGCCGGCGGCCGAGATCATCAACCTCATGGGCTCCAGCGTCGAGACATCGATCCTGGACTACATCCGCGAGGCCGATGGCGATCTGGCGCAGAAGATCATGGACAACATGTTCACCTTCGACGACCTGATCAAGCTGGACGACAAGGGCTTCCAGAGCCTGCTCAAGGAAGTGCAGACCGAGTCGCTCATCATCGCGCTCAAGGGGGCGTCGCCCGACATCCGGGAGAAGGTGTTCAAGAACATGTCCTCGCGTGCGGCAGAAACCCTGCGCGAAGACCTCGAAAGCCGCGGCCCGGTCAAGCTGTCCGAAGTGGAAGCCGAGCAGAAAGAAATGTTGAAGATCGTTCGCCGTCTGGCCGACGAGGGCCAGATCGTGCTGGCCAGCGGAGGCGATGATGACTACGTCTAACAAGTCCAATCCGCCGGGCAACAACCCCTACGCGCGGTTCATCCCCAGAGAAGAGCTGGGTGGCAAGGTCTCGGCCTGGAATCTGGAAACCTTTGAGCCGCCCCCAGCGCCCGCCGAGCAGGACGTGGGGGTGCGCAAGCCCACGCTGGCAGAGCGTGCGGCCGCCGAGATGCGCGCCAAGGCGCGGCCTGCACCACAGGCGGCGCGGCACGCCGATCAGGCCATGGGCAAGGCCGCCGCCGCCCCTGCCAACGGCGCTGCACGGCCCGCCAAGGCCGCAGGCCCACGCCCTGTGGTGGGCGGGGTGCCAGGGCAGGACGACGCCCCCCCGCAGCGCCCGAAGGCTGCGCAGCCTGCGGCTGGCCCCAGTGCCGAGCAGGTGGCCGCCCTGGTGCAAGAGGCGCGACAAAGTGGATACCAGGATGGCTACCGCAATGGTCTGGCGGCGTTGGAGAGCTACAAGCAAACCCAGACGGCGCAGATGGCCGCATTCATGAGTGACCAGGTGGGCACGGTGGTGCGCGAACTGCATCACCGGCTGGAGGCACTGGAGCAGCAGTTGGCCGGGCGGGTGGCCCGCGTGGCCCTTGAGCTGGGGCGGCAGGTGGTGCGCGCGGAAATCCTGCAGCACCCGGAGCACGTGGTGGTGGTGGCCGAGCAGGCGCTCAGCGCCTTGCTGAGTTCGGCCCGGCAGATCGTGGTGCGCCTGCACCCTGACGACCTGCACCTGGTGCAGATCCAGCTGGCCGAGGCCATGGGCGCCCGTGGCGTGCGTTTGGTGCCAGACGCCGGCCTGACCCGTGGTGGATGCGTGGTGGAGTCCGACATCGCCACGGTGGACGCCACGGTGGAAGCCCGCTGGGAGCGTGCCGCCGCGTCGCTGGGACAGCGCTCCAGCTGGCATGCGGGCCGCGAATCCACCGATGCACTGGACACCGCTTTGCCAGAAGAGCAAGATGAGGCAGAAGCCTGGATGAACGATGGTGGCGCCGCCTCAAGAGCGCCCGGTGAGGAGGATGACGCATGAACATGCCCATTCGCACCGAACATGGCGTGGCCATGGAGCAGTGGATGCGCTTCCTTGACGACCTGGACGCCTGCGCCAGCACCCCCCAGCCCTTCGAGAATCAGGGCAAGCTGGTGCGCGTGGCTGGTTTGGTGCTGGAGGCCACCGGCCTGCGGCTGCCGGTCGGGGCCGTGTGCGAGATCCATTCCGAGACCCGTCTGGAGTCCACCCCGGTGTTGGCCGAGGTGGTGGGCTTCACGGGTGATCGCGCGTTCCTGATGCCCACCGCCGAGGTGCATGGCCTGTCCAGCGGCGCCAGGGTGGTGCCGCGCACCTTGCCCGTGAACCCGCCCGTGCTGGGACGCCCCAACCATCCCTGGCGGCGCAGCGAAGACCGCACCCGACACCTGCCCATCGGCAGTGGCTTGTTGGGCCGGGTGGTGGATGCACAAGGCGTGCCCATGGACCGCAAAGGGCCGCTGGACCACGTCCGCAGTGAACCACTGGCCCGCCGTCCCATCAACGCGATGGAGCGTGACCCGGTGCGTTTGCCCCTGGACACGGGCGTGCGCGCCATCAACGCCATGCTCACGGTGGGGCGCGGCCAGCGCATCGGCTTGTTCGCCGGTTCGGGCGTGGGCAAATCGGTGTTGTTGGGCATGATGGCCCGCTACACCCAGGCTGATGTGATCGTGGTGGGGCTCATTGGCGAGCGGGGTCGCGAGGTCAAGGAGTTCATCGAAGACATCCTGGGTGACGATGGTCTGGCGCGCTCTGTGGTGGTGGCCGCACCCGCCGATGCGCCGCCGCTGACGCGCATGCAAGGTGCCAGCTACGCCACGGCGGTGGCCGAGCACTTCCGGGACCAGGGCCTGCACGTGCTCTTGCTCATGGATTCACTGACCCGTTACGCCATGGCGCAGCGCGAGATTGCACTGGCCATTGGCGAGCCGCCTGCCACCAAAGGCTATCCGCCATCGTGTTTTGCCAAGCTGCCTCAGTTGGTCGAGCGCAGCGGCAACGGCCTGAACGGCCGAGGCTCGATCACCGCCTTCTACACCGTGCTGTCAGAGGGTGACGACCAGCAAGACCCGATCGCCGACGCCGCACGCGCCATCCTGGATGGTCACATCGTGTTGTCGCGCGACCTGGCCGAGTCCGGTCACTTTCCGGCGATCGACATCGAGCGGTCCGCGTCGCGGGTCATGCACAACGTGGTGGACCAACAGCACACCGAGGACGCCCGACGGTTTCGCCAACTGTGGTCGCGTTACAGCAAGGCCAAAGACCTCATCCAGCTGGGCGCCTACGTGCCGGGCCAGGATCACGAGCTTGACCTGGCCGTGCGGGTGCACCCGCAGATGGTCAAGTTGTTGCAGCAGGGCATGCACGAACCCGCTGTCTTGCAGGAAAGCACCCATGCACTGCACCGCCTGGTGCAGCCATCATGACCTGATCAAGGGCCTGCGCCCCGGAGTAGTACGGACTCATGACCGCCATTCAACCCTTGCTGTTGGTGCTGGACGCTGCCGAGAAGGCGCGCGACGAGGCCTTGTCGATGCTCGAAGGCGGACAACGGCAGTACGATGCCGCGCGCCAGCAGGCGCAATCGCTCAACGACTGGCGGCGGGACTATCAGCAGCGCTGGCAAAAGCAGTTTCAGCAGTCTGGTGGCATGGAAATCATGCGCTGCTACCAGGATTTCATGGGCCGGCTGACCGATGCCCAGGCTGAGCAGGATCGTCGAGTCGAGCAGGCCCGCGAACGGCTGGACCGTTTGCGCCTGGAGCTGATCGATCGGGAAAAGCGGGTGGCGGCCGTCTCTCAACTGATCGACCGACGCCTGCTGGAGCAGCGGCGCAAGGAACAACGCCAGGAGCAGAAGGCGACCGACGAAATCGCGGCCAGAACGCCCCGCTTATCGTCGGGCTTCGGTGCAGGCGAAGGCGAGACACTGGCATCGTTCTGATGGGCCACGTGCGCCCGGAAAGGTTGATGCCATGACCACACCGCTGAACAGCCAGGGCAAGACCGGACTGCCGTCCGCACCGGCCGTTGCCAGTGTCAACGCCCTGCAGGATGCGCTGGGCCGCCTGGGCGGCGGCGCGCAAGCGGGTGCAGACACCGATTTCTCTCGCATGGTGGCGCAGTACCGTCAGGCCGAACAGCCTTCGCGGCCCGAGCGTGCCCCTGCGCCACCGGCCGCCCCGAAAGGCTCGGCCGATCCGGCCACCAGGGCATTGACCCAGCGCATGACCGATCAGGCGCTGCAGAAGGCGCGCATGAGCGCGCAACTGCAAGCACAACGCGCAGAGCAGGCGCCACGGCCTGCCACGGTGACGGCGCCGCCGGCCCAGGCGCAAAGCGAAGCCGGCAAGGCCCCGGAGCCTGCGCGCGCCACCGCGAAGGCGGCCCGACCGCAGGCGCCGCAGAAAACCGACCCATCGACGCGACAGCGCGCCGAGAAGTCCGGGGCGGGCCAGGCTGACGAGTCCGACGAGTCCTCAGGTGACCTCACCCGTTTCAACACGGCGCAAGGCGAAGGGGTGGCCTGGGTGCGAGAAATCAACCCACCCGCCGGGGTGGACCCTTCCGATCCGGCCGGCATGATGAATTGGTTGGCAGCGCTCACAGAGGGCGATCCCGCGGGGGCGGCCATCGCTCCAGAGGACACGCTGGGCGCTTTGGCCACCGCTGATCCGGCGGCTTCAGGCACCTTGCCCGACCTGGCAGGGCGAGGGGCCGGGGCCTCGCTGGGCGAGGGGGCCTGGGCTGCCGCACAACTGCACCTGGAGGGTGGGGTGGCCTCGGACGACACCGCTTCGCTGAGCATCGACGGCCTGACCGCCACCGATGGCACTGAGCGCCTGGAACTGCCAGGCACAGGTTCGGCGCTGTCGGCCAGACACCTGCCCATGGCGGGCTTGGGCGCGCCTGGTTTGGGTGAACCCATGGGTGCTCGGCATGCGTCGGCCGCCCTGGGGCCCGCACCTGGCACTGGACAGTTTGCGCAAGCCCTGGCCGATCAGGTGGGGGTGTGGGTGGGACAGGCCCGTGCCGATGGACCGATGACCGCCGAACTGCGACTCAATCCCGCCGAGCTGGGCCCGATCAACATCAAGATTGCCGTGGACGGCCAGGCCGCTCGCATTGATTTCGCCGCCACGGCGCTGGAAACCAGGCAGGCCATCGAGTCCAGCCTGGGGCAGCTGTCTCGCTCTTTGAGCGACGTGGGCCTCAGCCTCACCGGCGGTGACGTCATGTCCCAGTTCAGCCAGGCGCCATCAGGCGGCCAGGACCAGGCCCAGGCGCGCGGTGAAGGCCGTGGCGCCCCAGGCGCCATGCTGGCAGGCACCCCGGGCAGCGACGACCCCGTGGACCCGGCACGCTTGGGTGCTTTGCGCCCCGCGCCTGGCGGCCTCGGCGGCCTGGACCTGTATGCCTGATCCGGCGTGACCACGTTCCGGAATCACAAGGATTTCACATCCTTTATCCGTCCATCAAGACGGCGCTGACTTCCAATAATGGTTTCATGGGCCGACACCCCCCAGGCACGTCGGACTTTGCAAACACTGGAGATGGACCATGTCAGCAGCAGCACCTGCCGCGGCCGAAGGCGAAGCCCCCAAAAAGGGCTCGAAGAAACTGATCATCATCATCGTGGCCCTGGTGGCGGTGTTGCTCATCGGTGGTGGCGCCGCCGCGTTTCTGCTCATGAAGAGCAATGCCGATCACGCCGAGGCCACCGACGACGAATACGCCGACGAAGCGCCCGTGAAGCGAAAGGCGCCCCCGCACAAAGAGAAGGAGCCGGCAGCGCCGCCCACCTTCGTGCCCCTGGACCCCTTCGTGGTGAACCTGGCCGACCGCGACACCGAGCGCTTTGCGCAGGTGGGCATCACCTTTCAGATCGACGATCCCAAGGTGGCCGAAGAAATCAAGCTGTACATGCCCGCCATTCGTAACGCCGTTCTGCTCATCTTGGCCCACAAGACCGCGCCGGAGCTCTTGAGCACCGAGGGCAAGATCAAGCTGGCCGATGAGATTGGCCGCGAGGCGGCCCGTTCCATGGGCTACGAGATTGATGACCCTGAGGAGGAAGAGGAGCAGGAGACCACGAAAAAGCGCAAGCGCAAGAAGGTCGAGTCCTACAACCCGATCACTCAGGTGCACTACGCCAATTTCATCATTCAGTGAGTTCGGAGCAACACGTCACGTGGCGTGAGAACGGACGACGATGAACCAGCAGATCCTCTCCCAAGACGAAGTCGATGCGCTCCTGCAGGGCATCACTGGCGAAAGCCAGAAGCTCGAGCAGGACGACACGCCCAAAGAGGGCATTCGCGACTACAACCTGGCTCAGCAAGAGCGGATTGTGCGTGGGCGCATGCCCACCATGGAGATCATCAACGAACGCTTTGCGCGCAACATCCGCGTGGGCTTGTTCAACCTGATTCGCAAATCGCCCGAGGTCTCTGTCGGTGGCATCAAGGTGCAGAAGTACAGCGCCTTCTTGCGTGAGATCGTGGTGCCCACCAACTTCAACATCATGGCCATCCGGCCCTTGCGGGGCTCAGGCCTGGTGGTGTGCGAGCCCACCTTGGTGTTTGCGGTCATTGACTCGCTGTTTGGCGGAGCCGGCAAGTTCCACACCCGCATCGAAGGCCGTGATTTTTCAGCCACCGAGCAACGCATCATCCGTCGCCTGGTGGACGTGGTGTCCGAAGAGTACAAAAAGAGCTGGCATGGCATCTACCCGGTCGAGCTGGATTACCAGCGCTCCGAGATGCAGCCCCAGTTCGCCACGGTGGCCACGCCCTCCGAGATCGTGGTGTGCTGCTCGTTCACGCTGGAAATCGGTGACACCAGCGGCACCATCCACATCTGCATCCCCTACGCCACGCTCGAGCCCATCCGCGACATCCTGTTCTCGTCGATCCAGGGCGACTCGGCGGAACCCGATCGACGCTGGGTGAAGCTGCTGACGCAACAGATCCAGTCGGCCGAGGTCGATCTGGTGGCCGAACTGGCCCACGCACCCGCCACCGTCGAACAACTGCTGGCCCTCAAGCCGGGCGACTTCATCGAGTTGGACCTGGACAAGATCATCCAGGCCAAGGTCGATGGTGTGCCGGTCTTTGACTGCTACTACGGCACGTCGAACAACAAATACGCCTTGCGCGTTGAAAAACTGCTAACTGCTGGCAACACCGGCTGGCTTGGAGATTCTCATGTCTGAAACCGCTCCCGAGTTTCCGCCGGAAGGCGCGGCATCCGAGCAGGATGCGATGGCGGCCGAGTGGGAGGCTGCACTGGCGCAACAAACCTCGGCCACGGGTGGTGGGGATGCCGCAGCCACTGGGCAGACGGCGCAGGAGGTGACCGACGCGGCTCCTCAGATGACACCGGCCGCGTTTGCCAATTTCGGTCCCACCTCGCCGACGAATGCCGGCAATGACATCAGCATGATCCTGGACATTCCAGTGCAGCTGACGGTGGAGCTGGGGCGCACGCGCATCCCCATCAAGAACATCCTGCAACTGGCGCAAGGTTCGGTGGTTGAGCTTGATGCACTGGCCGGAGAGCCCATGGACGTGCTGGTCAACGGCTTTTTGATTGCCCAGGGCGAAGTGGTGGTGGTCAACGACAAGTTCGGCATTCGCCTGACCGACATCGTGACGCCGTCCGAGCGCATGCGCCGGCTCAGCAAGGGAGGCTGAATGAGCCAGTCGCCCTCACTGGGTCTCATGGTCATGTGGTTCGTGATCGTGCTGGCCCTCATCCCCATCAGCCTGTGGGTGCTCAAGCGCTCGGGTGTGGCCGGGCAGATGGCCAGGACGGATGCGGCCACGATGCGCACCGTCGGTCAGCACGTGCTGGGCCAGGGGCAGCGCCTGGTGACGGTGGAGGTGGGCCAAGGCGAGCACCGCACCTGGCTGGTGCTGGGCGTCACGCCTCACAGCATACAGACCGTGCACACGATGCCGGCGCAGGCCGAGGTGGACCTGGCGCCAGCACAGGCCGCCGGGTTTGCCCACGTGCTGGGGCAGTTGCGTCAGCGCGGTCAGACCTCCGGGGAGCAGGCATGAGCGTGGGTGGCCTGTCTCGTCGCATGAACGTCGCGTCCAAGTCGGCCGTGGGCCTCCTGGCCTTGACGGCCGCCATGGGGGCCTGGGCGCAAGCGGCCCCTGCCGGGCCGGCCACCTTGCCATTGCTGGTGGGGCAGGGCGCATCAGGCAACAGCTATTCGGTGCCCATCCAGACGCTGTTGTTCTTCACGGCGCTGAGCTTTCTGCCGGCGCTGTTGTTGATGATGACGGGCTTCACCCGCATCGTCATCGTGCTCAGCCTGATGCGTCAGGCGCTGGGCACGCCGTCGGCGCCACCCAATCAGGTGATCATTGGCCTGTCGCTGTTTTTGACCTTCTTTGTGATGGGGCCCACGCTGGACCGCGTCTACAAAGACGCCTACCAGCCTTTTGCCGCCAACCAGATCGACTTCACCACGGCATTGGAGCGTGGCCAGGTGCCCATGCGCGAGTTCATGCTCAAGCAAACCCGGCAGTCTGATCTGCAGTTGTTTGCGGGCCTGGCCAAGGTCGATCCGGCCATCAAGGCCGAAGAAGTGCCATTTCGTGTGCTGGTGCCCGCCTTCGTGACCAGCGAGCTCAAATCAGCCTTCCAGATCGGGTTTCTGATCTTCATTCCCTTCCTGGTCATCGACATGATCGTGGCCAGCGTGCTGATGAGCCTGGGGATGATGATGCTGTCGCCTGTGATGGTGGCGCTGCCCTTCAAGCTGATGCTGTTCGTCCTGGCCGACGGTTGGAACCTCTTGCTGGGTTCGCTGGCCGCCAGCTTCGCGCAGTGACCATCACCCATTCCACAGGTGCCCCATGGATCCCCAACAGGTTCTGACCCTGACCCGAGACGGTCTGCTGACCTTGCTGACGGTGTGCGTGCCAATCCTGTTGGTCGTTCTGGCGGTGGGCCTGGTGGTCAGCGTGTTTCAGGCCGCCACGCAGATCCATGAACAGACCTTGTCGTTCGTGCCCAAGCTGCTGGCCGCTTTCGCCACCCTGGGCATTGCCGGGCCGTGGATGTTGAGCACCCTGGTGGACTACATCCGGCAGGTGCTGCAAACCATTCCCCAGGTTGTCACCTGAGGCGGGCCACACGCATGGTCAGCTTCAGCGAAGCCCAGGTACTGGCGTGGATCTCGCCCTGGCTGTGGGCGTTTTTCAGGGTACTGGGGCTGTTCACGACCGCCCCGGTGATTTCCATGCGCATGGTGCCGCGGCGCGTGCGCGTTGGGCTGGCCCTGTTGATCGTGGTGGCCGCCCAACCCGCCTTGCCTGAGGCGCCAGCCATTGACCTCAATTCGGCCGAGGCCTTGATGGTCATCTTGCAGCAGGTGTTGATTGGCGCGACCATCGGCTTTGCCGCGCGCGTGGTGTTTGCCGCCATCGAATACGCTGGCGAACTGGTGGGCCTGCAGATGGGCCTGAACTTCGCGATGTTCTTTGACCCGGTGGCCGGCGGTCAGGTCACGTCCGTCAGCCGATTTTACGGCACCACGGCATCGTGGCTGTTCGTGGTCATGAACGGCCACCTGCTGCTCACGGGGGCGGTGTTGCACAGCTTCAAGGTGTTTCCCATTGCGCCAGAGCCTCTGGCGTTCCTGTCGGCCATCCAGCCTCAGGTGTGGGGCACCGAGTTGTTCAAGTTGGGCGTGTGGGTGTCCTTGCCCGTGGTGGCCATGCTGTTGCTGGTCAACATGGTCATGGGGCTCATCTCAAGGGTGTCGCCTCAGATGAACGTGTTTTCAGTGGGCTTTCCGCTCACCTTGGCGGCCGGTTTGACCGGCCTGTGGCTCACCTTGCCCTTGATGCAAGCGCCCCTGACCATGGCCATCGAGCGCATGCTGGCCCAGTTTCAGTGAGCCGGTCAGTGCGTCCGGCGCCTGGAGGCCAGCAACCCGATGCCGGCCAGGCCCAAGAGCATCAAGGCCGAGGTGCCGGGCTCAGGGATGGCCTGGGTGAAGCCAAACTTGGCCACGTACGTGCCACCCAACAGGCCAGTGGCCTTGCCAGAAATCAGCGCGCTGTAATCGCCTGCGTCAAAGTCGCCCGTGATGATCAGCGACTTGTTCACATCAAAGCCGGCCAGGTCCAGGGCCAAGGCCTGCAGATTGAAGGCCGACACCTTGCCCACGGCGGTGGCGTACGACTCGCCCAGCCAGGTCTGGCCAGTGGTGTCATTGCGCAATGTCAGCGACGCGTCGTTGATGTTGTCGAGCAGGAAGTTCAGGCCACCGTTGCGTGGCAGCAGCCACACCAGGCCGGTGTAGGGCTGGTCCAGCTCGAAGTTGACCGTGTCGGTGAAGGCCCCATAGCCGGTGCCGGCGTCAATCCGGGTGTAGGGATCGTCGGTCGGCACCTCAACCGTGTAAGTGTTGTTGGCCCACGCGCTTTGAAGGGCGAGGGCTGTGGCGGCGATGGTGATCAGCTTGCGCATGAGGGCGGACTCCCGGACAGTTTGGAATGTCGGTTCATCCTATACCCCTGGCGTGCATTTGTCACGCTGCCGCGTCCTCAAGACAGGGGGGGCGGCAGCGTGCACTCGCCCCTGGCCTGCTTGGGCGGCCAACCTGCGTGGCCGATGGGCGTCAGGCCCGCCGACGCGTCACCTGGGTGGCGCTCAAAGCCGCCAGGCCGAGTCCCATGAGCCAGAGGGTGGCTGGCTCCGGGATGGCCGGCGCCATGCTGAACTTGGCGACGTAGGTGCCACCGTTCAGCCCGGTGGCCGTGCCGCTGATGAAGGCCGAGTACTGCCCCGGACCAAAATCGCCCGCAATCCACAGCGATTTGTTGGGGTCCAGCCCGGCCAGCGCCAGGTTCAGGGCCTGGACGTCCAGGTAACTGACACCGCCTTGGGCTTGGGCAAAATTCAGACCGGTCCAGGTGTCGCCTGTGCTGTCGTTGCGCAAGGTGAGGCTGGCGTCCTGGATGTTGTCCAGCCCACTGAACAGCCAGTCCTGGCGGGGGAACAGCCACACGTACCCTGCGTAGGTGCTGTCCAGCGCGAACGACACCGTGTCGGTGAAGCTGCCGGGTGCCGCATGGCCGTCGATGCGTGTGTAGGGCAAGGCCGTGGGCGTGCTCAGCGTGTAGTCGGTGTCAGCATGGGCCAGCAGGCTGGTCAACGCCAGGCACCAGCCCACCAATGTTGTCTGCACGCGCATGATCTGACCTTGTCGTGAAAAATTTCCCAGATGTTATGTCAGACCGGCGTGGCTGTGGGCAGAAATACCGTGAGGAAATACCCGCAATCCATCACTTTGGAACTCTCTAGAATCCCGCCCATGTCTTCGAAGCCTTCGACCAAACCCCACCCGTCCGCCAACCAGCCCGCTGCCTATGGCGAGGCGTCCATCCGTGTGCTCAAGGGCCTGGAGCCCGTCAAGCAGCGCCCGGGCATGTACACCCGCACCGACAACCCCCTGCACATCATCCAGGAGGTGATCGACAACGCGGCCGACGAGGCGCTGGCGGGTCATGGCAAACGCATTGCCGTGACCTTGCACACCGATGGCTCCATCAGTGTGGACGACGACGGGCGCGGCATTCCCTTTGGCATCCACCCCGAAGAGGGCGTGCCGGTGGTGGAAATCGTGTTCACGCGGCTGCATGCGGGCGGCAAGTTCGACAAGGGCTCGGGAGGGGCTTACAGCTTCTCGGGTGGCTTGCATGGGGTGGGCGTGAGCGTCACCAACGCCTTGTCCACGCGCCTTCAGGTCACGGTGTGCCGCGACAAGCAGGTGGCCACCCTGGTGTTTGGCCATGGTGGCGAGGTGCTGGAGCCCGTGGCCGTGCGCCCAGCGGTCAGCGGCGATCGCAAGCAAGGCACCAGCGTGCGCGTGTGGCCTGATGCCAAGTACTTTGAAAGCGCCGAGCTGCCCCGGGGCGAGTTGGTGCACATGCTGCGCAGCAAGGCCGTGCTGATGCCCGGCGTGACCATCACCCTGACCATCGAGAAGTCGGGCAAAGAGCCCGAGGTGCAAACCTGGCTGTACCAGGGCGGCCTGCGCGATTACCTGAGCCAGACGCTGCCGGTTGACCCCATCATTCCGTTGTTTGAAGGCGAGATGTACGCCACCGAGGGCGAAACCGAGAACTTCGCCGAAGGCGAGGGTGCGGCCTGGTGTGTGGCCTTCACTGAAGACCTGGCCCCGGTGCGCGAGAGCTACGTCAACCTCATTCCCACGGTGGCCGGGGGCACGCACGAGTCCGGCCTGAAAGACGGGCTGTTCAACGCCGTCAAGGGCTTCATCGACATGCATGCGCTGCTGCCCAAGGGCGTCAAGCTCATGCCCGATGACGTGTTCGGGCGGGCCAGTTTTGTGCTCAGCGCCAAGGTGCTGGACCCTCAATTTCAAGGCCAGACCAAAGAGCGTTTGAACAGCCGCGATGCGCTGCGCCTGGTCAGCACCTTCGTCAAGCCGGCCATGGAGCTGTGGCTCAACCAGCACGTGGAGCACGGCAAACGGCTGGCCGAGCTGGTCATCAAACAGGCGCAGGCCCGCCAGCGCGCCGGCCAGAAGATCGAGAAGAAAAAGAGCTCGGGCGTGGCCGTGCTGCCTGGCAAGCTCACCGATTGCGAAAGCCGCGACCTGGCGTTCAACGAGGTGTTTCTGGTCGAGGGCGACTCGGCCGGTGGCTCTGCCAAGATGGGCCGCAACAAAGAGACCCAGGCCATCCTGCCCCTGCGCGGCAAGGTGCTGAACGCCTGGGAGGTGGAGCGCGATCTGCTGTTCAAGAACAACGAGATCCACGACATCTCGGTGGCCATCGGCGTGGACCCGCACGGCCCCACCGACACGCCCGACCTGAGCGGCCTGCGCTACGGCAAGGTCTGCATCCTGTCAGATGCGGACGTGGATGGTTCGCACATCCAGGTGCTGCTGTTGACGCTGTTCTTCCGCCACTTCCCCAAGCTGGTGGAGGCGGGGCACGTGTACATTGCCCGCCCGCCGCTGTACCGGGTGGATGCGCCGGCGCGCGGCAAGAAGCCAGCGGCCAAGATGTATGCGCTGGACGAGGGCGAGCTCACCGCCATCCTCGACAAGCTGCGCAAAGAGGGCTGCCGAGAAAACGCCTGGACGATCAGCCGGTTCAAGGGCCTGGGCGAGATGAGTGCCGAACAGTTGTGGGAAACCACCCTCAACCCCGAAACCCGCCGACTGCTGCCGGTGGCCTATGGCGAGCCTGGGTTTGATGCCACGGTCACGTCCTTCAACAAGCTCATGGGCAAGGGCGAAGCCGCCTCACGTCGTGAGCTGATGGAGGTTTATGGCAACGAGGTGGACGTGGACGTCTGAGCCACGCGTGGGCTGCGCACCCAGCCGACGGTGACCACCTTGGTGATGGGATGGGTGTAGCGCACCTGGGTCCATCCGGGCCGCTGCTCTTCGATCATCACGCGATCGCCTTGCACCAGGTGCTTGCCCAGGCGGCTGCTCAGGTCGGGCAGCGCATGCAGCAGGGTGCGGCCCCGAGCGGTGATGCGCCCCGTGCGTTCTGGCGTTGCGGGCGCCCATCCCTGGGGGGCACCGGCGGTGGGGCCAGCGGTTGGGGGTGTTCGCTCCAGTTCATCGAGCGCGGCCAACATGAAGGCTGCCGAGGCCTTGGGTTGACACTGGGTGCGCATGGCGGTGCTGGTGGGCATCCACAATTGTTCCTGGTCCTGGACACGCCAGCCGGCGTCGGTGCGGCTCATGTGAACCCGGCTCAGCAACATCCGCCCCTGTCGCAACTGTGGGACGCCTCGGCGGTCCACCGCCACGGCGCACACGGTGGCCTGATCATGGTCTGACCATACCCGTCTGATCGACCAGCCCTGGCCAGTTTGATCATTCAAGTCGCCCAAGGCGTTTTGCGTTCTAACCCACGACACCAGCGCGAGCCGGTCAGGTTCGTCCGCCCGCAGATCACGGGCTTGTGCGTCAGGCAAGAGCAAACCACCCATGCCGGGCAGCACAAGGGCGATCAAGGCGGAGGTGAGTGCACGTTTCATGGCTGCATGCGGCCTTGTGTGGGCGTGCCGCAACCCTGGTCAGGATGGCCTGTACCTTAGCGCCGATGCCCTCGGGCCCATCCGCCGATAAGCCTGGGTTTTTCAGCGCTTGCGCAGCACCACCGCCAGTTCGTGTGAGAGGCTGGGATGTGCCACCTTGGCGTAAGGGGGCTTGGGCCAATGCCACAGGCGTTCGGGAAACAAGGCCCTCACCGCATTGATGTCGCAATGGTACGGCGGGCCTTCGATCAGCCCTTCTTCGATGGCCGCAGGACGAGGGCGCTGCATGATGAGCATCAGCAAGCGGCCGTCTGTGCGCAGCCAGCGGTGCAACTGCGCTGCGTAGGTGCCCCAGTGCTCGGGATGGATGGCGCACAGGCAGGTCTGCTCGTAAACGGCATCAAACGGCGCCGGGGGCTCGTAATGCAGCACGTCGGCCTGCACCACCTGGGCGCGCAGGCCCAGGGTCTGTAAGCGGCGCCGAGTGCTGTCTACCGCGGCAGGGGTGTAATCCAGTGCCACCACCTCATGCCCGTGACGGGCCAGTTCGGCAACCTCCCAGCCGTGGCCGCACCCCGGAACCGCCACGCGCCCCATCGGCACTTCGTGGTGGGCCAGCCAATCCAGGAGCTGGGGGCTGGGGCCTCCGCGATCCCACCCGGTTTGTTGTTGTTCGAAGCGGGCTTGCCAAAATGAAGTGTCGGGTCCAGCCATCATGAGGGCGCCGGTCTGGCGTCTGCGATTGGTTTGTGTGGGCGGATCAGTGCACTCAGTGCAGAGACCATGTCATGTTGATGGCCGCGGCCATCGCCAGGAAGCAGGCAATCCACAGCACCACCTGACCAGACGTGCCTTCGAATTCGAACCCCAGACCCTTGAATTTGATGGGGCCCGAGGCTTGTTGCAGCACCACCACCAGGAAGACAGCAAACACGGCTGCCACCGGCAATCCCACGATGGCAGCAAAGTGCTGCTTGACCAACTCCAGCAAGGTGTCGAAGGGAATGAACGTCATGAACGCCGCCAACACGGCGGTGGTGGCCACCGGAACAGCAAGGGTCAACACCCATGCAATGACCATCTTGGGATCAGGATTCAAGAGCGCTCCATCGCGGCGCGTCCAACGCGCCAATGTTCAACGGCATGATAAGGGCAGTGACACGGCAAGGCGCAGACAAGCGCGGGGCGCTCAAGCCACGACAAGCAGGGCCAGGCCAAGGGCTGCGGGCAAGGCCTGAATGAAGAGAATCTTGCGACTTGCTGTGACCGCACCATACATTCCGGCCACCACAACGCACCCCAGAAAAAACACCTTGAACGGTGTGCCTTCCGCGCCCAGGTAAAGCCCCCACATCAACCCTGCGGCGAGAAAACCGTTGTAGAGGCCCTGGTTGGCGGCAAGCACCTTGGTGGCTTCGGCTTGCTCCGGGCTCAGGCCAAACGCCTTTCTGCCAGAGGGCTTCGTCCACAAAAACATCTCGAGGACCAGGAAATACATGTGCAGCACCGCAACGAGGGCGATGATGATGTTGGCGGCGATGGTCATGGTGGGATGTGGTGCGGAGTGGAAGACGTTGCGGGCACGTTAACCCTATTCATTCAGGCAGATGGCACACGGCTTCAATGTTGTTGCCTTCAGGGTCAATGACGAACGCCCCGTAGTAGTTGGCGTGGTAATCCGGCCGCAGGCCAGGCGCGCCATTGTCCTTTCCGCCCGCGGCGATAGCGGCCTTGTAGAAGGCATCAACTTGCGCACGATTTTTTGCTCGCCATGCGAGGTGACAGCCAGATGTTGCGGCTGGGCCGCCATATGGAGATGGGCCATCAATGAACCACACGTCAGCCTTTTTCCCGTCTGGCTCGGACGCATCAGGGTAGGCAAGGCCAAGGATGTTTGAGCCGTAGTTGCCTTCAAAACAAACGCTGTAGCCCAGCGGGGCCAAGGTTGCGCTGTAAAACGCTTTTGCCTGAGCGATGTCGGATACGCGGAATGTCATGTGGTCAAGCATGGGGATACCGAAGTTGTTGGGCGGTGCAGGATGGCACCCGTGAACTGTATGCATATACAGTTCTTCTTGCAAGAGGCCTGGCTACCACGGTGACCGGCGCCGGAGCCCGTGAGGGCGGAGGGTACAAGCACGGGCCATGAGAATGGCGAAGCCATCGCCAGTGTTGGCGTCCGCTTGATAGACCCGTACCTGCGCATGCTGCTGGTGCACGGCGCCAGAAGCGTGCTGAGGACGGTGGCGGCAGCGCAGGCACAGGGCAAGCCCCTGGCGCGCTCAAGCGCTGGGCGCTGCAATTGCAAGCCAGGACGTGCCACAACAAGGGCGCCTGTGCCTTGGCCAACAAGCTGGCGCGCATTTGCTATGCGTGCCTGAGAGACAAGGTGCCTTACCAGGCCAAGATGGCGTGATGGCAGCACCCCGAACCCCGTCTTGAAGGAAGAAAACCACGTTCCCCTCCCAGCGTTGCGACGAGATTGATATCCCATCATGGCACCCCGGGTCACACCCACACAGCATGAAGCCGGTAACTGTCGTGGCAGCTTGCCTGCCGCTTGCACCGATTGGCTCCGCTGTGACGCAGATTCCATGTCGGCACGGGCCAGCTCACACGGGCCCACCACAGATGCCGGATATACGACTGCAGGCGCACCCATCACGGCCATTCAATCGATCAGTCTCTTGCGTTTGCGGGGGAGTCCATATACCCAGTTAGGCTGGGGCGCGTAGGCGCGGTGCTGCACTCGGATGAGGTTAAGTATCGCTTACAAGGTCTGCTATTCGCCCGCTTGGAAGCCGTACTGGCCCTCGTAGTGTCAGATCATTTGCTAGATGCTCATCGAGCATCTCAAAGCATTGATCTCTCAGGTTGAGCAATAGTTCTTCATCGCGTGTTTCAAAATACTGCCCCTCATCGATGACCTCAAGAGACTCGAAGAGCGGTATGAGCTGATCCAGAAGAAGAACTAGCTCTTTATGCGTTTCCGGGGGCGCAAACTGCGTTTTTGTGTATTCCTGAATGAATAGGTTTTCGTCGAACTCCAGGCGAATCGGCTCGGAGCTTGGATGGGGCTGCAACTCAATTCCTTTGGTTGGGCCTTCATAGTTCCAGTCTTCTCCATTCCGAACTCGGGATAAAGTGGTTCTCGCAACTAGGAAGCCTTTGGCTTGCCAACCTCTTGCCAAAGCAAATTGTTCTGCAGCATGGATGAGGGCTTCGTAAGCAGAATCGCCTTTCAGGCGACCTTCGAAATGAATTGTGATTCCCATAGTAAATCCTCCCGAGTGCTGATGGCCAGCCAAAGAAAGCCTAACTACCAAGGTAACTGGCGCCGGAGCCCGCCAGGGCGGAGGGCACAAGCAAGGGTCATGAGAATGCCGAAGGCATGGCCCTTGGTTGCGTCCGCGTTGACCTGACAGTTAGGCTGGGGCGCGGAGGAGAGGGCGTGGAGCACACGGCAAACTGGCCGTGGTTCGATGAACAGTGATGCTGCACAGACGCTACCCTTGATGTTTGAGAGCAGTGTGCCAGACGCCTCGGTCTGGTGGAAGACCACTGAGCTTGTTTGAGAAAAAGGCCGATGGCGAGTGGCAATTTGGTACTCGTTTTCATGGCACGGTTGCCAGGGCTACGACATTCTTCAATTAATGGAGATTTTTCTTCCGCTGATGGAAGTCTTTGAGCTTTCCCTGTCCGTAGATGCCAAGTGTCCCTAAGGTTCCCGAAACGATAAGTACGAGAGCGGTTGTTGGTGCTACTAAATAGTACAAGGAGATGGCAGCAGCGCAATACACAATAAGTGAAGGTATTGCTGCAGGCCGAAGTGCCATGAGCGCTATTATGAGCAAAGGTGCCAGCAACCACGCGTGCCAGTCCAGAACGGCAACCCAAAATGGCGGATTTGGCGTGCTTGGTACGGCAAAGTATGCCTCTGCCTCACCTTCTCGGAAGACCATGCCTGTTACAACAGCAGTATCTGCTTTGGCTTGAACGTGCCGAGACATAGTGGGATTAATCGGAGTTCCTATTAATGAGCCCACAACGAATGTAAGTAATATGCTGGCAATCACTGCGGATAGCGCTTTTAGGTAGCATGCTGAACTTTTTCTCATGAGTAGCCTAACTACCAAGGTAACCGGCGCCGGAGCCCGCTAGGGCGGAGGGTACAAGCAAGGGCCATGAGAATGCCGAAGGTATGGCCCTTGGTTGCGTCCGCGTTGACCTGACAGTTAGGCTGTGGCGCGAAGTAGAGGGCGTGGAGCACACGGCAAACTGGCCATGGTTCGATGAACAGTAATGCTGCACAGACGCTCCATTTGATGTTTGCGATCAGTGTGCCAGACGCCTCGGCCTGGTGGAAGAACGCCGATGCTGTTGAGCCAAAAGGCTGATGGCGAATGGCACTTTGCGCCCCTGGATGTTGAGCTGACTGCCGAAGGACAGCTATGCACCTAGCATTTCAACCATCTAGCGATGCAACACAGCCTGCTTCCGCAAAGGCCTCGATGTCCCTTCATATTAGCTTTGGCTGTGTGCTGAGGTTGGTGCAGCTAATTTTACACGTAGCGTCCTTGATGCAAGCAACCCAGCTATTCCTAACGCTAGCAATATTTGACTGTCTGGTTCGGGAACTGCACTAAATGTAAATGTGCCAGTGTACTTGTCTACGTAGTCGCCGCCATAGCAGCAAGAGCCGAATGCCTCAAAGGAGCTTGAAAACTCTTGAATTTTCCCGTCAATTGAGAAAGTCGCTTTTTCAACTGTAAAACTCCCCCACACCGCATTGTTGCCATAAGGACCGAAGCCAATACTAAAGCCGGCATGTCCAGCGGACTCGAACGGGGCCCGCTCCGTGTTGGTTTAGGTGCCAACAGCTATTGGTTGGTTTAGGTTGGCGGTGCTGAAATTAAGACTCAGCCATGGCCGATCTGATGAGAGGCCTGAAGTTCCGAGACTGAAGTGGAGGTAAGTTGCTTCCCCTGAGGGGGTCCTGCCCCACACCCAAGCGTCGAAAAAATCAGAATTTTCAGGGGTATACGTTACGTCGTAATGCTGGTCGGGGCTGTAGCGAGAGCCAATTGTCAGATCCAAGTGAGCTACTTGGGCGTGAGACGCGCTCGCGCCCACAGCCAACGCAGTTAGCAGTGAGGCGCTAACGATTTTTTTATGATAACTGATTTTCATGTTGATAATAAATAAGATTGATCAAATGTATCCGTTGATGGATGTAATGTACACCCCCAAAATGCCTGGCTCAATCTGCCTAACTACCAAGGTAACCGGCGCCGGAGCCCGTGAGGGCGGAGAGTACAACCAAGGGCCATGAGAATGCCGAAGGCATGGCCCTTGGTTGCGTCCGCGTTGACCTGACAGTTAGGCTGCGGCGCGGAGTGGAAGGTTTTGCTGGTGCGGTTGCCTGCATTTTGGGTGTTGCAATTCATGTGCCAATTTTTACTAGCGATAGATTACAAGACGCATGAGAAAACGCCGAATTGCCGATGGATATTGATGTTTCACATATGCATAGCCACACTCAATTGCTTTGAGTGCCAGAGATTTTTCCAGATGCTGGTTCAGTGGTGGTTGGCTTTGATTGCACACGGTAATCAGGCGCACAAATTTTGTTCACTGCCGAATCTTGTAAATAAGATATAGAACGATTCCGATTGCTCCGAAAACCCTCGTCAAGGTTAGTGGTTTATCGTTTGGGACGCCGATCCCTAAAACTAAGAACAAAACGGCCGTTACTATCAATCCGGCGAAGGCTATGAGCAGCCCAATTGAAATTCCAGTTGCCTCAACGAGTGGCTTCTTAAGCAAAAGAAAGACGATTGGGAGAGCGCAGGCAGCTGATAAGCAAAGAAAGCCGAGCGCTAGAACGGCACCAGGTAGCGCAGGATAAAAAACTACACTTCGACGTGCTTGGATTGATAGGCCATCCCCGCTCAAGCCTTGCAGTGCTATGAAGAAGAAGAAAGCCGCAGCCAAAGTTACGACGATGTAAGCGGCCAACTTGATGAGCGAGGGGCCAAGTGCTTTCATGCGCTGATGACCATTTTTGCGGCCTAACGCCCGCAGTAAGCCTCGCTGGAGCGAAGCGTAGGGCACCAACAGCATAGCTGTTGGCGTCGGCTTGACCAAACAGTTAGGCCACTGAGCGAAGGCACGCTCTGTGGCCGACGAGTTGAGGCGCTCATTCTTCTAAAACTCCTGGCGGTGCAAGGTCTGGATGTTCTGCATAGATTGGCTCTAGGCCTTCAAACGAAAGCTTGCCGATTTGAGAGCCGATCAAGCGTTTGAAATTTTCATGTGCGGCGGGATCAAGGCGTTCCTGTGCTTCTCGCAACGCAAGCGAGAGCTGCGAGATTGCGTTTTCCAGATGAGTTGCAATAGCAGCTGCGTCAGTTTTGTTCATAAGAGGCCTAACTACCAAGGTAACCGGCGCCGGAGCCCGCCAGGGCGGAGGGCACAAGCAAGGGTCATGAGAATGCCGAAGGCATGGCCCTTGGTTGCGTCCGCGTTGACCTGACAGTTAGGCTGGGGCGCGGAGGAGAGGGCGTGGAGCATACGGCAACCTGGATTGCCTTAACTTGCCGACTGA